>NZ_JBQKGQ010000023.1:0-46575 GCF_052118705.1 Agathobacter sp. LCP21S3_B2 | reverse complement strand
GCAGGGGTATGGATATCCTGACGATGAGTATTTCTTTTTAAAACTCATTGATATGAGCAGAGTTGATTATGTGAGGAATCCTAAATCCCATAAGTTTTGTGATTGAGCCAATAATTTCTAAGATACTTTTGCAATCCCGAGCAATTATTGGAGTGCCCAAAATTATTGCTGCAATTGAACAGCTCAAATCAATTATAACAGCTCCATAAGAAGCTTATTGACAACAGCAGGATTTGCCTTGCCCTTTGTGGCCTTCATGGTCTGACCTACAAGTGCTCCGATGGCTTTCTTCTTGCCATTGTGGTAATCCTCCACTGCCTGTGGATTTTCATCGATGACAGCCTGAATTGTGGCTTTAAGCTCACCCTCATCATTCATGCTCTTAAGACCGTTCTCCTCGACATACTGCTCAGGGTCGATATCGTCCGAGAATATTTTCTCAAATACTTCCTTGGCAACAGATGAGTTGATCGTGCCTGCATCTACCAGATCTACAAGCTTTGCAAGGTTTACAGGTGAGAATTTTATCTCATCTGCATCCATATCATTATCCTTTAACAGTCGCATTGTCTCAACCATCAGCCAGTTTGAAACCTTCTTCGGCTTGCCGCAGAGCTTTGTGGCAGCCTCAAATATGTCTGCCATATGCTTTGACTCTGTGAGAATCTTTGCATCATACTCAGGGATGTCGTATTCCTTCTTGTAGCGTGCAAGCTTCTGTGGACGAAGCTCAGGCTGCTTTGCCTTTATCTGTGCAATCCATTCATCGGATACTACGATTGGCACGAGGTCAGGCTCCGGGAAATATCTATAGTCCTGCGCATCCTCTTTTGAACGCATGGCATGTGATGATTCCTTGTTGTCATCCCATCTACGTGTCTCCTGTACTACCTTTCTGCCCATCTCAAGAAGCTCTATCTGGCGCTCACGCTCGCCCTCGATGGCATGTGCGATAGCCTTGAAGGAGTTAAGATTTTTCATCTCAGTACGTGTACCAAACTTCTTTGCGCCCACCTCTCTGACTGAGATGTTGACATCGGCACGCATTGAGCCCTCATTCAATTTACAGTCAGATGCTCCGAGATACTGGATGGTCTGGCGCAGTGTCTCAAGGTATGCGATAACCTCCTCAGCGGAGCGCATATCAGGCTCTGATACTATCTCTATAAGAGGTACTCCGGAACGGTTGTAATCTACGATAGATACGTCCTCCCACTCGTCATGTACGAGCTTTCCGGCATCCTCCTCCATGTGGATTTCATGGATTCTGACGTTTTTCTTTCCGTTTGCTGTCTCAATCTCCACTGAACCGTTGCGGCAGATTGGCAGATAAAGCTGTGATATCTGATAGTTCTGTGGGTTATCTGGATAAAAATAGTTCTTTCTGTCAAATTTGCTGTACTGTGTGATGGTACAGTTGGTGGCAAGTCCTACTGCCACTGCGTACTCTACAACCTGCTTGTTTAAAACAGGAAGTGAGCCCGGCTGTCCTGTGCAGACAGGACATGTATGTGTATTTGGTGCGCCTCCGAATGCTGTGGAGCAGGCGCAAAAGATCTTTGTTTTTGTAGCTAACTCTACATGGACCTCAAGTCCGATGACTGTCTCATAGTTTTTCATATCCTTTTTGCCTCCTTCCTACTGTGCACCGGCAGATTTATTGGTATCTGCTGTATTTTTGTTACTGTATTCCTCCGCGATAGTGCTACGCTTATGCTCTCTTGTTTTTTCAAAGCTATAGGCTGCACGGATGATATTCTTCTCCTTAAAGCAGTCTCCGATGAGCTGTAATCCGATTGGAAGTCCGTTTTTGTCCATGCCGCACGGAAGCGATATTCCCGGAAGACCTGCAAGGTTTACAGATATGGTGTAGATATCACCGAGGTACATCTGGATTGGATCACTTAAGCTCTCTCCAAGCTTTGGAGCTGTGGTTGGTGCTGCCGGTCCGAGTATCACATCATATTTGGCAAAGGCATCATCAAAGGCTTTTTTGATAAGTGCTTTTACCCTTAAGGCCTTTAAGTAATATGCATCATAATATCCTGATGAGAGTACGAAGGAGCCGAGCATAATTCTTCTCTTTACCTCAGGTCCAAAGCCCTCAGAACGCGATTTCTTGTACATGTTGTGAAGGTCTGTGTACTCCTTTGTACGGTATCCGTATTTGACACCGTCGAATCTGGCAAGGTTTGAGCTTGCCTCAGCACAGGCGATTACATAGTAAGCCGGGATGGCATACTCTACAAGTCCGAGGTCAAATTCCTCCACAACAGCACCTTTTTTCTTTAATTCATCTGCCGCTGCAAGGATTGCCGATTTCACATCAGGGTCAAGTCCATCTCCGAGATAATCCTTTGGAATACCAATCTTCATACCCTTTACGTCATCGACAAGCGCCTCTGTAAACTTCAAATCGTCTCTGTTTACTGATGTCGAATCCTTCGTATCATATGAAGCAATTGTCTCAAGTATAGCAGCACAGTCTGTGACATCCTTTGCGATAGGTCCAATCTGGTCAAGCGATGAGCCATAGGCAATGAGTCCATATCGTGAAACTGTGCCGTAGGTTGGCTTGATTCCTGTCACACCACAGAAGGAGCTTGGCTGTCTGATTGATCCACCTGTATCTGAACCGAGTGCAAACGGTACCTCCTCTGCTGCAACTGCTGCACAGCTTCCGCCTGATGAACCGCCCGGTACGTGCCCTGTGTTCCATGGGTTTTTGGTTGCTCCAAATGCTGATGTCTCTGTGGTGCTTCCCATAGCAAACTCATCCATGTTGGTTTTTCCCACGATGACACAGCCTGCATCCTCAAGGCGCTTAACAGCCTCCGCTGTGTAGGTCGGGATGAAATTGTAGAGTATCTTTGATGAACATGTGGTGAGAAGCCCTTCTGTACACATGTTATCCTTTATGGCTACAGGCACACCCGCAAGCGCTCCTTTTAGCTCTCCCGCGTCAATTTTTGCCTGAACCTCTGCTGCTTTTTTAAGTGCACCCTCTTCGTCTATTGTGACAAAGCTGTTTATCTTTTCTTCTTTTGCTTTTATAGAAGCAATGGCAGCCTTTACAGCCTCTTCCACTGTAACTTCCTTTGCCTGTATTTTCTTGCCGAGTTCCACGGCAGTTAAAGACATTAAATCCATTTTTCTCCTCCTTGCCGTTATTCGCCGATTGTCTTTGGTACCTTGAATCCGCCGTCCTTCTTGACCGGTGCGTTGGCAAGTGTTGCTTCACTTCCGTCACCGTTTGTGACAACATCATCTCTAAATACATTATTTACAGGGAATACATGGCTCATAGGCTCAATTCCCGAAGTATCAAGCTCCTCGAGCTTGTCGATATAATCAAGCATATCTGCCATATCCTTCTTGGCAGCCTCTGCCTCCTCCGGTGAAAGCTCAAGCTTTGCAAGGATTCCGACATACTCCATAGTCTCGTCAGAGATTACGTTTCTCATGACTCCGTCCTCGCCCATCACCTTTGTGGTAACAGCCTGCTGCTCAGGAGTCTCATCCTCAGGTTCCTCGTCAAGTGCAGCACTTCTGACCTTTGCATATACCGCTTCATCGCATATACCCTGATTGTTGAAGCCTGCATGGCGTAAAGTACCCTCATAATCCATGCCTGCCGCAGCCATCACCTTGCCTGAATTTGGATTTTCAGTATCATGTCTGGCCCATACACGTCCGGCACCAACCTCATTGATGAAAAATCTGATGATAGCTGTGAGTGCCTCTGTCATATAACCATTATTCCAAAAACGCTTTCCGATACAATAACCGATTTCAACCGACTCAACTCTCTCATCAGTTTTAATTGCACTTATAGTTCCGATAGGCTGCTCGAGATCATTAAGCTCAATAGCCCACTGATAAAAATCTTTTTCGTCATACTTAGATATCCATTCTTTTAAAATAGTCTCTGTAGTATCAACACTCTCATGCGCCGGCCATGTAAGATATTTTGTCACTTCCGGGTCATTCGCCCAGTTGTAAAACATGTTCTCGGCATCTTCTATTTCAAATCTTCGAAGAGTAAGCCGCTCTGTGGCGATTTCTCTTGTTCCTATATGATTCATACGATATCCTTTCTCTCTTTCCTGATATTTAAATTTATTCTTAGAATATACCAATATCTGCCCTAGGGTGCGCTACCCCCTGCAACGCATGGGTGCATATATATTGTGAAGACAAATTTTTAACAGTTCCGACGCTCACAGCCTGTAATACCTCACAGCACACATTCTGCCAATAACCTATCCGCAGGAAATGTCTGAACAATCTTAAAAATTTTCTGAACAAAATATATACACACATGCCACCACACAGCCTGCATGCGCACCCGTCATAATTAAATCCTGCATATCGGGGACTGCCAAAGCCTGCACTCGGGTGCGCTAAACACCCTGCAACGCATGGGTGCATATATATTGCGAAGACAAATTTTTAACAGTTCCGACGCTCACAGCCTGTAATACCTCACAGCATACCTCCTGCCAATAACCTATCCGCAGGAAATGTCGGAACAAGCTTAAAAATTTTCTGAGCAAAATATATACACACATGCCACCACACAGCCTGCATGCGCACCCGTCACACCCCTAGAAGCTAAATTCTATGGCTCCAATCTGCTGAGATCACGAGGAAACAGTGTTGCCTCACGCACATTGTCTTCTCCGATAAGCTGCATTGTAAGTCTCTCAAGTCCTATTCCAAGACCTCCATGTGGCGGCATGCCGTACTTAAAGGCTGAAAGATAGCTCTCCATACCCTCTGTCTCCATGCCACGCTTTGCGATTTTTTCCATAAGCTTGTTGTAGTCGTGGATTCGCTGGCCGCCTGTTGTGATTTCAAGACCTCTGAAAAGCAGGTCAAAGCTTAAGGTGTATGTCTCGTCTGCCGGATCATCCATGGCATAGAACGGTCTCTTCTTTGAAGGATAATGTGTGACAAATACAAAATCACTGCCATACTCTTCCTTGAAGTACTGTCCGATAAGTACCTCCTCCTCCGGCTCTAAGTCGAATGGGTTTCTGAACTGTCTGTTATATTTTTCTGCGACACGCTGCTTTGCCTCGTCAAATCTGACTCTTGGTATGCTTGTCACGTCAGGCAGCTTAATCTTTAAAAGCTCAAGCTCCTTGGCGTATGAGGTCTTTAAAAGCTCCATGGTGTACTGCAAAAAGCCGGTCTCCATCTCCATGATATCCTCGAATCCGTCAATGTAGCCCATCTCGAAATCGAGTGATGTATACTCATTCAGATGTCTCTTTGTATTGTGCTTTTCTGCTCTGAAAACAGGTGCAGTCTCAAATACCCTGTCAAAGACACCTACCATCATCTGCTTGTAAAACTGCGGGCTCTGCTGTAATATAGCCGGTCTGTGGAAATATTCAAGCTTGAAGAGGTTGGCGCCTCCCTCGGCTGACTTTGCACCAAGCTTTGGCGTATGAATCTCTGTAAATCCATTATTATAAAGGAAATCCCTAAAGCCCCTTGTGATACCCTCCTGTATACGGAACGTAGCGCGCTCTCTTGGATTTCTGAGTGCCACTGCCCTGTTATTGAGCTTTGCCTCAAGCGAAGTATTCAGTTTCCATTTGTTGATCTGAAGCGGCATAGGCTCCGCCGGCTCAGATAAAATTGTGATAGTGTCAAGACGAAGCTCGAAGCCGTTTGGAGAACGGTCATCACTCTTGTATGTGCCGCATACCTCCACGGTATCTGCTTCCTTTAGATCATCGACGCTAAACCGGGATTTGCCCGGCTCGTATACACACTGTACGAGTCCGTCCCTGCGTCTTAAGACGATGAATGCAACCTCACCCATATCTCTTATGGTATGAATCGCACCCTTTACTTTGATGTTTTTGCCCTCGTAGTCGCCTGCAAGAATTTCTGCGATACCGAGGTCTTCCTTTTGAACTGCTCCTGTTAAGAATTCCATATTTTTGTGCTCCTTTGATTTTTTAAGCGGGACGGAAAAAAGCCCCGGAGCATATCAAATTAATGAAATGCTCCGGGGCGAAAATTCTAAAATTATTCCGCGGTACCACCCGCTTTGAGAAAAAGGACTGTTCCTGTTTCTCCACTCTTATCCGTAACGTGGATGAATCGTATCTGCCTACTTTTGATATATAAAAAGCTTAATTCACATACGATAAACCTATCTATGCAATAAACCATATCAATCGTTCAACAGATCTGCTCCGGTAGTGTTCCTGCAATCAGCTCTTCCAAACAGCGCTCTCAGTCGGTGACGCTGTATTCCTGTCGGTGTCTGGTGATCCAAGTCTCCTTCAACGCATTTATTGTTCTTTTGTTGTTTAACGTTATAACACAATAAACTTATTATTTCAACCCATCATAGCCAAAACTTAAGAAAATAAAGTATAGGAATACATTATAGTTTTTCTTAATTGTGGTTATAACAGAGCCTTCTTTTGCAACAATTATTAAATAAATTTAGGCTATTCCCTATTGCCTTTATTGAATTCATATTGTAGAGTATATTTGGTATATGAATTAATAATAATGAGGCAGGTAACACTTAATGAAAAAACTATTATTTTTTGATATAGACGGCACTCTGGTTGATTTCGGCAAGAGCACCATGAGCCCATCAACCGCTGATGCTCTAATAAACGCAAAACAAAACGGTCACATGATTTTTCTTTGCACAGGACGTAGTTACAATCAGATTTATCCATCATTAAAAGCCTTTGATTTTGACGGCGTGGTGGCTGCTGCCGGCGGCTATGTCACTGTGGGGGATAAGGTAATTGCACATCATGTCTATGGGCAGAATCTGTTACAGAAGGTTCTTGACACTGTTGGTGACAACAACACAGGACTTATCTTCCAGACAAAGGATAAAAGCATCACCAACCACAAGTGGGCCGACAAATTCATATCAGCATTCTCAAAGCAGTTTGACATGCATGTGATACAGGACAACCCGACATTTAAGGATATCGTGATTGATGATGAATTATCAAGCTTTTCTAATCGATACGCTGATGTTGAAAGCACCATCTACTGCAATTGCAACTACCACATTGATGATTTAAGAAAGCTCCTCGGCGATGAATTTGTAGTAACCCTGAGCAGCTTTAAAGAGCCTGAACCTTACAGCGGTGAGATTACATTGCGCGGTGTCAACAAGGCAACCGGCATACGTGATGTGGTAGAGTTTCTTCACATGAGTCAGGCTGATACAATAGGCTTTGGCGATGGCCAGAATGATTTTGATATGCTACGCTACTGTGATGTCGGTGTTGCCATGGGCAATTCCAGCGATGAAGTCAAGGCTGTTGCCGATATAGTGACAGACGATATCAAAGAGGATGGGCTTAAAAATGCCATGGTGCATCTTGGACTTGTCTAAAAATGCACCATGGCATACTCTATGCCTCAATATTCATAAATCTGTCCCACTCGCACTCGTCTTTTGATGCCGATACAATCAAGGTGTATGAGCGCTCATCTGTTCCATCGAATACGAAGGTATAATTTTCATTCTCCTTCTCGATTAAATATACGTATCCGTCAAGAAAATTGTTGAAGGTGTCGAGATAATCTGCCTCCTCTATCTCCTCGTCAGCCGTGGTGCTCTTTAGATTGCCATCGGCATCATATGTCTTAAAGCCCTCGCGTATGAATGAAATAATATTTGCATCTGAAAGCTTTAATATAAGGCCGTTTGTCCTCATATCACGGATATCTCTGTTTTTAGAATTATCTGCCTTTATGATTACGTTGTCAAGGCATATTTTGAAGGTGCCAAAGCTCATCATGATATCGCTCACATGCACATCCGAAAATTTGAAATGTGTAAACTCGTTTTCTGTCCTGAATTTCATCTGTTATCCTCCGTATCCGTATATACTCATGCCGATATTTTATCAGATAATTTTGCTTTGGGCAACTTGCATTTTATAATGTGCCGTACAGCTCAAGTGTATGGCCTACACTGCCTGCGCATATAAAGTAATAGTCGCTTTGGGTGTCACCGTCTGCATAGATATACTGTCCGTACATCTTTATATTGCAAAAGAGTGCTGTGCGGCTTGATGCAGTAGCGATTCCATATCCCTTGTTTGACACGACAAGCGGCAGTCTCTGCTGTCTGCCTCCGAACGAAATATATCTGGCTTTGTTTGTCAAATCAGTAAGGTCTGTCGCAAGTATTCCCTTGGATTTGAGCTTTTCCGATTTGTCCCAGTCAAAAAATGTGTAGCACCCGCCATTATTTAAAAGCCTTGGCTCTGTGGCATTTTCACTTACAAGGAGATTTCTGCCGGCATCAAAATACTGTATGGCTCCGTTTTTCTTTTCTATCCTTAGTATCAGCTTCTCCGTTTGAATTTCAATAAGCGATTTGGATTCCTTTGCCACCCATTTGAAGGCTGTATCGGCCTTTTGCTTCCAATAGGTTTTGTGCGGCTTCACTCCAATTCCTTTTACAAAGATTACGCGTACTATCTCCGGTGTTATTGGTATCACATAAAGTGTGCCGTCCGCTGTGGCTATTTCAACATGCGATTTACCTTTTTTGAGCCATTTTACCGCAAACTTCCCCTTTGAATGTCCCTTTACATGAAGTATATCGTTGTCCGGGATTGAGCCGTATGCGTATGGGGAGGGATTGAGAGGGAGGCTGCTCTTTTTTGCAGCCTTACTTACTTCCTTAATCTTAATTTTATTTGCCATATCTGTAGCAGTACATTGTGTTTGATTTTCCCTGTCTTTTTTTACAAATGCAGATAAATCAAGCTTCTCATTTTCAGCCTTATTTGTCAACTGCTCAGGCTTTAATGCAATGCGCGACGGACCAAAATACTCTCTTTCATCCATATCGCGTCTGCCATCAACACGCTTTTGCTCTTCTATCTCTTTTTCTGTCAGTTGCTGCTTTTCATATTCCTTTGCCTTAGTAAGCGGCTCTGCAGAAAACTCCTTCTGATGCCTGTTGGAAGGAGCAGGGTCTGCAATAAGCGGTGTCAGCCTGCTCCGGTGGAATACAGCAAGCTCATGAAGTGCACGGGTAGCCGCAACGTACAAAAGCTTCACATGACTATCATCAGCCGGATATTTTCTCTCTGATGGGTCAAACAGCAATACAGCATCAAACTCAAGTCCCTTTGTATACGCGACCGGAAGTACCATGACTCCTGCACCAAACTGTGCAGATTCAATATCATCATCTGCTATTTCTATATGTTTTTTAAGCTCAGCAGACACCTTGAGAGCCTCTGCCTCATCACGGCACACGACTGCTATCGTCTCATAGCCTTCACTCTGCCAGCCTTTTATCGTGTCAACCGATGCCGAAATCAGTGAGCGCACATTGTCATACTCCTCTATGCGCACTGCGTTTCCATGCCTAATAATAGGCTCCACCGGATAGATTGCAAAATCTCCATGGCGCAGTATCTCTGTTGCAAATTCTGAAATCTCAACAGTGTTTCTGTAGCTCTTTCGAAGCAGACCGAATGCGTCATATGTGCCTGTGAGTATCAGCTTTTTCAAGTCCTCCCAGTCATTTAAGCCATACTCAAAATGTATATTCTGCGAGGTATCGCCCATGATAGTGTATGTGCAGTTTCTGAGGCAGTAATGCAGACAGCAGTATGCCATCATGCCAAAATCCTGTGCCTCATCAATAACCACATGACTCGCCTCACGAACCGGATCTGTCTCCTTGATGCGCTTATAAATATACGCAAGCGCTGCCAGATCATAAACATCAAATGAGTCCTTTGGAATATCTATATCATATTCCTTCTCCTTCTGACTAAGCAGAAAATCCCTGTAAAAATCATACACAGAGCCTTTCCAGTCATCCTTACCGAAATAGGTTTTGTATTTTTTATCAAGCTCCCTGCGCTCCTTTGCAGGGAACTTCACTTCCTTACCGAGAACCTCATTTTCATACTTCGAGTAAATTATCTCATTTAACATGAGGATTTTACTCTGCATGGAAAGAAGCGGATTATCATGCAGATAAGTGTCTATCAGTACCTTTCCCACAAGCAGATTGCCTGTTTTTTCCATGTAGACCTCATCTCTTGGAATACACTTTTCCTCGTAATTCCAGCAGAATTTTTCAAGAGCTTCAAACCATTCTTTACTGCCCTTTATGCTGTTTCTACTGTCATTTTTGCTGACTTCATGTATGCTGTACTTTTTGTCATCCCAATCCTCGTACAAAAGCCTTGTAAAAAGCTGCTCCATAGTCATCTGTTTTATGCCGTACACATCAAGCTCCGGAAGCACGCTTGTAATATAGTTCAACAAAATGTGGTTACTGCCTATAATGTAGAAATCCTCCGGTCGGAAATCATCAGCATAATTATATAAAATGTACGATATCCTGTGCATTGCAACTGTTGTCTTTCCTGAGCCTGCAACTCCCTGCACAATGATATTCGTCTTTGGCGAACGGCGGATAATAAGGTTTTGCTCCTTTTGGATTGTCGCGATAATCTCTCCGAGCACTGCCTTTTTATTCTTAGCCAGATACTTTGTCAGAAGCTCATCATTTGCTACGACATCTGAATCAAAAAAGTCGATGAGCTTATCCTCTGCAATCTCATAGGTGCGCTTTCTGTTTAAATCAATCTCAAAAGTACCCTCTGAGCTCACCGTGTACTTACATGGTCCAAGACTGCTCTCATAATATACGGATGCAATCGGTGCTCTCCAGTCAATGACCACAGGCTCTGATGCATTCTTTGCAATACCGACTCTGCCTATATAGTAGGACTCCTGTGACTTCTGACGCGGATCCTTAAAATCTATTCTGCCAAAATACGGCTTTTTCCGCGCCTTTTCACATCTTACGATATTTCTCTCGTTCTCATGAAGCTGCGCTGTCGCATTGTTCCACAGGGCCAGTCCCTCCTTGTCCTGCGCCTCGTAAACATCTCTTAAATCCTCTAAATCATCTGTCAGCTTTTTTACCGATTCCTTTGCACGGTCCAGATTATCCTGTGCAATCCCTATGATATTTTGAAGCTGTCTCTGCTCGTCTTTTAATGAAATTCCCGGTAAATCATTTTCTGTGCCCATCATGCCTCCACGACTTATATATGCTGTGATTATACTATACTTTTAATCTCATCTATCCTGTCAACACAGGCAAAAAGCATCTTTTTCAGCTCCTCATCAGGCTGTGTCAAATCAGGCACCATGACAACCTTACAGCCTGCAGAATATGCACTTTTGACACCATTTGGCGAATCCTCTACCGCCATGCACTCATCAGGTGCCAGCTTAAGCTCGCTGCATGCAAACTCATACACATCAGGTGCCGGCTTTCCATGCTCCACCATAGGTGCACAGATAATCTTGTCAAAATATCCGTAGAGCCCTATCTTTTTAAGATATTTCTCAGCTCTTTCTATATCATTCGCTGTGGAAATTGCTCTGTGAATGCCTTTTTCCTTCAAATATGTAAGTATCTCAATTGCACCGGGCTTAAGCTCAATACCCACCTTTTCCAGATGCTCCTCCATGATTTTTCTCCGATATGCCCTGATTTTATTATAATCCATATCCGGATCATGAAACATATCCTTAAGATGCTGCGGTGCATACGGCTGCCCGAGGCTTCGCATTGAAAGCGCCTGCTCATCAGTCATCTCGTAGCCGAATTGCTTAAGTGCCATCGGCCAGAAAATACGATAATATTTCTCCGTATCTATGAGTGTTCCGTCCATGTCAAATATTACTGCTTTTACCATTTGTTCTCCTTACGTTCTGTCAGGCTTTACTATGATTCACCTGTTAATTTTACCACTGTCATATCATGATGCATGCCCTTTATCACCGGGCCAAACATGTCCTTTGTCTTTATCCTGAGGCTGGAGGTATTTATGCATGGATGACATCCAACCCACTCACCTTTTAGTACATCCTCATCCACCAGAAGCCTGACCGCATTGTCATGGTCGTTCATCAGTCCCATCACACTGACTGAGCCCGGTGTGATATCCAGATATTTTTCCATATCCTGCGGACTTGCAAACGAAAGTCTCGCACTGCCTATCTGATGCGAGAGCTCTTTTGTCTTAAAGGTCTTGTCTCCCGGTATCATGAGCAGGTAAAAATCAGTTTTCTGGCGGTTGCACAGAAAAAGATTCTTGCAGATTGTTGCGCCGAGTGTCTTGTCAATCTCCTCACAAACCTCCATCGTAAATGCCGCCTCGTGATCTATTCTCTGATATTCGATTCCCAGTCTGTCCAAAAAATCGTATGTACGAATTTCTTTATCCAGTCTGCCTGTGGTATCTGTCGGTCTTCCATTCTGTAATTGCATTTGTGCCTCCTGAAATTAATTATCGCAGCTGTGTTCAGCACCGTAACCGCTGCTATTATTGTCTTTTAATTGCTATAGCTATAGATTATACACCTCTTTTATGTATTCTAACAAGCCCCGGCATCCACTAATTACATCATCAAAGGTCGCATCAAAATCACCTGTATACCATGGATCTGCAACATCGCGCGCTGCTGTAAGCTTATGATTTGTCCCGTAATCAGCAAATGACAGCATCATAAATATCTTCTGCTGACTGTCACTGCCACCTGCAATCCTTGTCATATTCCTGATATTTGCAGTGTCCATTCCAATCAGAAAGTCATAGTACAAATAATCATCGCACGTCATCTGTCTCGCGCGGTGTGGAATAAGAGGAATATGCTCCTTGTATAGTTTGTTTTTGGTGCCGTAGTGCGGCGGATTGCCTATTTCCTCACGGCTGGTCGCAGCTGAATCTATCTCGAAAACAGCATCGAGGTGCTGTCTGTGGACCAGATGGGTGAAGATGCTTTGGGCCATGGTGCTGCGGCAGATGTTGCCGTGGCAAACAAATAAAATCTTGATTTTTCTCATATTTCCAGTATTTTCGGGCTTTTCAAGCCTTTTTACCTTTCTTCATTTTTCACTTATTCTGGCATATTTTGGCATATCTTTGCATATTTTTGTCATCAATTTTGGTAAAAACTTTGGTAAATTTCAAGTCTGTACCAAAGGCAAATCTGCCATTGGGAATCGACAGGTAAGAAATTGGGGATTAAGATAAATACTGGCATTCAGCCATTTTTCTCTCATTTTCATCAGGTCATTATGAATTAATTGCTTTTTGAAAATCTTCCTGTGCATCCTGAAATTTAACATGAGTATAGGTATTCATCGTAACACTGATATCCGAGTGTCCCATAATATACTGAAGCATCTTCGGATTCATTCCCGACTTAGCCATATTAGAACAAAATGTATGGCGACACACATGTGGTGTAATCGGCGGCATCTGAACCTTATATATGCTATTGTACTTTTCCCGAATATGTTGGAAATACTTTTCCCAATGTAATGCCACCATAGGCATATCATTCTTATCAAGGAATAAAAATCCTGTCATTCCATCAACCATCGGTTCAACTTTGGGATTGACCCTGTCCTTAAGTATTCTCTTGAAACAAGCCACCACCTCATCAGACATTGGAACATATCTCTCGCCACTTTCTGTCTTAGGCTTTTCAATGATATACTGCATCTGACTTGTTCTCTGTAATTGATGATTTACCCGTATTCTTTTGTTTTTAAAATCCAAATCTGATTTTGTAAGCCCACAGAACTCTGATATACGAAGTCCTGTGTTAAAGAGAATAAATATTGCATCATAGTACTTGCAAAAATGCGCATCTTCTTTTATGAATCTTAGAAATTCCCGCTCCTGCTTTCTTGTGACAGCTTCTCTTCTCACACTATCATTCACAATAACATTGACCAGTTCAAAGCCAAATGGATTTTTGCGAATCAAGTCATCTTCTTCCGCCATCTGAAATGCCGGTCTTAATACTCCCCGGATAGTATGAATTGAACTATAACCTTTTCCATCTACCCTCTGAAGCTTGATCAACCAGGCTTTCGCATCCGATAATTTCACTTTGTCGATTCTTTTTTTGCCAAAATCATCTTTTTTCAGCAGATTAATTACCGTCTTATAACCAGCATAAGTACTCTGTCTGACCCCTATTTTAAGACTTACATATTTCTCCACTAATTCAAGAACTGTAAGTCCTCCACCTCCTGGAACAAGTCCGTTAAACATATCCTGTTCCAGCTGTTTTTCCTTTTCTCTTAAAGAAAGCTCCATTTTCTTTCCTTTAGGTATAGGATCATTATGGTCCAAACGCCAACTATATAAATTCCCTTCATTTCCATGAATATCTACATATCTAAAACGATAACGTCCATCTGCTCTCTGGTACTCTCCTTCGTGAAGAATTCTATTGCGATTATCTCGTCTTTTCTCACTCATAGCTTTGTCTCCTTTCAAAAAAGAGAGCCCTAGCATGGTTATTGTACCACATTTGTGCCCCCTTTTCTACTACTTTACATATTAAATTGCAGTTGACTCTGCCAGAAATTGCTCAAATTTCTCTTTCTTAAACAAAACTTTGTTTCCTACTAACAGATAAAACTCCCCATTTGGATGGATATCTACAATTTGTCTAAGTCTCTTTTCACCAATGTGATAAAACTGTGCCGCTTCAGTTACAGAAAGCAAATATCGCTTCCATATAGGAATATCTATACTCTGATTCTCTAATTCATTTTCATCATCCATCATATTCTCCAATCTGCAGCTGTCTGACTAACATCGCATCAACCTTTTTTATTGCATCTGTGCTGACAATCATCCCGGCAGTCTGTATTATCTGTTCCTCATTTATTGTGACAAGCTGCTCCGGTAAAAACATTGTTGTATGTCTTAAAAATCCTCTAATTTCTGAAGGCTCAATATTGAAATGTACTGGAATATAATCCTTTTTCAACTTAGTTGTCCCCGGAACAACTGTGTATACAGGTGATTTTCCGTTTGCTTTGTCGCAGCTTATTACAATACATGGTCTCCTTCCAGCTTGTATATGCCTGAGTCCACTTTTTAATTCAGCCCACACAATCATATTTCTCTTTATCTTCACTGCAGATCACCTCTCTTTGGTGGAATATACAAGTCAACCTTGGGTTCCTTCTCATCTACACTGAATAATCTATACCCAGCTTCCCTTACTGCTCCTATTTTTAAATAAGAATCTGCTATTCCGTCTGAAATAGCATCGAGATTTGTTACGATAAGCGCATCTGCCTTTCCTGCTCTCATATATCTTATTGCCTTATAAAACACTTCATCCCTTAATCGTCGTCCAAAAATTCCTCTTCGGAATACTTTCATAGGAATAAGATTGTTATTGTCAGCAAATTCCATGATTCGTTTCAACTGCTTATTTTCCTTTTTCTCTGCTGCAATACAGTCATTCTCCTCATCAGAAGACAACATCACAACACACTTTATCGGCTGTATGGTCAGTGGCTTTTTCTTTCTTCCTGCTCTTCTCATTTCAAACCACTTCCTTTCTTGCCTCTAAGCCTTCAATAAAAATCAAACATGTAGACATTGCATATTCTCTATCATTTGGTTTAAGCATCTGCAATTTATCTTCCAATACAGACAAATCTTTATTCTCATGTTTTTCCCTGCTTTCAATTCCAAACAATGTATTAGGATCTACTCCATACTTTGTTACAATCTTCAGCATAAGTTCCAGACTCATCCGATGTCTTCCCTGCTCAATTTGCGAATAATGAATATAACTTACATCAAGGCTCTCCGCCATATCATTCTGTGTATATCCATATTTATTTCTAATACTTCTCAAAGTATTACCAACTGCATAAATATCATATATCATCCTGAATAACCTCACTCTCTAACCGATTCATGATGTATTCCACTGCCTCAGCCTCTGTTGGGCATTTGATGACTGGCTTCCCATAGTCATCAAATACCACTGTTTCAGAAGCAAATACAATGTAGGAATACCTGCCTGAATTCCTAACACTCAATCGCATAATTGTTGTACCTCGCACTCATAGTACCAAGGTCAAATATTGTCACACCCAAATCATTTATGCGATCCATCATTGACTTTAAATCTTCCGGATTTCTTGTAATCTCATAAATATCTTCTACGACAAGTACCTTGTAATCTGAAATCTCAAGAATTTCCATCAGCTGACGCATCTGAGGTCTGTCAACCGATGTAGATGCTCCATCATCTACAACAGTCTGATCACACTCAATTCCCACACTTAAAGCATATGTCTGATCAAGTTCTTTCTGTCGGTTCACATTATTCATACTCATCATTGACTTTATAAACAAAAGTCCTTTGTAAAGTTCTTTTCCGTTATACTTTTTCATGGCTATTACCTTCCTTAATTGAAATATTAAAGAAAGCATTGTGCACGCCGCTTTCAAACTCTGTGCTGTATCTCAAGCACAAGTATATTGTAATCTGCCACACCTTAATTGCCGACCGTGTACAGGCGACAATTATGTCGTGTAAACACGACAATCACTTTTCAACTGACACGCTTTTCATTGCTTTCATCATTGCAAGACACTGTCTTATCTGCAATTCATCCATATCTGAAAGAACATCCATTGCCTCAGATAATAGTTCTGAATTTTCTTCATTCTTTCCATACATTATGAAATCAACAGATACACCAAGTACGATTGCCAGATTATCTAATGTCTGTGTCTTAAAATCTCCACCATTTTCAATCGCAGATAATGCTTGTCTGCCTATACCTACTCTATGAGCTAACTCATCCTGTGATAATCCTATCGCCTTTCTCCTGTCAGCAATTCGTATTCCTCTCTCATAATCCTTTTCTCTTGTCTGTGCTTTACTGCTCATAAATCCTCCTTGCCGCCCTTGGAAACGAACAAGTCGGATTACCCTTTACATCACAAAAAAGACGCACGAGGAAACCAGTATCATAAATACTGTTCGTTTCCCCTGCGTCTCTGGTGCTTCCATCTTTCGATGTGCCCTTATCAGGTGGGCTGTAATTTAATTTTCAATCATTATATTCTGAAAGTCCCATTCTCAGAATGTTCCTTCATCATTCCCTCGGAATACTTCTTAAGTATCATCACTCGCTTGCATCTGTCACACTTAATTCCAATATTCTGAAGTGCCACAGCGAAATCATCACCGCATACAAAGTATTCCATCATTAACTTGTTGCATTTTTTACATCTAATTTCTATAACATTTCCTTTGTTCAATTCAGTTCGCTCCTTATTCATACAAAATCATCAATCTACAATTCTGTACTCGTAAAGGAAAGGGAAATCACCTTTGCAAGCCTTTTGCCGGGAGTTCCGATGAATGTCTGCACATTCCCCGGCTTTGCTGATCTAAAGCCAACTGATATGAATTGTGCTGTCAGCACACAATCACATCAGGCTCCGGCTCTTTCCATAAACCACATATTGTTATCTTCATAGAAAAGGAATATTTCCTTTCCATCTACCACACAGGTATAACGCTCTCCAACGCCGCCAGCCCTTGTACTGGCTGCTCTGCGCTTGTCTTTTACTCGTGTAATCTCATACTTTCTGCCATCTTCCCACGTTATCTCTTTGGGAATGAGCAGTCCGTCCTTTGAAAATTCTGCAAGTACATCAACATATACCTTATTGCTCAATGTAATCACCTTCCTTACAAGATTGCTATTGCTCTGGAAGCATCCATCTTCCTTGCTATATAGCCTTTTTCTTCTAATATTTTCAGATGTGCATAAACACTTGAAGTCGATGCCACCCCTACCATCTTGCATATCTCCCTGATAGTAGGAGCATAACCATTAACTCTCTGATATTGCATAATGCTTTCATACACATTCTGCTGCTTCTCCGTCAATGGTGCTCTGTCTACCAGATCAATTCTTTCTGCTTCGCTCATGTTCCGCCTCCCTCTTCTTTAACTCTATCGCTACTCGTAGTGCAGCTCAATTCCGCTTCGCTTCATTTCGCTCACGGCAGTCGCCGTATCAGATAACCAAGTCCCATATGTTTATGTACAAGCACAACACATCTGCGCCTTGATTATCTGGCACTTCTCGTTGCTAACCTGAGAAGTACCCATGTGGATGTACTGTGTGTTCTTCTTTTGCATTGACTGCCGACAGAATCCTGTCCCGGTACATGAGTCCCCTCTGGATACTGTAAAATCCAAATCTTCTGCGTATCTCATCAACCGCTGAATCCATCTTCATCTGCTTTTCACGCTTCTCCACACTTGAGAACAAATCAATCTGTTCCCAATAATTATCTGTTACTAAGTCTGCACCTCGGACACCAATACTGCGTATTGGTTTGCTCCAGTTATAGTTTTCCTTAAATATCTGATAAGCGTATGCAACTATCTCTCCGGTGATATTCGTTGCGTGGTCAATCTTTTTCTGACGGGTAAAAGAGAATAGCTCATTATCCCTGACACTTATCTCAACCACTCTGCACCGGAATCCATTCTCACGAAGTCTTGCTGCAACACTCTCAGCCAGAATATAAAGAACAATCTTTACATCCTCATCGCATACTAAATCCTTTGGTGTCGTTGTGCTGTTTCCCACCGATTTGATTGGAGCGTGGGTATTCTCCAGTTTGACAGGTGATTCATCATAGCCATTAGCAAATGACCATAAGATGCTGCCCATCTTTCCAAGGTGGCTGTTAAGCATCCCTTCATCTGCCCTTGCAAGATCACCTATGGTTCTGATACCGAATTTTGCAAGCTTCTGATTCGTGCTCCTTCCGACATATAGCAGATCACTTACCGGAAGTGCCCATGCCTTCTGCTTAAACTCACTCTTATACATAGTTGTGATTGCATCCGGCTTCTTATAATCTGAACCAAGCTTTGCAAATATCTTATTGAAAGAAACACCAACACTCACTGTGATGCCAAGCTCTGACTTCATTCTCTTGCTGATTTCCTGTGCAATGAGCAATCCATCCCCTTTAAGGGAGCTGCTCCCTGTCACATCAAGCCAGCACTCATCAATTCCATATGGCTCCTGCTTGTCCGTATATTCTGCATATATCTCATGCGCCATCCTTGAGAACCGAAGATATAAGTCCATTCTTGGTGAAACAAATGTTATGTCCGGACAGACCTGCTTTGCCTGCCAGAGCGCCATTCCTGTTTTCACACCGTACTTCTTGGCAATATAGTCAGCAGTTAAGACAATCCCATGTCTTGCCTCCGGGTCACCGCCTACTGCCAGTGGCTTTCCTGCAAGCTCCGGATGATGCAGATGCTCAATCGAAGCATAACAACAGTTGATATCTGAATGAAGTATTACCCTGTCTCCCATCTGCATAACCTCCTGCATTTAATCTATCACTACCATAACCTTTAGTCCAAGTATATGAGTAATGTTCCTTACAGGGCATAGTATAACCCCAAGAATAATCGACTGTCAACGGACACATGTGTCTGTTTTCTCATTATATTGGATTTTTAACTTGAATAATTGGTACTATTGCTATATACTATGGAGTGAAAAGAGACATTAGAAATCAACTAATTGGAAAGAAAAGAGGCGTATGTATGTACTCAATCGGAGAAATCATTTCAACATATAGAAAAAAGAAAGGCTTGCTCCAGCAGGATCTCGCTGATGAACTGGCAAAAGAAGGCATCAAGATTTCCTATAAAGCCATATCCAACTGGGAGAGAAATCTTGCTGAACCAAGCGTTACCATATTTTACAAAGTGTGTAGAATCCTTGGTATCACTAATATGTATGAAGCATATTTTGGAGTAAATCCTGCTGATCCTTTTTCATCACTTACTGATGAAGGCAGGGAAAAGGCTATGGATTATATCAATCTGCTCCACGCATCCGGAATGTATGAAAAGCAAACTGCTAAGATAATTCCATTCAGAAGCATTGATATTTTTGAAAATGCAGTATCAGCCGGAACCGGTAACTTTCTCGTAGACGGACCTAAAGAGACTGTACGCATAGATGAATCTATTCTGCCGGAAGATACAACTTTCGGTGTACGCATTAGTGGTGACAGTATGGAACCTGAATTCCACGATGGTCAGATTGCATGGGTATTGCAACAGGAATCTGTTGCTAATGGAGAAATCGGCATCTTCGCTCTGAACGGAGAAGCCTATATCAAGAAGTTAAAGGACGACAAAGACGGAATTTTCCTTATCTCACTCAACGAAAAGTATGCACCTATCAAGGTTGGAGAAAATGACCGCTTAGACATATTTGGAAAAGTTCTTGGAAAATCTGATGCTTCTGCTCTTACCGATCATTGCCGATAAAAACGCAAGTCCTTTTTATTGGACACATTTTTTTGCATAATTGACAATAAGAAAATATCTATAGAACTGAAAGAAGGGATTTTTTATGGTGGTCACAAATAATATCAGAGAAATCCGTGAACAGCGTGGCATTTACCAGAATGACCTTGCCGCTGCTATCGGATTCAGCACCAAAACTGTCAGCAGGGTAGAACGTGGGGACGGCGCCCCATCTGCCGAATTTATGCTACGAGTATCTAAGTACTTTAATATGCTGGTGGAAGATGTATTTCATGTAGAGGAATAACGTGGAGCGAGTGAGCTCAATATTCAGCTCGCTCCGCTATCTTTCTTAAACTGAAAATCTTCTTTTATCTATTCCATATTCACACCAAATATGTTCTATCATACCATCTCCTCGTCCCAAAAAATCAACTTGTTCGCGCCATGCATTAATACCAGCTTCATCAAGCAACTTTTCAAATTCAACATATTCATCACTATTCAAATTTTTCCTCATAAGATTTTTTAATAATGTATCCTCCTCAGATTGAACATAATCTACACTTATTGGTTCGTCTTTTATTAATTCTTTTATAGCACAGTATGTATTAAATATCGAATCGTTCTTTTTAAGTGTTTTCTCAAGGACTTGCTGAACCAATTGCTTCTCATAATATTTTACATACACTTTAGGTCAGTTTACAAGGAACTACACGCAGACCGTGAAACGGGCTGCTGACAACAAACGGCGCTATGCTCCCGGCTGGGTGCATAGCACCTGTTTGTTGCGGGGGTTTCCAAAGGGGGCAGCGCCCCATTTGGCACACGACTTTGCGGAGCAAAGTGTAGTGTGTTATACGCTCTGTCGGCGTTGCCCTGAAAATACCGTTGCCGCCGGGGAGGGCAAGGGCATTTGACGCGGCAGGAAAGCAGGGCTTTGTTTGGGGCTGGTAAGCCGGAAACAAAGGGCTGATTTCAGCAGCATACAGGGCGTATTATGAAAGCCCCCGTCCCTCGTCCTCCGCCCCCGGCCTATGGGACAAAAAGTCCCAAAGCTCTGGACACCGTGACCAGATGTGTGGCCACACTCCGGGAAAAGTAGCAGGACGGCAGGAAACCGTCAAGGCTGAAATGAATGGGCTGACGCCCGGCCTTGACCGTTCCCCGCCGCCCCGCTGGATGGGTGGACAAGGTGGCCAATCCCTAAAAGTGTTTGGCCGCACTCGTTCATTTTGGGGCCTTTCTTCTCCCAAAATTGAAATGGGCGGGAAAGCCCTAAAATGGCTTTCCCGCCTTGATTACCCATTAGCAAAGACGGGCGAGACTGTCAACGGCGGCGCTGAAAGCGCCGTTCATCTTGACCGTTGACTGGCTCACCTGGCTTTGCTACTGCCCGTAAGAGATGGAAAAACAAGATGGAAAACAAGGTTAAAAATGGTTGACAAGTCTATCGGATGTGTGTTATACTGTGCGACAGTTTGAGATTGGAAGGAGGCTTACGTGTGTTAATTTGTGTACGCTAATAAGCAATAAAAAGTAGAAGTACCTTTCCACATGATGGTGGGCTTTTTTTGCGTGCGTATGCAAAGGAACACGTAGGTTTGACACGAGCAGTCTTTGAACTGTATCGTGGTGTTTTTTCGTGCTTTGTTGTTATGCAGGCGTCTGCCCTCTCTGTGGGACAACGCCTGCTTTTTATTGCAGAAACAAAGGAACAATGCAATAAAAAAGGAGGTTCGCATTATGACCCAAAACAACAATTCATGGAGAAAAACTTATTTTACACTTCTTGCCGGACAAGCAATATCCTTTATTAGCAGCGGTATTTTGCAAATGGCCATTATCTTTTATTTGGTTGCGAAAACTAATTCTGCAATCATATTGACGGCGGCAACACTGATTGGATTTTTGCCGCAAGCCTGTTTAGGCCCGTTTGCAGGTGCTTTTGTTGACCGGCACAGCCGTAAAAGCGTAATGATTGGTGCGGATTTGATAATTGCCGCCGCTGGCGGTATTCTGGCGCTGGTGGCGTTTTACATGGAATTGCCCGTATGGTCTATTATGGTTGTCCTGTTAATCCGAAGTGCGGGAACTGCTTTTCATTCTCCAGCATTCAGCGCAGCAACACCTATGATTGTGCCAAAAGAGGAACTTACAAAATGCGCTGGTTACACGTCGACCATGCAAGCAGTAAATGCGATTATCAGTCCAGCTGCCGCAGCGTTTTTATATGCTGTTTGGCCTCTTAATGCAATTATATTGTTAGATATTGCGGGTGCAATCCTTGCCTGTGTGACTGTTGCGATTTCGTCCATACCAACGCCTGAACTATGTCCAGAAACGAAAAGACAACAGTTTTTACAGGATATGAAAGAGGGGTATGTGGTATTAAAGCAAAACAGGGGCCTCTTTGCTCTGCTCTGGATTGGTGTAATTTATATGTTCTTTTATATGCCAATCAGTACGCTTTTTCCTCTCATCTGTATGTCATACTTCAAAGGAACACCGGCCCATGCCTCTGCCGCTGAAATTGCTTTTGCGGTTGGTATGCTGCTTGGCGGAGTCATTCTGAGCATTTGGGGCGGTTTTAAGAAACGGCGGTACACCATCGGTCTTTCCGTTCTCCTGATGGGCGTTAGCAATATGCTCTCCGGGCTTTTGCCGCCAGACGCATTTCTTGTCTTTGTTGTGTGCTGTACTGTTATGGGAATTTCCGCTCCATTTTACGGTGTGCAAAATGCGATTTTTCAAGAAACGGTCAAACCAGAATATCTGGGGAGAGTTTTTTCTCTACTGACAAGCGCCGCTTCCCTCGCCATGCCGTTTGGCCTTGTCATTTCCGGGCCTCTGGCGGAGCGGCTGGGAGTTGAGAAATGGTTTGTCATTTGCGGAATTGGCATTATCATCGTTGCGCTTGCCGTATTTTTACTACCCGGTTTGAGAGAGATTGACAATACGCAATAATCAACTGCACCTTTTTCTATTACTAAACAAAATGCCTGGATGGTGGTTCTGAAAAACCAGATAGCGTATAATGGAGCCGGTGACAAATCGGAGTTTGGAGGTGAGAATATGACAGCGCATATGAGATTAAGATAACACCGCGGGTTATGTTGCGGTGAATCCGTATTGTATAGCTCGCTTATTGGGCAAGTAATGTAATAACGGAGGGAATAATGAATAAAATACTTAGATTTAGTGACAGTGAAAAAGTTTTTCAATGTCCTATATGTAAAACAGATTTAAAATTGAAACAAAAAAGTTTATTTTGTTCTAATCATCATTGTTTCGATATTTCAAAAACGGGTTATGTGAACTTTGCTGTAGGAACAAAATCTTCAAAACATTATAGCAGAGAGACTTTTCAAATTAGGCGGGAGGTTTTAGAAAAAGGCTATTATTCACATATCCTGAATGAAGTGGTGCAGCTTATAAAAAGCTTTAGCAGCATTGATACAATACTTGATATTGGCTGCGGTGAAGGATATTATTCAAAGCAGATAAAAGAAGTATCAGGTGATAAAGAAATTATTGCATTTGATATTTCTAAAGATGCTGTTCAGCTTGCAGCAAAAAGTGATTTCAGTAATTCTATCAAATGGTTTGTGGGAAATTTGGCAGAAATGCCCATAAAAGACAAAAGGATAGATTGCATATTAGATATTTTTACTCCTGCTAACTATTCCGAATTTAACAGAGTTTTGAAAGAAGGCGGTTATGTAATTAAGGTAATTCCGGGAAATGCTCATCTTAAGGAGCTTCGAGAGACGGCAAAAGAACAATTGAAAAGCAATCAATATTCTAATGCGGCTGTCGTAGATTATTTCCAAAAGAAGTATTCCGTTGTTTATCACAAGAAAGTTTCAGCAACGTATACAATGACATCCGAGGAAATAAAAACCTTTGCGGATATGACTCCACTACTGTTTTGTGTAAATAAAGATGGAATAGATTTAAAAAAAACAAAAGAAATCACTATTGATGCAGAGATATTTGCAGGGAAATTATAAATTCAATTTCAATTTGTCGAATTGACAATCATAATCAAAAACTCTGAAAAACAAAAGGAAGGATATTAAATGAAACACTTACCTAAAAGTACACTTACGGAAATATTGAATGACCCATACGGATTTACTTACAAAGAAATGTCGGAAGTAATTGGAGAGGATAAAGCAAGAGCCTTATATGCGGAATTGTATAAACAGCCATTTCACAAAAAAAATCTATCAATATCAACAAAAAAAGTCTATAAAAGTAGCGATACTGAAAAGTATGTTTATGAATTGAAAGACAACAGGTATATCGAAACGGTTTTTATTAAACGGCGAGATGGTGGGACTGTTTGCGTAAGTACGCAAGTTGGTTGTTCTGTTGGCTGTATTTTTTGTGAGTCCGGACGCAATGGTTTCGTTCGTAATCTAACACCATCTGAAATTGTGCAACAGGTCATATTGATACGTCAAAAAGTAAATCGTATCGTTTTTATGGGAATGGGAGAACCTTTATTCAATTACGACAACTTGATTGCAGCAATCCATATTCTTCGAGATAGAAATGGACTTAACTTTCCAACCGACGGCATTACCGTATCAACAGTTGGTCCAGTTAATCAATTAAAAAAATTGCGCGAAGAACATCTAAAAATTCAGTTGACAATATCTTTACATGCAGCAACACAGGCTGCGAGAAACTGCATCATTCCTCATATGCACATGTACGCTATTGAAGATGTTGTTAAGCAAGCATTGTCCTATTCACAAAGGCATAATCGAAAAGTGGTATTTGCGTATTTGCTTTTACCAGGTATAAATGACCGTTCCTCAGATATAAGGCAACTTGCAAAATGGTTTAAGGGCAAAAATGTTATGATTAACTTGCTGCAATACAACCCGACGAGTAATTCAAAAATTAGAGCACCACAAAAACAAGAAATGGTTGCGTTCAAACATCAATTAGAGCAAACAGGACTTGAAGTTACCATGAGAGTTTCTCATGGTAGAGAGATTAAAGCAGCTTGTGGACAGTTAGCTAATACATATAATAAAGCCAAAAAACAACAGAAATAATTTAATTAAAAGAGCCAGACGCACAGACGCAGAGCCGATAATATGCAGTTTGAAATACTGCTGTTATCGGCTCTTTTTTGATTTTAATTTGTGCCCCTAATAACCATATTGGAGCAAAATCAGAACTGTTGCTTGTCGTTCTTTGATTTCCGCAGCAGCTTTGAAAAATCAAAGCCGCCGTTTCTTTTTATCTTCTAATGAAATGACGCGGTATCACTGTTGAAATCGGCGGCTAAAGGAGGTAGCCGCCATGAAGCAAAAAGCATATCGACAAAATCCGACAGTTATTGACTTATCAAAAAAAGCCCGCCCACCACCGGGGGAAACTACGCTTATATATATGAACTGTCTAATCATCTGGATACTGCTTACAATGCCTATGCGCCCGTCCGGGCTTTTCGGACGGGCGCATTTTGTACGTTCAAAAAATTTTTGAAGAAATTTCAAAAAATCTTCGGCGTTTTTGAAAAACGCCGTATTGCCCCGCGAAAAGGGGGGAAGCACCACCAACTTTCCAACGAGAAAGGAGGTGAGAATGTGGAACCTAATAGCAGGGAGTTTTACAAACAGTGTGCTTTTCAGAAGTTTTGTAATACGGTATTGCACAATGAAGCTTGCGACACCCATAGAGAACTTCGCAGACACAAGGCAAAGGAAGTGACCTTTTCCGACATGACCTTAGACGAAGCGCGGCAGCTTCATACGTTTGATGAATATTTCAAACGTGAAGCCGCCGAAACCGTCTTTGAGAAAGCCGGGAAGAAAATCACGCCAAAGCTGCTTCTTGAAGCAATCCGTACTTTGCCGGAAGAAAAGCGCAAAGCCATATTGCTGTATTACTTCGAGGGAATGAACGATACCGAGATTGCGGAGCTGTTCAACACGTCGAGAAGCACGATACAGTACAGGCGGACAAGCTCTTTTGAGAAATTAAGAAGCTTTGTCGGCAGAGTTGATACAGGTGACAAGCCTACCGAAAGTATCTCCTATTTCAGACAGATAGGAGCCGACGTAAAGAGTTATGCTATCTAACATACATCAAAAAGAGGTAAGATAACACCCTCTGCAAAAAAGGTATCGTTATCTTACCTCAACAAAATTTGTACCAGAATAACCATCGTCCACATACGTTTTTGCTATGTGCCATCCCTGCTTTTTCACATAATCCGTGAGGATGGATTTCTGTGTCGCAATGCTCGCACTCTCGTTATCCGTACCATCGTCTTTAGATAAGCGGCAATAAATGCCGACTAAATAGATTTTCTTTTCTTCTTTGATTCCTGCCATACTGTAAAACCTCCGTATCTGTCCTATCTGTTTTCATGTCCCATTGCGTACATTCTAAGCGGACAGCCCCTCATTGTCGAAGGTGTCGCCCTCGGCAATCTTCTTCCGAATATCCTCGGAGATAATCGGGACAAACGCTTCTGTAACGGTCTGTGTGCCGACATATTCACGGCTGATTATCATCTGCACTGGTGCTTTTGGCACGATACGCTTTCTCTTTTTATCTGCTTTCTTATCCTCGCCCATACTTAAATCTTCCTTTCCAGACAGGGCAGGGAAGAGTTTGGAAATGTCCCCGCCCTGCCAATCAGATACCATTAATCCTCGCTGTTTAATTCTTTCTGTAATGCTTTAAGGAGTGCCGCCGCTTCATCAGCGTTCAGCGTGATTCCCTTGCCGCACTTTTCACGGTTCGGGGAAAAGCTGCGGATGTCATACTTCGGCTCTTTCCCATTCCATGAAATGAGATTGATTTCCTTTGTGTAGCCACTGTCGCCCGTAGACAATACTGCGATTTCCTTTACGATTTCATACTGGATTTCTCTCATTCTCCATACCTCAACTCTCTGTATTTACTTCCCGAAAAAAGAAGATTAGCGGCTGTCACGGTTGCGTTTCCTCTGCAACTCACGCTCCAAAAGTTTGATGATGGTTTCCTCCATCTGCTTCGGCGTTGTGTTCTTCGGAAAGTATTTTTTCAGCTTGCTTGTGTTGATTTTCAAGGTTTCTTTCTGGTTGCCCTTTTCCTCCGTCATAATCGCAAATATCGTATCCATGTCAAGCCGCCCGCTCTGGCTTAACTGTTTCATCCGCTGTGCCTGTGAGAGTGAGGGCGTTGCTTCTTCGCTCTCCATCGTGGCAAAGAGGTTTTCCTGCTCGTCTTTCTTCAAGAAGGACAGTTCCACCGCAGGCGTGAGGGCGATTTTCCCCTCGTCCACCATCTGCAAAATCGGCGGTATCAGTTCCGTCAGGCGGATAAAACGCTGCACGGTCATCCTGCCCACGCCGAAGCCCTGTGCCACCTTGTCGTCCGTCCGCAACTTCGTCACAACTTGTGACGAGGTTAAGTCTGTGCGGAAACCCTGCCGCTTCATGGCTTCGGATTTCATCTTGTAAGCAAACGCCCGCTCCGATGGCAGGATATTCTCACGCTGCAAATTGCTGTCTACAAGGGTGATGATGGCTCGGTCACGGTCTAAGGGCAGGACAAACGCAGGCACGGTATTTATCCCTGCAAGTTCAGAAGCACGGACACGCCGCTGTCCTGCAATCACTTCATAACCGTCCCCGTCCTCTTTCGGGCGTGTGATTATCGGCGTGACAATGCCAAATTCCTTGATGCTTTCCGCTAACTCTGACAGTGTTTCATCTTCTGCCACATGAAACGGATTGTCGGGGAACGGGTACAAGTCTTTGGTCTTTAACACCTTAAAATCCTGTTTCTTCATTCACATATCTACCTTTCTTTCGCTCTGCTTCTATGATTTTTCTGCAATTCTTCCAACACTTCGGGCGGTATTTTTGACAGCAGCCGCCCCATCTGCTCGTTGGTTCTCTGCAATTCAAATATCTTCTGATTCGCTTTCTGCACCTTTAGTTCCTGCTCGTACTTTTCATCACGCATACGCCCCGCATAGTCTGATTCCTGCCCAATTCTCTCTTTCAAACTGTCGATATACGCCTGCTGTTTCCCGATTTCCTTAGAGAATTTCTCCACGTCTGGCAGCCATGCAGAGAGTAAATCTAACGCTTTATCCCTTTTCTTCCCTGCGTTAAAGGCGTTGATGTCGGATAGGGCAGACACGATTTCTTCATACTGTTTATCAAGCCTGCCGCCTAATTTATAGAGCCATGTGGGGACGTGTTTCCGCTTGGTTTCCATTGAGGACTGCCCCCGTTCAAGCTGATTCCACCGTGAGGACATCCGCTCATGGTAGGCGGTCTGCCACTCGGATAATGATTTCTGGTTGCCTAAGATAGCTTTCGCTGACAGCTTATTGTCTGGCGTAATCGGCACAAAGCAGAGGTGCATATGGGGCGTTCTCTCGTCCATATGGACGACAGCGGAGAGGATATTCTGCTTTCCAACACGCTCCGAAATGAAGTCAAGAGCCGTCTGGAAATACGCTTTTTGTTCTTCGGGCGGTAACTGGTTCATAAATTCTGGTGAAGCTGTGATGAGCGTTTCCACCATCATCACGCTGTCTTTCCTTGTCCTGCACCCCGCTTCGGCTACCATGCGGTTAATCTCTTTCTTGTAGGTGTACTTTGGTGGTGCTATGAGATGGTAATTGTTTTTAGAGCGTTCCATATCTATATCTGGGTTGCTTTTGTAGGCTTCTTTCTTCCGCTCGTTGTGGCGTTCACAAGCCGCAACGCCGCCCGCTTTTCGTTTCTGGAAACGCAGGATTGCATAAGGCATAGGCGGATTCCTCCTTTCTTTCGGCGGGTGACCGTCCTTTGGGGTGACAGCGGTGACGGTGGTGACAGCAGTTTTGGGATACCCCCTGCCGACTGCCGCAACTGTCACCCTCACCCCCTGCATGACGGTCATGTCGATGATGACGGTGTTTTTGGGATACCCCCCTCGCAAGAGCCGTCACCGTCATGCCGCCATTCTTTTATCCGAAGCCGTAAGGCGTAGGATAGCAGGGCACAGCCCTGCCTTAAGGGAGTCCAGAGGGAACGTCTGGCACACGACTTTGCAGGGCAAAGTGTAGTGTGTTACACCCTGTAAACGCAGTCGGAAAAATCGGAATGATTTTTCTGACCGCAGGGGTGGTTTTACACGACCGAAAAGGGCGAGTAAATCTCACGCCTGCATTTTGCGTTTACGGGGTGTTCTCCCGTAGGGATGACAGCGGCAGGGTATCCTAAAATCACTGTCACCACCGTCACTGCTGTCACCCGCAGGGCAGAGCCGCCAGCTTTACATGGCTTTAAGCGTCAATGACAGTAACAGGGGGGTATCCTAATATCGCTGTCACCACCATCACCGCTGTCACCCGCCCTCCTTGCAAGGGCAATCCGCCTGCCGTCTTTCCTGCGGCTGTACTGGTAGCAGATACGGTTCTCGCTTAAAAATGTGGTGCGGTATTCATTCAGCCATTTCGTAATCACCGTGGGTATGGTTTCCGTTTCCCCCATAGCGGCTAACAGTTCCGTTGCCGTGCCTATCCATTCTTCCTTATCCCTCATAAAATCCACCAACCGAAAAAGGACATCTGGTATCGTTTCTTTCGCAAGCTGCTCCTGCGTTTTCCGCTCCACAAGCTCCCAACGGCAATCACGGAAACGCAGCGTGTATTCCTGATAAGGCGTGTCCCTGCCCGTCACATACAGCTTGGCGGTGTCAGACGCACGTTTCTCCTTTTCCAGAACAAAGGTAGCGTCCGCACTCCCCGTTAATCCTGTCGTCCCAGACACCTTGTTGAACACGTCGCTGTCATTCTGCTTTCGGATGTGGTGTACGACAATGACCGCCAGAGAGTGCCTGTCGGCAAAGTCTTTGATGAGGGAGATGTCCCCATAGTCGCTTGCATAGGCATTGTCTTTTGAAGCTGTACGGACTTTCTGCAAGGTATCAATGACAATGAGCCTGCTGTCTGGGTAATCTTTCAGATAATCTTCAAGCTGCACGATAAGACCGTCTGACAGCTTGCAGCTTGCCACGGCAAAGTGGAGCCGCCCGCTTGCTTCGTCCGTCAAACGAAATAACCTGTCCTGTATGCGGCAGAACGTGTCCTCAAGGCAGAGGTAAAGCACATCGCCCTCCATTGTCGGCATATCCCATAAAGGGATTCCCTGCGACACGCATAAGCATAGCTTCAGCATGAGCCAGCTTTTGCCTATCTTCTGTGAGCCGCAGAACAGCGATAAGCCTGTCGGGATAAGGCTGTCCACCACAAAGGATGGTTTCTCAAGCGGTTCATAAAGGAGCGTTTCGGCGTTGACTGTCTGTAACTTCTGCATGGCTTTCCTCCTTTCGGGCGGTGTCTTTGTTTTCGTTGCACATAGGCGTTGACCTCCTTAAAAATAGATTTACTCCCACGGAAAAAAGTGAGAGTATGTAATGCCGCCAATCCCACACAAATAAAAAACAGATTTCTTTTTCGGGCGGTGTCGGTCACGGTTGGAGATATTTCTTCAATTTCCGCCTTTACTTTCTCCTTTGCAATCGCAACAGATTTCTGTATTGCCGAAGCGGTGCAATGCTCCATAGCGGCGATTTGGTAAAAATTGAACTCATACTCGTAGTAGAGCAGGAAACGCCGCCTTTGTATCTCTGGAAGGCTCCCAACCGCCTTATAGAGCGTTTCATTCCGTTCTTCCTCAACCATGCGTTCATCAAGGCTCTTAGGCACACGCAACGCCCGTCTGTAAAGGGTTTCGTCCCATACCTCGTTAAACTCCCTGTGCCGCTCGTCCCATTAGAAAAGATTCCTGTTCCTGCGCTCCATCTGCCGAAACTCCATAAAGAACTGTTCCGACACTTCCAACTCGTGGGATTTGCCCTGCCCGTCCTTAAAGCTGATAAAATACCTTGTGCCGCTTTCCGTGGATTCCTCCCGAAGCGTGTATGCCTTAACCCTGTATGCCATCCTGTTGTCCTCCTGCAAAAAATGAGTGAGGGGATTTCCATCCCTCACCCAGTAGCCCGCAGGATGGCAGGCTGTTTTAGAAGCTATAAAATTTTCCGCAGCTTCTTCCGCAGATGGTCTAACCTCGCATAGATGGCACCAGTCGTCAAATGCACAAGCGGGGCAATCTCCTTTGTGGAATACCCCTGCATTTTCAGCAGGACGATTTTCAAGGTACGCCCGTCCACCGTGACTAATACTTGATAGAGATTTTCGCTCTCAATCTCTTCCAGTAACTCCGCAACCGTACCCACTTCCGCCTGCCGCTCCCTGCCTGCCATGTCCTCAAGATATTCCGCAACGTCATTCGTCCATCGGTAAAACCGCCTGTTGGAATTGAAGTCTGCCCTGTCCGCCATGCGTATCTGCTCAATGGTCGCTTCATCAACGCCGCACTCACGCAGCAGCTTTTCCTCCGCTTCTTTCCAGATACGCCATTTCCTGTCCTCCCGTCCGTGGTTGTATGCCATTCTTACTTCCTCCAATCAGAATTGATTGAGAGGGCAGAGAAAAGCCCCCTCATCTTCCCAAAGGAAAAAACAAGGGGGCTGAACGCCTTAAATTTTAATTTTCTATTATCTTTCTTAGTTTTATTAGGATTCTGGCTTTGCGTTTGTTTACAACGCTCTGGGTTATGCCCAACCTCGCCCCGACTTCACGCTCGGAAAGTCCGTCAAAAAAGATTGCCTGTATCAGCTCCTGTTCACTATCCGACAGCAAAGGCAGGGCGGCTTTCAGCCTGTCCACCATGACCGCATTGACAACGGTTTCTGCAATGTCCACCGCTTCATCAGTGATAAAGTCCAGAGGATTCCCCTCGCTGTCCGTAAATCCGTCGAGAGATAGCAGTCTATTCTTTGTATCTAATTTTTGCAGATAACGCCACCGTTCCTTGTCACGGTAGAAGTCTGTGTATTGCTCCCTCACGACTTCAAGCAGACAGCCTTGAATGGGGATAAACAGCTTGTCCATATAGGTCTGGTCGGATTCCCTGCAACGGCAGAACTCCGTGTAGGATAATTCCACATAGCCGCCACTTTCTCTGATATATACCTTTCTTGGTGCATATTTCACCATAAATACCTCCCATCTGAATTTTTGAAATGTAAAAAATCCAGATGGAGAGGCGGAGAACGACACCGCATATCAGAAACAGCCCTACGGCACTTTCCAACAAAAATCGACAAAAGAAAAACCGCAAAGGCTCTGTGACCTTTACGGTTATAGGAAATAGTAATTCTATTGTATGGAGATTGTACTTCTACTTTCAAGGTGAGAAGTACCGTTGCACTGGCAGAAATTTTTTTAACTGGTTTCCTGCCGTTCTCTGATATGCTATGTATTGATAAATTTTGCTTCGTATGAGCAGATAGATAACTGCCCGAAAAAAGGACATAAAAAAAATCCCTCCAAATTTAAAAACAAATTCAGAGGGTAATTTAGGGTATAACAAAATAACCCACCCGAATATCGTTTTTTTTATTTGGTGAGTTTGTTCTTTCAAATACGAAACAAATGCTCATGTACGGTAAAGTATCACAAGAAAATTATGTCGAATTGACAGCCGCCTCCGCTATACCGAATAAGGAAATAAAGAGTCCTCAAATTTTGCGCTACTAAATGAAGACGAGCGGAAGTAATCTCCCGCTCGTCAGTAAACTTAACTATGCCATATCAATCCCGCTTCTTTCCCGCCACCGGCACTAAGAACAGCGCGGGCAACAGCAGGAAAGCGGTACAGACCAGCCCCCAGGGTATGGACACCTGCTGGGCTACCAGCCCCACAATAGGCCCGCCGATGATCTGCCCGAAAGAGTCCAGCTGTCCGCTGGTGGAAAAGACTGTGGCGCGCATTTTCTCATCCACATGGTCGTTCATCCAGGCGGCCAGCACAGGCTCCTTGATGGTGCGCATAAGCCCCGCCAGCAGGAACACCAACAACATGAACCAAAAGCTCCGCCCCACCGCGAAGAGAACCAGGAACAGGATATACCCGGCGCTGGTGGACATGACCACACTGGTTCGGCTGACAGTCCCTTTTTTCTCCATGCGGGCGATGAGCAACTGAGAAGCCAGAATACCTAAGCCGCTGCCGATAAGACTGATAACACCGAACCAAGTGACGCTGTTCAGCGGCCCGATAACGGGTATTACCGTGTCATCCAGAAAATGAGCGGTGGAGAGCCGGTCAAAGCCTTCACTGGCAAGTCCCCCGCATAGTGTGATTGCTAAGAGCGCCAGCAACACAGGTGCGCCTTTCACAAAGCCCAGGTTGAGCTTGAACAGGCAGACAAAGTCTTTAAGCAAGCCCTGCCGTTCCTCAATAGCAGGGGAGAAGTTGGTTTCTGGCATGATGCGAACCAACACCAGCCCCAACAACAAGCACAAACTGCCCCCCAAGATGACAGGCATTTGCAGGTTTATGTTTCCCAGCAGTGTGCCCAGCACCACGCCCAGAACGCCGCCGATTTGCCCCATTTGACTGCCCCGCAGGAACACCTTGTCTATGGGTTTGTCCTCTTCCTCCGAGGCAATCCACGCCTCCAGAGCGCCGGTGATGAAGGTATCACCGCAACCCCAGACAACCTGGGCCAGCAGAACCGGCGCGAACCACGGTAGCGCACCCTCCATCAGAAAGCCCAGGCCGTAGAGGAACATTCCAATCAGCACCGAGCGCCGACGGCTATACAAATCCGCCACCACACCGGTGGGCATCTCGAACAGAAAGCAGGCGGTCTCCTGAACCGTCCCTACCAGGACAAGCTGGAAAGCATCCAGCTGCACCACCTCCAGGTGGTACACGATGGAAAGCACTGTGGACATAGAAACCGCCAGGGAACAGACAAATCGGAACAGCAGGTAGACAGAATATGCCTTTGAATTTTTAGCAAACATGAAGTTACATTCTCCTTTCAAATCTCATTTTATATGACTTTTGCAAGCTGTTAAGCTAACTTGTGGAACATATGCCGAACCTTATCTATACGGCTATTCGGGCGGCGGGGTTGGCAAATAAATTTACCAATAGCTGGCTGGTATCCTTTTAACTCTGTCAAGCAGACTCCCTGCCCATTTGTGAAATAAGTTAAATCGTTCCTGTATTCTTGAATACATCTAGCAGGGATTTCTCCTTTCAGAATGACCTCGTCATTCTTTATCTGAGTACTTACAATATCTGCACAATACCTTGGAGCATCATGATACGCCCGTGAGAGATATTCCTGCGGTGCATAAATTTCAAAGTGGAGATATGGCTCTAATAGTTCTGTCCCTGCTTTTTTTAAAGCCTGCTCCAATACGATAGGGGAAAGCAGCCGAAAGTCTGCGGGGGTACTTACAGGACTATAATACAATCCATATTCAAAACAGATTTTACAGTCTGTCACTTTCCATCCATACAGCCCCTGCTCGCAGCCATAAAGAACCCCCTCCATAACCGCATTTTGGAACGATTGATTTAAATATCCAAGTGAAACTCTGCTTTCATACTGCACTCCGCTTCCAATAGGGAGCGGCTCTATGGACAACCCGACAGAAGCCCAGAAAGGATTTGGCGGGACTTCTATGTGGATGGTATATTCTGCTTTTCTAAGCGGTCTTTCCATATATATAACAGTAGGCTCTTTTATTTCTGCCTCCACATGATATTTTTCCTCAAGGATGGCACAAATGACTTCCATCTGCACATTCCCCAAAAAAGAAAGTATAATCTCATTTGTAACAGTATCAATGTCAAAATGCAAAAGAGGGTCTGTATCAGCAATCTCTGCGAGGGCATTTAACAGGGCTTCCCTTTGCTCCGGCTTTTGCGGCTCTACCGTTGTCCGAAGTAATGGCATGGGATTATCAATCCATGTTTTGTGAGGCAGGAGTTTTTCATTTCCCAGAATGTCGTTCAGTTTCAAAGTATCATCAGCTAAAATAACAATTTCTCCCGGACAGGCATGGTCAGCCGGGACGATTTCACCATTTGACGGAACACACATCTCTGTGATTTTTATTTTCTCTTTTTCAGATATTCTAATAACATCCCTCAAATGCAATGTTCCGCTATATATACGCACATAAACAAAACGCCGCCTTTTCTCTGAATATTCAATCTTAAAAACCTGCCCGCATAGTTCAGATTGACCTTCAGGCGTTGATGAATAAAATTTACTGGCAATTACTTCTATAAGCTGCCGAATCCCCAGATTGTTTTTAGCGCTTCCGTGATAAACGGGAAATAACGTTCCGTTTTGGAATCTCCTGTTTTCTTCCTGTTCCAGTTCTGACATTTTAAACGGTTTCCCTGACATATATTTCTCTAATAGTTCATCGTTTCCCATAATTACCGCATCCCACTGTTCCATATCGTCATTGTCCGTTACATTTATATGGGGATGCTGCCCAACCTTTTGCTTCACTATAATTTCCGAAGAAAGCTTTGCTTTCATTTCCCGATATACCATTGGCAAATCAATCCCCTCTTGGTCAATTTTATTGATGAAAAAAATTGTCGGAATCTTCATTATCTGTAGTGCATGAAACAGTATACGGGTCTGTGCCTGTATGCCATCCTTTGCAGAAACTAATAATACTGCTCCGTCTAAAACGGATAAAGAACGGTATACTTCCGCCAAAAAATCCATATGGCCTGGCGTATCTATAATGTTGACTTTTACATCCTCCCACTGAAAAGATGTCACTGCTGTCTGGATAGTGATTCCCCTTTGACGCTCCAAATTCATTGTATCTGTCCTTGTTGTGCCTTCATCTACGCTCCCTAGTTCTGCAATTGCACCACTGGTATATAATAAACTTTCCGTTAATGTTGTCTTTCCTGCGTCAACGTGAGCCAGAATGCCTAAGTTAATTATTTTCATGTGATTTTCCTCCTATCAACACCCAAAAAAGGGCATAAAAATACCCAGTGATAAATACTCCTATCACTGGGTAAATAACTCCAATAGCCCCAAAACACTTATATGTTTTCGGGCATATAAAATTACATGATAAAAGTATTCTTAAACTGGGTACAAAAAACTAAGCCCCATATTAAAAGTGAAACGGGACTGCTACTTTTTGTTCCCACTATCAAATTGACAGTTTATTTAAGAATACCTTGCCGCATATTTATTAACTCCTTGTATAATACTGAATCTAATTATATTCCTTAACCCTTTATTTGTCAAGCTGACAAACTAAAGCAGAAAAAGCGGCAGGATTTCCCCCTGCCACTAATCATCTGTTTATGCAAAAATAATTTCCTTTTCCACAATCTCCCTCGCACAAGCCCTTATGTTATTGAGGCATCCTGTCCATTCTAAGGCGTTTTCTGCCTTTAGCTGTTCCGTTATGCCCTGTGCCTGTTTCATACCCTCTATGAGCCTTTCAAAGCGTTCCTGTGCCTGTCTGTTGATGTCGGCAAGGTAGGCGTTTAGCCTGCCGCTTGTAAGAAGATTGGTGTATGTAACTTTACGGTACTGTTTTAGATAATCTAAATGCCGTTGCCCCCAGATGCCTATTGCCTGTTCTTCTTCGGCGGGTACAGTTAAGCACGGTATCAAATAATCCCCTTGCCTTTCGTATTTGCCGCCCAGTTCCTCAAATAATGATTTTGCCATTGTCTGTTACCTCCACATTCTTTTTTATTTTGAATGTCCGCAAAATCCGTCCTACATCGGTCCTACAGTATGTATCACATAATCACATGGCAGATTATAGGCTTTTGTTATCTTTGCTTCTCCAGTCTCACATCCGTTAAGTATCCTGCACTCTGCCAGAAGTTCCGGTCCTGCTGCTCTGTGAATTGCACCATCTACACCACCTCCACCAAGAAGTGAATTGTTAGCTGCATTTACGATTGCCTGCACATCTGTTACTTTTGTTATGTCACCTTTTATCGTCTTAATCAAATACATCTTTCTTACCTGCCTGTTTATTATATTACCTCTGCCCCAAATGGCATCAGAGACAATTTTGCAATTTTGAAAAACTGCTTTCCGAAAGGAATTCCGATAATTGTTATACAACATATCAGACCTACCACAGCATTTCCAACTGCCATAGGAATTCCTGATACAATCAGCCAGATAATATTTGCAATTAAGCTAACTGCACCGCCGCCATATACCACTTCTTTTCCAAACGGAAAAAATGCCAAACCTGCAAACTTAAAGCACTGTAAGCCTATCGGTATTCCTATTATGGAAATGCACCACAGGCAACCTGCCAAAACCCACGACAATCCACTCAACAATCCACCACATATAAAGCCTAAGAATGTCAGTACTGTTGAAATACCAGCCATCATGACACCTGCTACAATTCCTTTCAGTGCAGAGTTCATAGTAGATGAATCCTGCTGCTGATAGGCTTGTGCGAACTCCATGACATTCTTTGCAAGAATGATGACACCAACAGCACCAATGACTGCAATGATAAGTGTCTTTAAGTTCTCAAGCGGCTGTGTTACTGCGGAAGTACCTGTACCTGCTGCAAAACAAGTAGTGCTCATAAGCATTACTCCCATAAGTGCTCCGGATAATGCCGGAACGAATCTCTTTTTAAAGTGAATGAATCTGCTCTTCATGCCTTTCTCCTCCATCTGATTGTTGTTTGTCGTAATAATCTGTTCTTTTCTCATGTTGTTTGTCTCCTTTTTGATAAAAAAATAAGCTAGCAGGGATAATCCCTAACTGGCTGTTAAAAGTTACTCTATATGATCAGGCAATGCCTGTTGTAATGATTAAATCGGGCTTTTCCCGATGTGTTTAGCTGTAACCACCTCCTTTCAAGGCGCAAAAAAAGCACCTTAACCTTTATTGGCTAAAGTGCTTGTATTAGTTTGATATTAAATTGTTGTGAGTCAGACAAACAGAAATTTAACTATTTGATTTATGTTCTTCATTATACCTATTAAGTATTAGATCTGCTCTTTTGTTTATTTTGTCCAACATGGTTTTCAAGCATTCTTCTACCTCTTCTTTTTCTAGTGGACATGGATAAGATAAAGATTGACCTTTAAAAAACGTAATTCCACTAATTCTGTTTTTTTTGACTTGGTAATACATACTCAAACAATATTTTTCTTGGTTTTTAATAAAAAAGCTATGCCAATCTTTAACGATTTTATTGTCTACTTTTTGTAAACTACCTAAGTGATAATACTCTAGGTCTTTTCCAGCATCAACACATAGTTGTATCTTATCAATCATCAACGGTAAGTAATCTCTTACATCACCTAATAGTCCTTTTACAGAATTAAACCTTTCTGGACAAGGCATAAAATTCGCTACAGTATGACACATATCTGCCAATTTTAAAATATCTGGATATTCTTTACATAAATCATTTACTTGACCTCTTTCCTCTGAGTTTTCTTTGAAGTATTTTTCTGGAAACGAATCATATCCCCAATCAGTATTATGATGTTTATAAATTTTTACATTCCCTGCTTTTGCTATACGATATTTGCCCGGATATTTTAATCTCATTGCATATGAAAAAGTTATCCAAAATGAATTAATTACATCATAACTTACATTTTGGTTCCACCCTAATTCTTCATATAATAACTTTGCACTTTTTCCATTTTCGACATCAACTTGTTCTGATATAAAATACTGGAATAATTTTTCGATTGCATTAATCTCTTTGAGATCTTTTTTTAATACATTTTTATTGATTTTCAAAAAATAATTCTCCTTCAATTCCTGATTTTCATCACAAGCTTTATAAATCTTTTCCAATATCCTCAAGCTCTTTCATAGCATCCTGATTTTTAGAAAGCTCATCCTTTGCTGTTGCATAATATGACTTCTGGAAAAGCAAATCCCATGAAAGATATTTTGCCATACAGTCAAACTGCTTATCAATCAACTCATACTGGATACTGTCAACTGGAGAACCGCCTACAACAATCGTGCCAACTTTTTTATTTTTTAACTGCATTCCCCGGCAATAACACTTATCAATAATAAGTTTCAATTGTGCTGACATTCCCCACCAATAAACCGGTGTTGCAAAAAGGATCATATCTGCGGCAGCAATTTTATCAATTGTAGGATTTGTATCATCCTTATCTACACATCCCTTAGAACATTGACAGGCACCACAGCCCTTGCATGGTGCAATATTAAGTTTGTCAGGTTCAATGATTTCAATTTCGTTTTTTTCAGATGCTCCTTTTACAAAAGCCTCAATCGCTGTAAGAGTGTTTCCTTTTCTTGCACTTCCATTTATAATGATTACTTTCATCTCGCAAAGCCTCCATTCTGCTTATCATATAAGCAAATAAGTTCTAAATAATAATTTTTCTCACATAGGCACATTATACCACGGTTTCTGTGCCTATGCGATAACATTTACTGCTTCTTTCGATATGAACTCATCTTCTCCACAGTAACCTCCGGATAGAAATACGTCAGAATCGTTGACTTTGGAACACCTGCAGCAAGAGCTTTCTTCACTTCCTCTTTCTGCTCTGGTGTATATGACCAGTGCAGCATTCGGTTTGTGATAGTATCCTCCCACTTAGGCTTTTCCCTCTCTGGATTCCTTACAGGCTTAGCACCAGCACTTCCATTAGAAGAGTTGGCACTTTCTGTAGTATCAGACTTCTGCGACTCATCGACATACTCAAGCTCATTTGCCTGTTCCCTGTCAATCTTTGCTTTCTGCTCTGCTTCATCCTGCATGGAGAATCTCCTGCTTAATTCCGCATCACCAAGCATCATAAACTGCTCATAGGTAAGAGAATCAATATACACATTCTCGCCCTTATCCTTCAGTTTTTCATAATACTTAACTGCCTTGTCTGAAAGAATCTCAAATGGCGGACCGATAAGATTATCTGCTCCTCTTATCTGATGAACATAAGGCTCTCCCTTGCCATCTACTGTCTGGTTAAACATCGGATGATTGAATGGTATGAACTTATTATCCATGATAGGATCAAAACCACGGATAAAAATAATGCACTTTTTGTTATCCAGTTTTCTGACTTCGTCCGGTGTAAACAGCTCTCTTCCTAATACATCATAGTTTCTTGAAGAGCTTCCCTGTCTGCCCTTTGTCTCTCCACTTGACTTCTTATCAATCGTACCTTTTCCAAGCAACTCTGACACGTATTTGTGTGTACTCTGCTCATTTCCACCAAGATAGATGAAAGTATCGCAGTTGCCGGGAATTGTCTCCCAGGTATCTTTAAAAAGTGCCTTTAGCTGGGCAAAGTTCTGAATAATGATAATACTTGAAATCTCACGACTTCGCATTGTCGATAACAGCGAACAGAAGTCATCTGGCAATGCGACATTTGCAAATTCATCTAACATAAATGTCACATGGATTGGCAGTCTGCCTCCGCAGTTAAAGTCTGCCTGATAGTACAATTCCTGAAATATCTGCGTGTATAACATACCGATAATGAAGTTATAGGATTTGTCACTATCAGGGATTACACAAAAGAGGGCTGTCTTTGTCTCCCCATCTCCATTCACTCCAATACCGATATCTGACAGATTAAGCTCATCTTTTGAGAGTAATCGTAAAACCTGCTTATTCTCAAGAAATGCAAGTCTTGAGTTGGCACTGATGATAATGGAACGGACTGTATCTCCTGCACCTCTCATACATTTGTTGTACTGCTTGACTGCCGGATGATTGGCTCCAAGTGGAGAACTTTCCTCTAAAAACTTCATACGCACATCCAGCTTTGATGCCTTCCCCTGCTCTGTAACCTCTGCCTCTCCAAGAAGTTTAAGTACTGTCTCAAAGTTTCTCTTTGCCGGCTGTACCTCCAGCCACACATAATAAAAGATAGCCTGTAAGAACAATCCTTCCGCTTTTTCCCAGAACGGATCACTTGGTGTCGCTCCCTTTGGTGTCGTATTGCTGATAAGGTTTGTAATCAGCTTGACCACATCTGTTTCCTCTCTGATATAGGAAAATGGATTGTAACAGTCTGATTTATCCATCTCTAACAGATTAATGACTTTCAGGTTATATCCGTTATTTTTTAACATCTGCCCGCAGCTTCTAAGGATTTCTCCCTTTGGATCGGTACAGATAAAGGAACAGTTATGCGGCATCTGCATCAGATTCGGCTTTACTTCATAAAATGTTTTTCCTGCTCCGGAACCACCACAGATAAGGATATTTCCATTGAGCTTGAGTCTCCTGAAATCCAGCGACATCTTCACATTCTGGCTGAGTATCCGGTTGAAATTTTCATCCTTATCTGCAAGTATCTTGTTGACCTGCTTCGGATTTTCAAATCTTGCCGTACCAAATTCTTTGCCAGGCATATAGTTTCTCTGACTGGTGTAATACATGACAATAGCCATCGCATAGATACCTAATGCAATGGCTACTGCTTTTACTGTATTAGAATTGTAATAATTGGCAAAAGGAACAGCACATACTTCATTGAATCTGTCCATAAATTCATTAAAGGCAATCCCTTCCGTCCACGCACCATTTATCAGATAACCAAGATACCCTGCTAACACTGCACCCACAAGAATGAATATCAGTGACGGCTTTTTCTTTGTTGTCTGCATAGGCTGCTACCTCGCTTTCTTTGTGGTAACAGTTTTCTTCTGCGCTGTCTTTTTCTGCTGCTTCTGCACTTTCTCGTAACGCTCCCTGACAGATGATTCCACCTTATCATAGTGAGTATAAAGCTCGGTTCCTTTCTGGGTTGTCACCACACGATTCTGCTCATCGTAGAGCTTATAATCCTTGGTTGAATCAAGGAAGGTAAGCATTGTCTTTCCACCATGAATCTCCATGATGTTTTCCTTACGGAGCCATACATATTTTGCCTCTTCTCCCCATGTGCCGGGAACTCTGGTCTTAACAGCATGGTCATTCTCTTCTATAATCAGCTTCTTGCTGATAGTCACATCTGACAGGTTCGCATTCTTTGATGCCGCAACCGCCCTCATTCTCTCAGCAAGGTCCTGATAACCTCTGACACGATTAATAAATGCATCCTTGTCCATCATTACTGTATGGGTGCCATCTTCATTCTTGCTGCCAAGCACACCGATTGTCTCAAGCTGTCTGATAACACTTTCAGCCTGCTCACCATTGATACTGAAATTCTCCTTGACCTGATCCACACTGATAGCTTTCTTTTCCATTGCAAACATTCCTACCTTTTCAATCAGTCCGTCAATAGCGGAATTAACCCTATCCCCTTCTATCGTGTGGCTTTTCTCGTTTCCCTGCTGTTTCTTCAAAAAATCCATCAGCTTGCCAAGTGATTTTTCATCTCCATTCTTCAGATAATCGTCAAATGTGGCAATCTTACCACCATTACAGGCAGCCATTGAAAAGACCAGTACTGCGGATAATAAGATAATCCTTATCTTCTTCATAGTAATCACCCATCCCTTCTCCGCAAGAGGGACGGGCTTTGTGTTCCGTGCCATCCACCCTTGCGGTGAACTATTTATCTGTAATGCACGGGACACATAGGACTGTCCCGTATTCTGTGCATCTTAAACTCCTTTCATTATACCAGCTCTCTTATTTTAAAGAAATACTGCATAAGTCTTCTGTTTTTCTTATAATTTAAGAATAAACCCTTTACCTGCATACGCTCACCTCCTCTCAGAATGTGCCCATTCTTACGAATGAAAGAAATATCCTTGCCACCATAGCGAATAGAAGAAGAATTATTCTGGCAAGTCCTAAGACCAGCTTCAACGCTCCAAGAATTATCCTTAATATCCACTTGAGTATCTCTAAAATTACTGTTCCTACGGCTCCCATAACTCTTCTCATAATAATCAGTCTCCTTTCGACATCCATCCCATTGCAAGTCCTGCAACATCTGCATCGTCCATAACATCTTCTGTAGGTTCTTGTGCTTCACTATTGGCTGCCTGCATTATTACCGGCTGACCAACATTCATTCCGGATATCACTCCGCCTAACAGCCTTATGACCTCTTTCCTAGCCTCATTGGTTGCTGCTTCAATGACTTCTTCCTTAATGTCATCAATATCTTCTGACCGGATATATTCAGCCCTCTCTTTTTCCTTCTTCTTGATAACAAAAGTTTCTTTTCCATAATTATCAATGTAGAACTGAATCGCATCTATAATGAACTGGTTCTTAGATTTGAAAATCTTCGGATCAAGGTTCTGAATCACATCATTGATTTTCACATGCTGAGGATTGCTCATGTTGAGGCGGACAGAAGTTTTTACTTCATATTCAAGTCTTCTTCCCATCATCTGCCTCCTTATGATAATCGCTTAGTGCTTTTAAGTCCCATTGTGGCAAGCTGCTCATATCCTCTTGCATTTGCCTTTACATCAAGGTTATAGGAAATGTTCTTAGCATCATGACTACCAAAATTCTTCATCACAACTGCCCCGCCACCGACAAATACAATCGGTGTAGTCTTTAAGTTATACCCAAACTCACGGATTGAGTTATATACCTTATCAACAAAATCCTCTATCTCTGCCTTGATAATGGCAAAGTATTCATCATCAATATCTGACCTGCCATACCGCATGATGTTCTGTATCTCTGACTCGTCTACCTCTCCGTTAAGTTGTCTTACACACTGTTCATTGATAGAACGCATACAGGTAATAAGACCTTTTGGTATCGTCACACACTTTGATTCATCCGGTGACTTGTTGATTACCGGCATAATGTCGATTGTCCAGCTACCGATATCTACTATCAGCGTTTTCTTTGCCATTGTAGGAATCTTGTCCACTACTGCTGCATAACACTGAGGGAATACTGCCACATCATCAATTTCAATATAATACGGCTCATTCTCATATTTGAAGCTTACACGCTTATTCTTTGTCAGGTACTTGATAAAATCATTCTTCTCTGCTCCAAACCTTGTAAGTGGTAGTCCTACGGCAAGGAATACCTTTGCCTCTGCAAGACCTCTTCTTTTAAGTTCCTTAGCAACTGCTGCAAGAGTGAGAAGATAAAAGCTGTCATCTTCGACCTTTGTATCCTTTACTTCCTGCCTCACAGTTCCAACCTTATAGAACTTTCCTTCATACTCGAGTACATCACCGAAAAGTGCTGGAGTTGTTGTAATCTCCTTAACACCTGTGACAAATACCTGAGAGATTGTTTTCATCATTGACCAGCCATGATCAATGCCGATTACTTCTAACTTGTTATTCATGTTCCTGTCTCTCCTTCCCTTCCGTAATAATTGCTTCCATATCCTGCTCATCTGTACCTTTTCTCCCTTCCTCTTCCATAAGCTGCTCAATAAACCTCTCTGATCTGGACGACATTGCAACTAATGAATATAGAAAAACCAGGATGATACTTATTCCGACCAACACAACAATCCAGCATAGCTTCATGTAAATACGCCTCCTTCTGTAGATTCTTCTAAGGGGCACTTACAATTTGCCTGACATTTTCGTGCCAGTCTTTGGAAATAAACACATTTCAAACATTCGTGGTCTGCCATAAATAATGCTTTCTCATTTTTGGCTACAATCTTTCGGTAACGCTTTTTCAAATAAGAAACATCATATAAATCCTGCTTGATTTCATTCATGGCATTTTGCTTCATTATCGCTGTATTCAGTGAATTAATGTAGCTGACGAACTTTTCCTCAGTGCTTATATCCACACCTTTAAAAGTTAATTCCATTCACTACTTACCTGCTTTCTACACGGCTCATGCCATGTAGGTGTGCTTTTTTCCCATTTGCCTGCACACATAGGAATTACAGATAAGCCGCATCTGCGTTTACGACGCATTAAGTTAAATTAAATAATGCTATCCTCTCTACCGCCTTTTTGAGAGCCAGGAAGTTCCCTTTGAACACCTTCATAGTTTATTATCCTTCCGCAACAGTATTGACTACCCTTACTCGCTCCACTTTCATTTCTCAATCCTTCAGCACTCTTCGCAAGTATATTTGATTTCCATCAGGTATCTGAACCGGAATTATCACTATATCTGTAATTGTTATTCAATTGTATGAGCTGCTTTGCAACTCGCAGGATTATGATATAGCAAAATTTTGAATCATTGAACTTCGCCAAAAGAAGTATTTTCAACATATCTATTCTTTTTATGTTAGTCCTCATTTGTGGTCTGTTCGTATTTTCATTATATAGTCCACATTTGTGGTTGTCAATATATTTTCAAAATAATGTACCACTTTTGTGAACTCTGTGTTAAAATATTCATATCAATTTGTTTGAGGTGATTATTAATGGATAATAGACATTCAATTGGAAGTAAAATTCAAAAATATAGAAAATTAAAAGATATGACACAGGACGAATTATCAAAACAGTCCGGTATTTATTTATCTACCATAAAGAAATATGAAAGCGGTGAACGAAATCCAAAACCAGATCAGCTTCAAAAAATAGCAGAAGCTCTTGGCATTAGCGTAACTGTATTTCTTGATTACGATATTAATACTGTTAGTGATGTTCTTTCTTTAGTTATGAAGCTTAACGAACAATCCCCATTGAAAATATCTGCTGATAAGGATAAAGATGGCAACTACATCCCCAGCAGCATACACATGACATTTGAAGATTCACAAATAAATGAAGCTATTTGTTCTTATCTAAATTGTAAACAACAGATGGATTTAATTGCCTATGAGGATAATGATAAAGCTGTGATTGAACAGCAAAAAGAATTTTATGATGATAAGATTAACAGATTGCTCTTATTTAACGAATGTATTAAAAAAATCCGCTAAATTGCGGATTTTTTCTTTGCTAGGACTCTATTATAATACTTCTCTTTACATATCCTGAGTAGTTTATCCCCTACTCAAATAGCTTTGGTAAATCGTTGGTAAAAATCTACTGTAACATCCCCAAAACACTGTAAAATCAAGTATTTTTAATCAAGGTTAGTATGTTGCCGTGGCAAACCATGAGCACTTTAATTTTATCTTGCATATCTTCGTTTTTCCTCGTATATCCTTATTTTTCCTAGGTTTTATCACACTTTCACGACATCTAACCTAGTGTACCTATCCTAGCATAAAATCGCATATTTTACCATATCTCGGTAAGTAAAATGAGTACAAATCTAGGTATAAACCCGATTCGTACTCATCAGTACTTTTTCCCTACGCCCTTTATTTCCTTACTTGGCACACTTTTTCATTTCTTTTTCTAACCTTTCAAACCTCTCCATTTCTCTCTGTGCATCTTCCAACTTAAGGTGTGTATACACATTTGAGGTAACACTTATATCTGTATGTCCCATTAAATATTTCAATGTTTTTACTTTTATAGGCTCAATCACAAAACTTATGGGATTTAGGATTCCTCACATAATCAACTCTGCTCATATCAATGAGTTTTAAAAAGAAATACTCATCGTCAGGATATCCATACCCCTGCCG
>NZ_JBQKGQ010000022.1:0-49943 GCF_052118705.1 Agathobacter sp. LCP21S3_B2 | reverse complement strand
GGTACTCGATACTACGATATTCATCACCCTCGGCTCTGTTTTAGAGGTAATAAAAATACGTCAAAGCCTTGAAAAATCTACATTTTAGGCTTGACAGAATAGGAAGGAAGAGAATAATGATTAGTTATACGGATTCAGAGGTCAGAATATTTCATCCTTTGTGTGAAAAAGCTTTAACGCAAGCAATAGCTGCGTTGGGTTTGAGTTCAATTTATGAAGCAAAACATCATGTATATACAGGAAGTCTTGAAATGGATTATGTTGTTATAAATAAAACAACTGGAAAATATTTATGTGTAGTTGAAGTAAAGAGAACTCCTTCAGATGTACAAAGTACCAGATATCAATTTCAAGCGCAATCATATGTTCAATCAAATATGGCAGTAACAGAGAAACCGTTTTATATTATAACTAATTTGGAAAAATTAATTAGTTTTAGATATGATGTCCATAAACCCAGTGTGCATCAGCAAGTTTTAGAGCCAGGATTAGAAAATGTATGTGATTTTTCCGTTGATGATGAAAATAGTATTGTGAGCAAATTAGCTTTAGTTTTTCAAAGATTATTAGATGATTTTATTAATAACAGATATACAGAACTTACAACACTAGATGATTTTCTGACATGTATGAAATCTACTTTACCAAACAGTCGTGAATGGAAAAGCAAAATGGCAATGCTTCTATATGAATATATAAGAGGTGCTTTTCATGCAGTACATAAACCTGCACCAACTATAACATATAGTGTATCAACATTTGCCGGAGATGTTCAACAAATTTGCATAGAGGCAAATAGAGTAGATTTTGATGGTATTTTTGCATACAATGCGACGGATTATCTTCCAAGGGTATCATTGAAAAATAAAATTTTGTCTGATTTATATAAGTATGGGGAAGCAAATATCTCAGGTGACGCAATAGCAGATTCATTGCATGAAATGCTATCTGAAAGCAGTAGGCATGATGGAGAAGTTGCAACTGATCCTGAATTGGCTAATCTAGCTGCTACTATTGCAAAAATGATTAATGGCAATTTATCTGCTAATAAGAAAATATGTGATCCTGCAGCTGGAAGTGGAAGTTTAATTAGTTCAGCAATGAAGGTATTTAATATAAACGGTAATCAGGTTGTAGCAAATGATATAAATCCAAAACTAGTAGAACTTTTATCATTACGCCTAGGATTAAATAATCCTATAACAATCAATAAATCAAATGCTCCAGTAGTAACAACAAAAGACATTTTATCCTTTGCTCCCTCTGATTTTAATGATGTTGAGGTGGTTTTGTTAAATCCGCCATTTGTGGCAGGAATAAATTGTGTAAATAGAAAGGCTCCTTTTATAAGTTTCATACAAAGGACAAAAGGAAGTCCGTCTGCTACTGGAGTTGGACAGCAGAATTTAGGAGCAGTTTTCTTAGAAACAGTTTGTTGTTTATTGGCAACAGGAACGACTATTGTATGTATATTTCCAAAAGCACAGTTGGTAGAGAGGGGAAATGAAGCGATTGCTTTTCGGGAAATGTTGCTCAATATTTTTGGATTACAATGTATTTTCAATTATCCGGGAAAAGGTCTTTTTGAATCTGTTTCAGAAGAAACATGTATTTTGGTTGGAAAGAAAGGTCAACCTGCAAGTACAGTAAAAATATTTTCTAGTGATGTTGCAGTGGCTGATATAGATCTGCATGCTTTAGAAACATATTCTGGGGGATATAATTCATTAGCTTTCGATTATATTACACCGGATATAGAAGCAAGAGAAATTTCATATGCACAATTACAGGCAAACCTAAATGATGGTTGGAGAGTTGTATGTAGTGAAATGTCTGAAGCTATTATTTTTATTGATAATAATATTGTAAGAAATGCTATAATGACACATTTGCCAAATACCACTCAAAAATTTCGTAAAGGTCAGGTAGGGGTTAATGGAGGAAGTGATTTATTATTCTTTGATTCGTTCGATGAATTATATTCTAAATATATATCACAAGTCACACTTGATGAGGGGATGAGAAATGCAGATGGAGATAATTTTATTCTGAATACTGGAGATTCAAAATTTTTAAATTTTAATTCTATTCCATCTTCATTAAGTACAGCAATAATTTGTGATTATATGTCTATGACTAGACCAGCTAAACAACAGCAAAGGAAGGCAAAAACTGTTACAGAATGGGAGAAAATCACAAAAAAGGATGGTACAATAAGATTTCCTGCCAACTCAATATTATTACCAACAAAACTTCGTAGAAATGGAAGGGTATATGTATCTGCAGTGCCTATGTATGTTTCAACAAATTTTACAGTATATTCATATCAAACATTGACGGAAGCACAGGTGATTGGTTCATATATGACAACGGTTTTTTATCAGTTAGAATGTGAAGTTGTATCTAAGGATCATTCGGGGATGAGAAAAAGTGAATTAAGGGATGCAAAAATGACACATGTTCCTGATTATAACAAGATTTCTCAGAATGAAATAAGGCAAATATTATCCGAGATTCCTAATATAACATTTAAGGATCTTAACAATCCAACAATTACACATATGGATGAGATATGGGCAGAAATTTTGTTTGGAGCAAATGCATCAAATAAACTAGAAGAAGCAATTCGATTACAGAGATTTTTAGCAAATAGAAGAAACCCTCTGTCGTAAAATATGAAAAGAGTTATGAGTAGGAATATTGCGGATCGTTAAGGGTTAAAAATGAATGGAGCATAATATGTCAGATGAGAATTTGAAAGAGATAATCTTAGGCTTATTAAGACTTGGATATGAGGGAACTTACTGGGATTTCAAAGAAGATTACACGGATTGTAGAGAAGATAAATTGATTGACATCATTTGCATGGCAAATAATATTGACGGGCATCAAGCATATTTGATTTATGGTGCTGATGACAATGGAAATGTAAAGGGAATTGAAAATACAACATACCGTAGATATACAACTAAGTCAGTAACAGAATTTTTAAGGTCAAAACCATTTGCTGGAGGATATGTTCCAAAAGTAGCAGTTCAGTCAATTAAGATTGAAGATCATGAACTGGACATAGTAATAATTGAGAGCACAAATAATACGCCGTATTATTTGACTGAGGAGTATTCGCAAAGCCATGATGTGAAGAAAAAACTGTATGCAGGTGCAATTTATACTAGGGTAAATGATGTTAATACTCCTAGAAAACAGACTGCAAGTTTTGAACACACAGAATTTTTATGGAGAAAGAGATTTGGTATTGATTTGTCACCTTCTCAAAAATTACTTCATTTATTAGAGCATACAGAGGATTGGTCAAAAACTACATGGGATTACGATAGACATAGCTATAACCTAAAATCACCAGAATATCAAATAATAGTTCTTGGTTCAGATGAAGGATATGAAACTTTAGGTTATTTTTACGATGATGAAAAAATGTTATATGCCCAACTACAATTAAAATACTTAACTACAACTTTGTATGAAACTGAATTATGGTATATGGATATGGGAAGATGTCTGATTCCGAAACCAGAGAGAAGATATAAAATAGAGGATGGGCTATTTTATTATTATATAGAACGAGACTCATTGAGTGGTAAATTACTTCCATTTTTTGCATATGGAAAGCATCAGTGTAATAATCGTTCGGGGCAGCAAATGCCAGTCCTGATTTTTGATAATAGTCATGAGCGCCTTGAATTTGAAGATTGGGTTTCTCGGAATGATAATTTGAGAGATGGTATTGAAAAAGAAATTTCAGAAAATGCTATTTTTCAACATATATGCGCTAAAGAGGAGAAGATTGGTAAAGCGCAATGCGGAGTATTACAGTTAGCAATAGCGTTTGCTTATTATAAAAATTGGCAAAAAGAATATAAGTAAAGATATAATAGATAAACCTTAGTTATTCACCATATATCGGTAAATAATTAAGGTTTAGTTACAATATTTTGAAGCATTTCAATCAGTGCACCATGTCGTAATTATTTTGTGTTATACTGTGTAATAAGATTTTCTTTCCCTTGTTTTTGCCCTTATCTAGATTTGTGAACCTTTATGGAACAATATAACGCAAGGGAAACAATAAGGGAAAGTTCATCTGTGACAAACTTAGTGTTTTCAAGGGCTTATGAGGAATTTGATAATAAAATATAACAATTATTAAATCCCTTAAAACAGGTAAAATCCCAATCGGAATTTGTGAAACTGCCTTATTTGTTTTTGTAGGAGATATGACGATATACTATATATAGTAATGATTTGGTTTTAAACGGAGTTTTAGTTTATTTACAAGGAGGTTTTTGTATGTCGATGAATATTAGTGGATTAGGTAATGCCTATAGTGGTGTCAATACTAATAGCAAACAATATAAGGCTTTGAAAGAAAAAGGCTGGTTAGAAGGAGTAATTCAGAACGAAGCTATGATTTCAGAAGACTCTTTGCAGATGTCAGAAAGCATAGAGCAGAAATGGATATTAAAATAACCCCAACCGCAAGGGATAATTCACCCAAAGACAAGCCGAGATTATTGCGTTAAGATAAAGAAAATGGATAGTTTACTTGACTTTGCAAGCTATCCATTTTATTACATCATATAAAAGTACTTCCACCGGGGACGACAACACAGCATGGCCATTTGTAGTGGTTATGTTTGCAGGAGTTATACTTACAGTATTTGGCAAAAAGAAAAAGAGAATGACGGAGATATTTCGTCCTGCTTATTCTTGTAGTAACCAATCGGCTATATCGTGAATTTCAATTCCTTCATAGCTATATTGTGGATGTTTGGTTCTGGCAATAATCATTTTCGGATAAGCATCTCGAATCTGAAGGAGAGGAGAGCATTCTCTCTCAAATGTTTCCTGCCCGGAAATGTTGTCGCTGACCTGAATATAAAACTTCTCGCTGCCTCGCTGAGCAACAAAGTCGATTTCCTTTTGATAGAGCTTGCCGACATAGACATCGTATCCACGGCGAAGAAGCTCGATGCTAACGATGTTTTCATATACTCTGCCATAATCCATATTTCTGCTTCCAAGTATTGCATATCGAATACCGCTGTCACATAAATAGAACTTTTCAGAGCTTTCAAGGTATTTCTTACCTCGGATGTCGTATCTCTTAATATCATAAAATACAAAAGCATTGCACAAATACTTAATGTACTTGCCAACGGTTACATGATTGGTTGGAGTCTCATTTGCTGTCAGTAGCTGACTGACCTTATTCGGAGAAGTCAGGTTGCTGATATTATCCATAAGGAATTCGCTCAGACGTTGTAAAACCAAAGTGTCCGGGAGAGCATATTTCTGCACCAAATCCCTTGTAACAATAGTTTCGTAGACCTCTTTGATATAGTTTGTTCTGTCTTTTTCAGTTCTGTAAGCGTAAGAACCTGCTAAACCGCCTTTGATAGCGTAATCATCAAAGAGTTTATCTTTATCACTAACATCATCATAATATTGGCAATATTCCTGGAAACTGAAAGGAAACACATGAATTTCAATATAGCGTCCGGTAAACAGGGTTGCCAGATCTGCACTCAACAGGAAAGCATTGGAGCCTGTTACATAGATGTCGTAAATTCCCTTAGAGTACAGGCTATTAATTGCCAGCTCAAAATTAGGACACATTTGAACCTCATCTACAAACAGGTAGTTCGTTTTACCTTCCTGATAATGTTCTTCCACATATGCGTGTAAGGCATGGTATTCCATGATTTCTTCATATGCTAAATCCATGAAGTCAATGAAGATAATATTGATGTTTTCAAAGTTGCTTTTCAGATACTCAATATACGCCTGCATCAGCTTGGACTTACCAGAACGACGAATACCTGTGATGATCTTGATGTCAGGAGTGCCATTCAGTTCAATGATTCTATCGAGATATTTAGTTCTCGTGATTGTTTTCATATAGTCACCCACTTTCAAAAATTGGATTTTTTTCATTTCTCGAAACTGCTTCGTTGTACTTAGTATACTGTTTGCTAATAGTATATGCAAGATGTCACTTTCAAAAACACAAATTTTTTTATTTTTTGAAAGTGGAAACTATGTAAAGGAGTGTCTTTGTCTGATTGACACACACCTCGTGGGTGAGCTTTTTTCCTTTTTCGTAATAACTAGTCTGGGCGATTTTTTGTGTTCAGGGAAAAGGAGGAAATGATTAGCAACTTTGATAAAGTAAAAGAGATAATGCCACTTGCAGAAATATATGTACATGAAGGGGACAATGCAAATCAGATAAATGGCTTTATTTTATAAAAACACATTGACAATTATCTATGTATATGCTAATCTACACACATAGATAAATATCAATGCGAGGCAAATGAAATGGAACTAACAAATGTAGCATTAATCTGCAAGGCACTTGGAGATTTAAACAGATTAGAAATAGTGCAAATGTTGTCAGATGGCGAAAAATGTGGATGCAGGCTCTTGGAAAAATTTGAAATTACACAGCCAACCCTGTCTCATCATATGAAGATACTGGTGGAATGTGGATTGGTGAATGATCGCAAAGAAGGTAAATGGCATCATTACTCTTTGAATTGTGATACTTTATTAGAATTCAAGAATTTTATTGGAAGTTTGACATGTGAGTCATGCTGTGACAAAAAAGATAGCTGTTGTTAGAGGGGAAATGCTAAGATGAAGTTTTTTCAAAAGTATTTATATGTGTGGGTCATTCTATGCATGATCATCGGTGTATCCATAGGACATTTTTTCCCGATGATACCCAATATATTAAATAAGTTTGAATATGCAGGGATATCTATTCCTATGGCTGTATTAATCTGGATTATGATTTATCCAATGATGATTAAGGTGGACTTCAAAAGTGTCAAGTATATCAGCAAAAATCCGAAAGGAAGGTTTCTATGACAGTAAGAGAAAAAGCAGAACTGATTGTAAAAGATATAAAGAAAGAACAGGGAACAAATCCGGTTGTTATTTTTAAGCAGATTGCAGAGAAGGAATATATCAGCATTCATGGACCGGAACACCATATATTAGATGGTGCAAGTTTGCTTGTAGCCTACAAAAACGCAGGTGGAGAGATAGACTTAGAACAGGCATTGGACAGGCTGATGTCAGAAGGACTTCGGATGCCGGGAGCAATGTGCGGTTTATGGGGAATATGCGGAGCAATCACATCCATTGGCGCTGCACTTGCAATCATCGACGGAACAGGTCCGCTTTCAACAGATGGAATATGGGGAAATCATATGCAGTTTACCTCGAAAGCAATCGGAGAATTAGGAGCCATAAACGGACCAAGGTGCTGCAAGAGAGATGCAATGATAGCATTTAAGAATGGTATTGATTATGTGAATGCTCATTATGGAGTAACATTGCAATACGAACAAATGCAATGTGGATTCACAGATTTTAATGAGCAGTGTATAAAGGAGAGGTGTCCATTTCATGAGTAATGTAAAAGTGGCATTTATTTGTGTCCATAATTCCTGCCGAAGTCAGATTGCTGGGACTACAGACAAACTTCTGTATAGATGCAACTGTGAAATCTGTTTTTGAGAGAGGATATAAAGTAATTGTTCCACAAGGGGCAAATTCAACATTTGATAACGACTATATGACTGGAGAAGAAACATATAAATATTACAATGATATGATGTGGCCAAAGAGATTTGCTACATGTGTATCTGTTGATGAATCAATTAAATTGATGGAAAGTTCAATCGGAAGTTGTGTGAGGGATTAAGATGAAAAATATAAGGTTTTATGAGGCGGAGAAATATAAAACGGCAGATTACGAAATAGTAGATGAGAAAATATATAAAACATATGAAAATGGGTCAGAGAGTGATGATTATTTCGGATTAGAGCAGTTGGATGATAATGCTTTAGCTGAAAAGCTAAAACAGGTCGAGGGCTGGGAATATGGAGCAGGAGAAATGCTCGAAGATTATTTAATACTGAACTATGAGGGAAAAAAGTATTATAGAGATATTGAGGATGTAGGCACGGATAACGATATCGTCATGGTTAATATGGATGATCCCTCAAATTCTCCAAAGGAAATCTTTGTAACCTCAATAGTTTTTGAAGCAGAGCCGGATTTGGGTGAAAATTCTCCTTCGGAGCCAGTGATATCCCAGTACCCGCTTGAAGATATTTTAGATAAGTTTTATGTATATCTGCACGATGATTATGTAGACGAAAACACATCTGATACAATAAATTCATATGTAGAGTTTGCCAGCGAAGATATTGAAGACATAAGAGCTGTTCTCTCGATATTAGGGAAACATGTTTATAATGTTGATGAAGGTGACTATATCGATATCAAGATTGAACCAGAATAGAACAGAGTTATAAATTCTTATTTTTAGAGCTAAGGAGGTTTTGAAAGCGTGGATATTATATATAAGCGACTTACAGAAAATGAATTATATACATTTATCCAAATGAGAATTAATCAGCTTCATGAAGAAGTTGCTACAGAAGAAATTGACTTGGTTCCTAATTTGGAGGATTACTATAATAGGCATATGGCAGATGGAACATTTGTCTCATGGATTGCAATGGATGGGGATAAGATTATAGGAACAAGTGGAATGTCATTTGTTGAGAAACCACCATATTTTGGATGCCCTTCTGGAAGAATAGGTTTGCTTTCCAGTATGTTCACTAATCCAAATTACAGGAGAAAAGGTATAGCGAAGGAGTTACTTTCAAGAGTAGTAAGTGAAGCTAAGGAATATGGCTGTGGTACTGTTCAGATTACAGCATCAGATATGGGTGTTAAATTATATACTGATTTTGGGTTTAAGCATAATGGCAACTTTATGCATTATAAGTTATAGTATGAAATTCCGATTTTGAGGGGAAAGGCAGGAGAGTATATTGGGGAAAAAAATAAATAATTATATAGAATACCAAAAAAGGCTGAAAGAATTTTTTAGTGGTATTAAGGAAATGCCTTCTAGCGAAGAAGTTCAGTCTTTTATTGATAATTATAATTTGTTTATTGACTGGCAGATAATTATTCATGATGTTAAGAAAGATATTAGTTCTTTGATGCTTAAAAATATAACAGGTAAAAGTAAATCTATCTCTTCATATAAACAATATCTAGTAAAATTAAAAGAATCATTTGGTAGTCTCGATGAAATGCCTTCGCGGAAGCAGATTGAAGAATTTATTGAAGAATATAATTTAGGAAAAAGCTGGGGAATTGTTGAAGAAGATGTAGTAAAGGACTTAGAAGAAATAATAAATGGGAAATATGATGATATGTTAAAGGATTCAGCGTATGTACATGATATTACGGTAAAAAAAACAGTGACTAAATCATCTATAAATCCTTATTCACCTTCTGTTAATAGAAGTACACAGGAAATAACTTTTCAGCTGAATTCATCGTCAAATATAGATTATGGACGTCTATATGGACATACATACAATTCTTCTAGTGTATCTGTAAAATTACCAAACATACTCAAAGAAGAAAAAAGAAAAGGTTCAAACAAAGTTAATAAGACGAAAAAAAACAGAAAGAAATTTCAACCGCAAAGAAAACAAACAATATTTATTGATGGTGATAATCATATTAAAGAAGCGCAAAAAGGCATCGAACATACAACAAAAAATACAACGGTCAGAGCTATTTTTTCGCAAGTGGGAGCAAAATGCAAATTTGACAGGAAATATCAAAATAGACCTAATGTATCATCAAAACTAGTTTCTCCAGGAGACCAAGCGGTTGACAATCAAATTAAAGCTGAGGCTGGTCAATTGCTAAAAAAGGGGAATCAGGAGGTAACGTTTGTTAGTCATGATAGGGGGTTTGATAAATACAAAAATCGAAAAAATGATAGAAGTTCCGGAAACAGGATTACTACAGTTAAATCAGTGAAGGATAAACTAAAATGAAAGAAAAATGATTTTACATATATATAATTTTGAGGAGTATTTATGAATCATTTTTTGAAAATGGATATTTTATCTATGTAAAGAACCCGACAACTTTCAGCTTTTCTAAGAGTTGAAAGCATGTGATTATTTGAATATGTAATTGAAGTGGAGGTCTATGTTATGATAGATTGGGTACATCAAGAAGAAGGTTATTGTGAAGGACATTTTAAAAGTACATTTTTTCGTGATGATGAAAAAAGGATATCTTTACAGTAATGTCGAGTAATCCTGATTCAAACGAATATGCAGAGAAGTGTGTAGAGGCATTTAATAACCTTACTGAAACGATAATATATGAGATATGTAAAGAAATAATACATCATGTAAAAGAGGAAGAGACTTATGAAGGGATTGAATTATCTTCTCTTGATAACCCGCTTGATATATTAAATCACTGTTGGTTCACAACATTATATATATGTGCAACAACTAATGACAATGATATTGCATATATTGTTGAAGGTGAGGGGGATTGGGGCAATTTAATTGGATTTGCAATAAAGAATAATATGCTTGTTCATGTAGGCGATGATTATTTTGATTATATGGAAGATGATTATCCAAACTGATTAACAGGTTTTGTCTCCATTGACTCTGCACCGTTGCAAAGAAAAGTCATATGCTCAGCGTTCTTATAGCTGAAGCTATACTGGGATTAGGAAAGAGGGAAAGAAGTGGTATATATAGATTGGGATTTCTTTTCCAGGCAACTCGAAGCAGGGTATCATATTGATGAAACGTGCTTTTACTTTTCAGATGATGCAGAAGAGGAAGTACATTATATTGGATTTATTGCCAAATACGAGTGTCCATATTGGGCTGGGTACTGTGATATACCTAATGGTTGTGAATTTAGTACAGCAGAGGAATTAGTTACTGCTCCAATATATAACGGAATGAGTCTGAAAGAAAGATGGGACAACGTGGTAATAACAGAGATAGAAGGAATTTGTGTGGAAGACTGGTATAAATATATGAATCATGTATAAAATGTTAATTTGAGTACCATAAATAGACTATACGAAATGACAAGAATCTGTTGATGATATGTGTTTGGGGGATTCGCGAAAATTACATTTTGTGTAATGAATACTATTTGAGGAGGAATTTGATATGACAGATTCAATGGAAAACAATGATGTAAAAGAAGCTGAAACAAAAGAGAAAAAGAATATGGGTGAGTCTGTAAAAGGAATGGCAAAATCAATAGGCTCCAAAGCAAACCTGGTCGTAAGGAAATCATCAGAATCTCTGGAAAAATGCAAACATGGATAGGAAACACTTTTCAAAGATTCAGTGTGATGAGCATTATCATCCAAAGAAAAAGACGGCAATGGCTTTGTGTATTGCACTTCATCTTGATCTGGAGCAGTCAAAGGATCTGATGGCAAGGGCAGACTGGGCGTTCAGTCCGAGCAGTAAGTTTGACCTGATCGTGCAGAAAGCAATTATTGATAAGCAGTATGATATCATGCAGCTGAATGTGACATTGTTCAAATATACGAATGAAATACTGGGAGTGTATAATATATGTGGGATAATATTTATCAGCCGGATCAGACTGGAAGTGAAGGCGGATTGATAATAGCGGATGAAGAATACAGGGATTCCTGTCGGATAACCTTGGAAAAATGTGAAAGATATTATGCTATTACATGTGGAGTTTATGGAGGAATGATGCACACTGCCTTCTGCAACAGCACACAATATCAGGAAACTTATAATAATATGAAAAAGGATTTACAGGAATTCATTGATAAAGATACTTCTGATGAAGAAGAAATTGAGTTTTATGATTGGTTTACAAGCAAATATTGATTAAAGGATGTCGGTACATTTTCGTGCTGGCATTTTTTCTTTGTCTGAAAGTGTCGCCCATTCAGTTTCTATGAAATCATTACTTAAAAACAAATTGTATGACTGGCTGACTATGAATGTCAGCTAATCGTGCTTGGCTTTTTATTTTTATTTACGAGTATCCCTCTTATCACTTCAGGGGGCTTCTTTGACGGCGCTTTATCATTGTATCTCGCGCGGTCACACACAAACTTCCGCTCACATCTGCGCGCTTCATTTCCGGCAGTTCTTCTGCTCTCCGTGCGCCTGATGGCAGGTTACATCAAAGAAACGTTCATCTTATTATTTACAATGGCCGGCGCCTGCCTCATAGTCTTCCTGGTTCCCGGACTTTTCGTCCTTTTTCCCGAAATCCTCTGCGGCATCGCCAGCCATCTGATTGAGCCTGGTTTAAAAAAGGCTCTTGCTATTGATTAATCCAGTTCTTTATAGTCAAAACTGCGGAATTCTGCTGTCTGATCGTATCCGGAGTAGTCCACGCATGCCATGCCGACAAATGCTCCGGTGAAGAATCCACCGTATGACTGGAGTACGTAATCATCGGACAATACAGCGGCATCCAGTGTGCCCGGAATCTCTGTATAGTTCTTTCCGTCAAAGGAATACTCGTAGCTGTAAGACTGCTTTCTTACTTTTGTGCGAAGCCATACAAATTCAACATCATCCGGTACCGGAATCGCATCGTCGCGAAGGAACGAACGATATCCGCCACGATTGCACTCTGCCACTTCGATCACGCGGCCATTTTTCTCATTCCACGTAACGAAAGCGAATGACCAGTGCTTATCATTGTAAAAATTTGTCAATCCAGCCATCTGCTGATAGTTGAACGGATCAAATTTCACTTTCACTTCGGCATCAAAGTTAAATGCCTGCCAGCGTTTTGCCACCAACGAAAGCTCATGCTTATTGCTGAGGGATCCTTTTCCGACCAATGTCAGCCTGCCATCCCCTGTCGTACCCATTTCCTCGGTAAATGGTACGCGGAGGGTATTCCACTCATCATGAAGTTTTGGTGTGTCAAATTCATCATGCATCGAATGATCTGCCGGTGCTTCTGTCAAGATTGCATCTTTCGGCGCATCCACAAGCACTTTTCCGCCATGTCCGCCCTCGATACGAGGCCAGCCTTCTTCATCCCAGTATACTTTCTGAATTGCCGTCTCACGGCCAAGCGGACACCAGCCGCGTGGGTCGATCGAACTTTCATTTTCGTGGTGCCACGGTCTTCCACACAAACTTGCATAATACCACTCACCGCCGGGAGTCTCTACGAGAGCACCATGTCCCTGCTTCTGGATCTCAAGTTCCGGCGTATCAAAGTTTGTAATAAACGGATCGCCAGGCTCTGTCTCAAAACTCAACGCATCTAACGTCTTTGAACGAGCTACTACTTCCTGATGTGTCCAAACGGTTCCGCCCTGTGCAGCAAACAGATAATAATATCCGTTGATCTTATACAAATGTGGTCCCTCAACCAGTTTAACGTCCGTTCCGGCGTAGATCGTACGTGCTGTCTCCGGTTTTAATTTCATTGTCTCTGTGTCAAATTCTGTCACTGTAATACCGTCAAAAGCATGGTGGTATTCGCGATGATCCCATGTCTGCTGAACAAGGTATTTGCGTCCGTCATCATCATGGAACAACGATGCGTCAAATCCCACACCATTGACACGGATCGGATCCGACCATGGTCCGCGGATATCTTCTGCCGTAGTCAGATAATTGATCATATCTTTGAACGGTCCTTCGGTTACTTTTACATCCGTATAAATCAGCCAGAATTTTCCATCTGCATAGGAAAGATCCGGCGCCCAGATACCTCCCGATGACGGATTTCCTTTCATATCAAGCAATGTCGTAGTGGACAATGCGGATGGAAGAAGATTCCAATGTACTAAATCTTTTGACTCGTGCAGACGAACTCCCGGAAACCACTCAAACGTAGAGTTCGCAATGTAATATGTATCATCCACACGGATAATGGATGGATCTGCATTAAATCCCGGCAAAACCGGATTTTTAATCTGCAACATAACTGTATGCCTCCTTACTGTTAATATATCTCTATCATACAGGAAAATGGGGGGATGTGCAAAGGGAAAAAGAAGAAAAAGAAGAATTTATTCATCCCGATATGTCTGGTATCAAGACGTCACAGAACCGGAAAAGATTCCGCAACCGGATGATTCCGATTAATCTTCTCAAACTCCCTTCCTCCCAGGGTATTGTGGGTGAGAAGTCTTTTGTTGCTTCCCGCTGATGCATTTTTCCGGTATTGTCCAGGGGTACAGCCGTTACGCTGACGGAACTGTCTGCAGAAATGCTCTACATTATTATAACCACATTGCTCGGAAATGTCGCGGATGGAGTATTCGCTGTACTCTAATAAATCCTGTGCACGGCGCAGACGTCCTTCGATGACATTGTCCATGCAGGAGGAGCCAAATTTGCGGTGATAGAGAGTCTGAAGATGACTGGGACTTAAGTGAAGCTTCGCAGCCATCATGTTTATATTCCATGGAAGCTGAGGATTATTGTAGATCATCTTATGCAATGCAACCAGCTCATGATCGTGAATACCCGGGGACTCATTCTGGATTCCTTCTCTTAATTTGGAGAACAGAACCCGCAGCAGGTGAGTAATGTTTGCTTCGCTTTCAGAGGAGAAAAAGGCGGACTCCCAGGTTAGTAATTTAAAAAGCTGATGACAGTATTCCGGATCTGTTACGGGAAATGGGGTGTTTGTTAACGGAAACAGCTTCACGAAGGAGTGATCGGAACGAAAACGAATCCAGTCATTCCGGTATTCTTCACCGGCAGCACGGTAATAAATCCTGCTTCCTGGTGTATACAGAATAGCAGAATTGGCGGCTGTCCGCATTAGTCTTCCGTCTATGAGCAGCTCCGAGGGAGACTCGAAAAGAAGCAGAAGATAGCCTGTAAAGCCATTTGGAACATCATATATAAAATCTGAGGGGTGAACGGCACTGTAGCCGACAAATTCAATTTCAGTCATCTGGAATCTCCGTTCTGATACATCAGAGGATATATCAATTTTCTTATAGTATAAATCATTGGAAACTTTAAATCAATGCGATAGTATCATATTAATATGGCAATCGTCATCAGAGAGCTGCGGATCGTGCAGCGGTCAGACATCTTATGCGTGACTGCATAGGAACATGATTTAGAAGAAGGAGATACATGCATGGTAAATTTTGGTGGAGCAACAGAGAATGACAGAAAAAAGATCGTGATTACAAAGGATTCAAAGGCCTTTTTTCACAATAATGTAGATTATTGTGTGGGAACCGGAAGAATGGGGCTTGCATTGACAGAAGAATATCAGGAGGAGCTGCGCCTGGTTCAAAAGGAAATCGGATTTAAGCATATCCGGGGGCATGGATTATTCTGTGATGATATGGCGATCTTTCAGACCTATGAGGAGGATGGTAAGGTAAGGGTCGAGTACAACTATACTTATCTGGATAGAGTAATGGATGCCTATATGAAGGTGGGGCTGAGACCTTTTCTTGAACTGGGTTTTATGCCTAAAAAGTTGGCAAGTGGAAGCCAGACTATCTTTTACTGGCAGGGAAATACTACTCCTCCAAAAGATTATGATATGTGGTGTAATATGGTGCATTCATTGCTGCGGCATCTGATGGAACGCTATGGAGAAGAGGAAGTTATTCAATGGCCCATTGAAGTATGGAACGAGCCCAATCTTTGCGGTTTCTGGGAAAATGCGGATATGCAGGAATATTTTAAGCTGTTCCATAGAACCTTTGATGCCATAAAGGAAGTGAATCCGGGATTCCGTGTAGGAGGCCCTGCTGTTTGTGGAGGAACGGATGAGAAATGGATTCAGGCATTTATGGAATATTGCCATGAGAATCACATACCTGTGGATTTCGTAACCAGACATCATTACACCATTGATCCGCCGGAATGTATTGGACATTATGCATATTCTGAACTTATGAAGGCAGAGGACGGCTTTGCCAATTTAAAAACAACCAGAGATATTATTGACAGTTTCCCGGAATATAAAGGTCTGCAGATTCATATCACGGAGTTCAACAGCTCCTATACTCCTCAGGGCGTCATTCATGATACAAACCTGAATGCGGCTCTTATAGCACAGCAGCTTTCCAGATTGGGAGATGTGAATGAATCCTATTCCTACTGGACATTTGGTGATGTGTTTGAAGAGCTGGGAGTTCCTTTTACACCATTCCACGGCGGCTTTGGACTGGTTGCCAATGGCTGTATTACCAAGCCGACCTTCTGGACATTTGCTTTTTACAAAAAGCTTGAGGAAAGTGAAGCCAATTGTGTATATAAGGATGACAATATTGTCGTTTTGAAACGTGCAAACGGTGATTATCTAGGTGTAGCCTGGAATATTGCCCGTAATAGTACAGAACAGGGTAAAGAAAAAATGCTGTTGGAGTTTACATTTCCGGCTGAACAGGAGGAGTACTGCTTCCTGACTAAGACGGTAGATGAGGAAACATGTAATCCCTTGAAGGTATGGCATGATATGGGAGAACCTGCCAATCTGAGTGAGGAACAGACGAAGCTGATTCGGGAATCATCCAGACCTTTTGTAAAAACAGAGCGTAAAAAGCAGGAGGACGGAAATATCTGCGTAGAGCTTCCTGTAAACGAAAACGGTGTGGTTTATTTCGAACTGAATGCCGGAAAGGTGAATCCGGATCGAGGATATGACTATGATCGTGTGGTCAGCTTGAAGGCTTAACCCCGGTAATTTGATTTATGAAACAATGTACATGGATTAGACTTGCAAAGGAGGATATCAAAGTGAAAAAACAAGCGTTTAACCCATATTTACCGTCCTGGGAGTATATTCCGGACGGAGAACCTTATGTTTTTGGCGATCGCGTATATGTTTACGGATCCCATGATTACTTTAACGGATATGTTTTCTGCATGGGAGACTATGTGTGCTGGTCAGCTCCGGTCGATGACCTGGGCAACTGGAGATATGAGGGTGTGATTTATCCGAAGACAGCCGATCCGCTGAACCCGGAAGGCAAAATGTGTCTGTATGCCCCGGATGTTACGGTGGGACCGGACGGAAGGTACTATCTTTATTACGTGTTGGACAAGGTTTCAGTAGTTTCAGTTGCTGTATGTGATACTCCGGCAGGAAAGTATGAATTTTATGGCTATGTTCATTATGAAGATGGCACACGTCTGGGCGAAAAGGAAGGTGATGAGCCCCAGTTTGACCCGGGGGTTCTGACGGAAGGAGATGTGACATATCTTTATACCGGATTTTGCGGAAAAGGTGATAAATCCCGTACCGGAGCTATGGCTACGGTGTTGGGAGCAGATATGCTGACAATCAGGGAAGCTCCGGTGTTTGTGGCCCCCGGCTGTGAATATGGTGCCGGTACCGGATTTGAGGGACATGAGTTTTTTGAGGCACCTTCCATCCGTAAAGTAGGTGACACCTATTATTTTGTCTATTCATCCATATTAATGCACGAATTATGTTATGCCACCAGCAAGAATCCTACCAGGGACTTTGTCTATGGCGGAGTTATTGTCAGCAATTGTGATCTGCACATCGATACCTACAAGCCGGCAGATATGCCAACAGCTTACGGTGCCAATAATCACGGAAGTATTGTGCAGATCGGAGAGGACTGGTACATTTTTTATCACAGGCATACCAATAATACCTACTACAGCAGACAGGGATGTGCTGAAAAGCTGCAGATTATGCCGGACGGCAGTATTCCACAGGTAGAAATTACCTCCTGCGGTTTAAATGGAGGTCCGCTTGAGGGTAAAGGCGAATACCCCGCTTATCTTGCATGTAATCTGTTTACCGATACCCCATCAGTTTATGTGGGCGAAGGGAATTTTCCACGAGTAATGCAGGACGGCAGGGATGGAGACGAAGAAGTTGGATATATTGCCAATATTACAGATTCAACTACCATCGGCTTCAAATATTTTGACTGCCATGATATTCGTGAAATCAGTATTTGGACCCGGGGCTATGCAGATGGCACTTTTGAAGTAAAGACAGCATGGGATGGAGAGGTACTGGCGACATTAGAGGTTCAATATACCAATGTCTGGGAAAAGTATACCGCACCGGTTACGATTCCGGATGGAATACAGGCGCTTTACCTGACCTATCGTGGTAACGGAAATGCTGCATTAAGATCATTTGAGTTATCATAATCTATGTTATTGCATGTGCTGTAGTAACTTATAAGTCATTGAGAGATGAGCAAAACGAATTGATTTAAAAGTTGGATTTTTGGTGGATAGAAAAGATTTAGGATTATGGCTAATAGTAAAATTAGCGGAGGTAGGAATTATGCTGAGAACAGTACGGACAGAAAATGGATGGGTGAAAGGTATTGAAGCCGCAGACCCTAGGATAACTGCATTTAAGGGAATCCCTTTTGCGGCTCCTCCGGTAGGAGAGAACAGATGGAGAGCACCCCAGCCCTGTGAAGACTGGGATGGAGTTCGTGAATGCTATCGCTTTGCTCCGATTTCCATGCAGAGCGTTCCGGGAATCGGTGATAACGTGTATATCCGTGAGTGGCATGTGGATCCGGAAATTGCCATGGATGAGGACTGTCTGTATTTGAACGTATGGACAGGTGCTAAAGAAGTAACAGAAAAACAGCCGGTTTTGGTATGGTTTTTCGGAGGAGGACTCCAGTGTGGATATCCTGCCGAAATGGAATTTGACGGAGAGAGAATTGCACGTCGCGGTGTGGTTGTTGTAACGGTAAACTACCGGGTTAATGTTTTTGGATTTTTGGCACATCCTCAGCTGACAGAGGAGCAGCCTGACGCACCGACTAATTTTGGAAGTCTGGATCAGCAGGCAGCACTTCGATGGGTACAGAGAAATATTGCTTTCTTTGGTGGAGATCCGGGTAATGTGACCATTGCAGGACAGTCAGCCGGAGGCGGAAGTGTTATGAGCCAGATGGCATGTATGGATAATGAAGGCTTATTTCATCGTGCAGTGGTGATGAGTGCAATGATTCGCTCTCCTTATCAGGTTGGAGGAATCGGAGTGCCGGAGGAATTGTGGCATGCTGAGGAAAATGGACAGCATTTTCTTTCTTTCCTGGGTTGCTCAACTATTGAGCAGGCTCGTAAGCTGGATGCGGCTACGATTCGTGACAAGTATGATGAATATACCAAAATATTTCCGGCTATGTTTACCGTATTGGATCACAAGTTCTGTGTAGGTGACCCAATGGTTCTTTTCATGGAAGGCAAGCATGTAAATGTTCCCGTTATGTCTGGAAATACTTCAGATGAATTTCCAAGTTATATAGAAGCTTCCTCAAAAGAAGATTTGAAAAAGAAAGCAGAAGAGATTTTCGGAAAGAATGCTGAGACCTTTTTGCGCTTTCCCGAGGCAATGCGGGAGGATTCTGATGGAAAGTATGCAAAGGTAAACGGAATTGAATGTACGATCAAGTGTCTTTTTTCAGATAAAAAAAGTGCAGGTGAAAAAAAGCCCTACTATTATTACAGGTTTGATGCAGATATTCCAGGATGGGATAATGCCGGAACTTTCCATTCTGTAGATTTATGGTTTTTCTTTGAAACACTGGCGAAATGCTGGAGACCCTTTGTGGGGAAGCATTACGATCTTTCCAGAATGATGTGCAATTACTGGGTGAATTTCATAAAAACAGGTGATCCAAACGGCAATGATGCGGACGGAAAGCCAATGCCATACTGGTATCCATATGAAAAAGAAAAGCCCTGTGAGATGATCTTCATGTCAGATAGACCGGTAGTGAACTGCGGAGGGGTGACACCCTTTAAGGAATTTTTACAAGAACAGATCAGGAAAACCCTTTCGATAGGAAAGATTTGACAGAAGCCGGGACAGCCTGCCTGGGCACAGGTAGTGATCAAAACTCTTGGAATGTAAAAAAGGAGCCTACAATGAGCAAGTTAAAGATTAAAACAAAGGAAAGACGATTTGAGACAGCCAGGGATTTATACGGAATCTTTTTTGAAGACATTAACCGTGCCGGAGACGGAGGACTTTATCCGGAAATGCTTCGAAACAGAAGCTTCGAAGATTCCGTTTTACCGGAGGGTTATATACAGCAGGAGGATGGCATCCATGTAAAAACCGTATCCGGATGGCTGGATGAGTTTTGCAACGGAGAAGGATTATGCCGCTGGGTAAAGGGCAACAATATTCCGGAGACAGAAATACCGGCATGGTATACACACAATGCAAAGATGGAACTGGAACGGACGGATACCCTGAATGAACATCGGGACGCAGCTCTGCGTGTGCAGTTTGAAAAGGACGGATCTCTGACTAATACCGGTTACTGCGGTATATCCGTAAAGGCTGGAGAAAGTTACTCTTTGTATTTATTTGCAAAAGCAAAGGAAGAAATAGGACTGGACGTAGCGATTGAATACCAGGGAAAAGTACTGACTGGAAACAGTCTGGTGGTTTCCGGTCAGGAGTATACAAGATATGACATGAAGCTGACAGCAGCTGAGGATTGTCACGAGGCACAGCTTACTATTTCCTGCAAGGAAGGCGGAGAGATTCTGCTGGGATTTATTTCACTAATGCCTGACAATACCTACATGGGGCATGGACTCAGAACAGATCTTGTAGAAAAGCTTAAGGGAATGAGTCCAAAGTTTATGCGTTTTCCCGGAGGCTGTATTGTGGAAGGAACGACACCGTCCACAGCGATGAGATTTCGGGATACGGTAGGTCCGGTATGGGAAAGACCCAGTAAGCTGTTTGTATGGCATTACAGAAGTACATTAGGACTTGGCTTTCATGAATATCTGCAGCTTTGCGAGGATCTGGGGATGGAGCCTCTGTATGTATGTAACTGCGGAATGACCTGTCAGGGAAGAAAGAGTGTCCTTCTGGAAGGAGAGACTCTTGATGAAATGGTACAGGATACACTGGATGCCATTGAATATGCTATCGGCTCTAAGGAAAGCAAATGGGGAAGGCTTCGTGCTTCTATGGGGCATCCGGAACCCTTTAAAATGACCTATCTGGAAATTGGTAATGAAAACTGGGGTCCGGATTATGAAAAGCGATACAACATGATTTATAAGAGGGTAAAGGAACTGTATCCCCAGATTAAAACCATAGCCAATGAGCATGTAGAGAAAAATGGTTGTCCTGCCGAGTGCGTGGATGAACATTTTTACAATACAACAGAGTTCTTTGCAGAACGTGTAAATTATTATGATGACTACGATCGTAAGGGACCAAAAATCTTTGTAGGAGAGGTGGCTGTAAACGAAGGCAACTATATGGGACAGTTGTATGCGGCTTTGGGAGAAGCGGCTTTCCTTATGGGTATTGAGAAAAATCAGGATATCGTAACATTGGCCTCTTATGCTCCATTATTTGAAAATGTAAATTACAGAGCGTGGTATCCTAATCTGATTCGTTTCAATAATCATCAGAGCTTTGGAATTCCTACTTATTATGTCTGGAAAATGTTCGGTCAAAATCGCGGAGAATATGTGGTGCAATCCGAAGACGAGGGAGGACGTGTTTATCGTCCGAGAACCGGAATGGCATCTTTAAAATCCAATAAGGAACTTCGCTTCAGAAATCCCATTTGGAATGGAGAAGAAGCAAAGATTACTCATGAATTAATGGGACATGTGCAGGATACAGAGGATGGCCTCCTGATTCAGCTTCCGGATGAGGAGCAGAAAAAGGAATTTCACAGTATTCTGGAATGGGCTGATGAGACCAAGAGCTTTGTGGTATTTGGAGAAGAAGACCAGACTTATGGAAGATTTGAGACCGATATTTTTGTTGAGGAAAATGCTTACTTCGAGTTGGGTATATTCAGTGCCAGGGTGGTTCGTTCCTATTATGAGGATCAGCTCGTGATTACGGCCGGAGTGGAAAAAGAATGGGATGCAGCTCTGGTGCGTCCGTTCCTTTGGAAGGTTAATGGAGGACAATGTTCACTGGAAGAGTTTGGCTTTATGCATGACAACAAGCTGACTGAGGACTTTGCTATTTCAGTAAAACCGGGAGAATATCACCGCTTTGGATATGAAACGGACGGAAAACAGATTCGCCTGTATGTTGATGGTGAGCTTCAGAAGGAAATTTCGATTCCCTACGGACCTGCTTTTGTTTCGGTAGTAACTGACACCAAGGACGAAATCATTATTAAGGCGGTTAATTTTGCAGGAGATGTGGATCCGGTTTCCATTACACTGGACTGTCAGGTACAGAGCGACTATACCGTAACACTTCTTAGCGGTGAAAAGGGGGATGAAAACAGCTTTGAAAAGCCGGAGAAGGTGAAGAATATTACCGTGAATATGCATGGCGCTTCCTCAGAGTTCGTATACGAGGCACCGCCATATTCTGTCAGTGCTTTGCGATTGAAGAAGTGCGAAGCGTTTTAGAGGTTGACGCTGAACAGAAGATCCAGAAAAAAATATTGACAAAAATATGCAAATTCAATAAAATTATTAACCATAAGGGCACACTTATGGAAACATAGGGTCGCAAAGCCAGAGTCTAAAACAGTTACATGTAGTAATGACAGTTCGGCTGCAACAACCGGTGAATACCGGTTGCTGCAGCCTTTTTGTATGTATGAAAAGTTTATTGAAGTATGAAGTGAAAAGATATGAATGAAAAATTTGATTTTCTGCCACTTGGGAGCATTGTAGTAGTAAGCGGTGGCATAAAAAAGATGCGTATTATCTGACAGAAAATGCCTTTGCATTTGCGGCATCCGCAATGATTCCAATCGGTCAGGCATCTACATCGGGAAATCTGACATTCAAAAGCACAGCAACAATAGTCGCCAAAGAAGGCATCTCAATGGGAGCCGGAGCCGGTGCGCAGAAGATAACCACAGATGTGACAGGAAATGATACAGCAGGAATGGTTGCCGGTATGGTTGCAAGTGGAGTAACTGCAAAGGGGCTGAATGGAATTGAAGCAGAGGCGAACAAGCTGGCGAAAGCCCCAAAAGGGATTGATGGAGTAACCGAGGAAGCAGGAAATTTAGCGGAAGATGTGGGGAAAGCCGGAAAAGGGCTTGAGGGAGCAGCCAATGGAGCCGAGAGTGCAGCGGAAGATGCTGGGAAAGTTGTTGAGAGTGGTAGTAATTCTAATCCAACATTTGCAACAGAGGATAAAATGATATCTCATTTTGAAAAACATGGTGGTGAATTTAAGGGAATATTTAATTCAGCAGATGAATATTTACAAGGTGCACAAGACGTAATGAAAAATGGATATAAAGTTGAGTATATTTACAAAGGTGAGACAAGAATAGGATATGTTCAGTTTATGGGAAATAATAGCAAAGGTAATGCAAAGTTTGCTTTTGTTGGTACTAATAACGATGGTTATATCACTACATTCCATACTGAAAGTGGAAAGACTTTTTGGAAAATGTTAAATGGGGAAAATATACCTATAATAAATCCAAAGTAGGAGGTGGCAAGATGCAGTATGAATGCATAATAAGAAATATTGTAGATGATGAAGAAGTAACTGTTCAGATAGGCGACATTCAAATTATAGGATTTGTTAATTGCGGCTGTAATAACAAAATAGGGGATGTATGTAGCATTGACATTTCATTATATGATGATTTAGAAATTGATGTGCTAGCTAATGAGGAATACTCTGTAATTAGAAAAGGTAATTCATATGGTTATGAATTAAAAGGAATCCTAGATGTTGATAATCATCGACTGAAATCAGTGATTGATTTTGATATTGATGAACAAATATTGATGGATTATGGTTATCTTGATGGTAGATTTGTCTCAATTAGTGTATTAAGAGTTGATTTGGAATTTGCATAATATATTAGGGTATACGGACGAGCAATGAAAAATCAAATATGCTAATGTAACGCACTCTTAGTAACAGAATGTTGCGAAAGGGTGCGTTATTCTGTGAGAGTCTTATTATAAACTGTAAGAGTTTTCTATAAAAATCAGTCTTAAAAAGTAGTATTTCAGACATAAAAATTAGTCGAAAAAGCGGTAATCCGTTTCATGTTTTTTCTTAAAAAGGTGTATTACTTACTTTTTCTTTTAGTTAGTAATGCACCTGCCACAAGAGCAGTAAAAGGAGCAACAGTTACCAGTCCAAAGCTTCCCACCACTGTATCAAGAATTTCGGCAGCTACATATTTGTAATTTAATATATGATCTATAGGTGTCCCTTGCGCCATAAAAACCATTAAAAGTGCAATATATCCACCTGAATATGCCAGTAGCAAAGTTGTTGTCATGGTCCCCATCGCCGCACGACCAACTCTCAAACCTGATAGTATTGCTTCATATGCTCTGATAGCTGGTTTCTTCTGAACAACTTCCCATACAGCAGATGTAATATCTACCGACAAATCCATCATAGCCCCAGATGCTCCAATAAATATTCCACTCATAAAAATAGCAGTCAAATCAAGACTTTGATATCCACTATATAATAAAGACTCAGCATTTTGCATTACCGCTCCATGAATCTTAAACAAATCTGTAAACCAGATTCCAAGAATACATGTTGTCACAACCCCAAGTAATGAACCAAGTGAAGCCGATAAAGTCCTTTTATCAAAACCATATACAAAGAAAATAATAACCACTGTTAACACAAATGTGATTATCACTCCTGTCCACACTGGTGAAAAGCCTTTTAAATAACACGGAATCAGAACCTTCCAAATTGTCAAAACAGTAATTGCAAATGACAGAATAGCCTGAAAACCATTTTTACCCGCGAAAACAATCAATAATATTGCAAAAATCCCCAAGAGAATCACTTCTTTATCCAATCGATAATGATCTGACATTACTACCGATTTTATCTCTTTGTCTTTATAGCTAATCGTCAAAAGTGCTTTGTCGCCTTCTTTGTATATTTTATCTTTCTCTAATGAGCCGCTCAGAAAATTAACACCCTCTAATGTTTTTCCTTTGAAAATACCATTCTCGATTGATAATTTGCATGTTTGTTCGCCAGATTGAATAAGACCTGAAGTAACAATAGCAGAATTATCAACTTCAACCACTTTTCCTACCGCTCTTTCTGTGCCTTTATATATCAAAGCATCCTCATAGCCAGTCGGGATCGCTATGAGGATACCTATCAAAATCAAGCCTATCAAAGTGGTTATAAATACATTTTTCTGCTTTAAGAAAAAGTTTTTAACCATTTTTGTACTCCACTTATTTGATTTCTAATAACTCTGCTAACTTGTTGTAAATATCTGTATTATCATAATAACCATCAAATTGGTCCTGACCTGCACCCTTAACAAGCACTTCAACAGGAAGTCCTGTATGAGCATATGATCCGAAATTAACACCACTCTTATTATTTAAGATATGTGTGATGGTTACTGTAAGTGGCTCATAACTTCCGTACTGAATATATTCTTCCTGACCATATTCACTTTCTTCCCCTGTACGCGCCATTGTTGTCTCATATGCTTCTTTTAACAAACCATATTCATAGTCTGTCATCTCAAGTGCTCCCTTGTTTTCAGATTCCGGATGGGAATCAGCATTGTCTTTCTGCTGTGTCTGCTCATCAGCGCCTGCTGTTGGTGCAGTTAACCCAAATAAAGTTGTAACATCCGCCATTACTGTGTCGAAATCTGTTTTATTTTCTTTGTATGCAGTTACATAATCAGAATCAAATTTTGCATAAGATATCTTTTGATTTTCAAAATTTGTCAAAAATGTATCATAGTCTGTTCCTGCAAATCCAATTGTAAGTCCACCTGTCTCATGGTCTCCAGTTACAATGATTAATGTCTCATCTGGATGCTCGTTATAAAAATCAACAGCTTTTGCAACAGCATTGTCTAATGCAATAGTATCAGAAATTGTTGACGCAGCATCGTTTGCATGACAAGCCCAGTCAATCTTTCCACCTTCTACCATCATAAAGAAACCATTATCATTATCTAATACTTCAATTCCTTTTTCCACATAATCAGCTAATGCCCATTCATCTTCCTGTCTGTCAATTTCGTAAGACATTGCATCCGAGTCTGCAAGATGCTCATCAATAATAATCATCTTTCCATCATCAGCGGTAAGAGTGTCAGCTTCTTCCTGCGTCTTTACAACCAAATATCCTGCCTCTTCTGCAAGCTGATATAAATCAGTCTGATCTTTATTATCTCCAGTTGTCTTCTTTAATCCCCCACCAGCAAAGTAGTCAAATTCGCTATCGATAAGTTCTAATCCGATATCATAGTAATTGTTTCTAGATTCCTGATGTGCATAAAATGCAGCTGGTGTTGCATGGTTTAAGTTAACACTTGAAATCACTCCAATTTTGTAATCTTTCTGTGCTTTAAGCTGCTCTGCAATCGTCTCGTACTTTGTTGAAAAATCTTCACTTACATTAATACTTCCACTCCAGGTCTTGTGTCCTGTAGCAATTGATGTAGCTGTAGATGCAGAATCTGGTGCAAATGAGGTACTATCATATGTTTGTGCAGAGCCCGCAACATCAAAATCCATCATTGTCAAATTATTTTTATTTTCAAGAATACTATTTGTCTCGCCTTCTACATCAACTGTCTTTCCGCTCTGCCCCTTTGATGCACTTACAAAATAATTAGTAAGCTGAACCTGTGGATAACTCATTCCATCTCCAATAAACAGAAACACATACTTAGGTGTGTTTGAAGCATCCTGCTCCTCTTTGTTTTCCTGCTTAGTACTCTCTGTTGTCTTGTTAGATTCATCCTCTTTTGAAGCTGTGCCACAGCCTGCAAAGCCCGATACCGATAATACTCCTGCTAAAAATAAAGGTAATAATCTCTTTTTCATACTTTTCTCCTTCAAATTATATTTAGTAACAAAGATTATTATATTTATGCAATGTAAAATCCAATATCACGCATCTGTAAAAAATTGTAAACTCTTCGAAAAATAAATGAAAAATCCGCTCTCTATATCCTTTTTAGATATAAAGAACGGATTAATTTTATCTTTATTTTACCACCTTATTCTTTCCAAGATGTAACTTCATAACATACCAAAGCTCTGTTGCGATAAAGATTGATGAGTATGAACCACAAATCATACCAACCATAAGTGGTAATGAGAATTCACGAATTGATGCAAGTTTGAAACTAAGAGGGAGCGGATAGCGTATAAATTTGAGCATCACAAATAAACCATCTTAAGATGGCTGGAAATTGAATATAAACGCAACACCTAATCAAGAAGCAGATAAAGGATCATCTTTGATGAGATACCCTCGTTGTCTAAGTAGATTAAGTGCCTGTGAAGTAGTAAGTGTTTTTTCATTACTTACAGGACGGGATTCAAGAAAACCTTCGGGAGTATATGGCTTCAAGTCTGAAAGTATGTGCCAGATAGCGGTCAGGATCATACGACAGATTGCAATGATGGCTTTCTTGTGACCACGGCGTGCTTTTATGCGCTTATAGCGAGTTGTCAATTCAGGATGTTTCTTAGATTTGATTAAAGCATTTGCAACTTGCACCAAAACTGGTTTAAAATAGAAACCAGCACGGGAAATCCGAGTGGATTTGATTTTGCGGTCGCTCTTATCATTTCGGGGACAACATCCTGCCCAAGAGACGAGGTGTTTCGCTGTGGGGAAGACAGACATATCACCACCAATCTCTGAAAGCACTTGAATAGCAGTCATGGGATTCTTGTCGAATCCGGGAACAGTCCTTATTAGATTTAAAGCAGCCTCATATTTGTCACTGAGACGAAGGATTTCCTGTTCTACTTCTGAAATGTGCTTATTCAGTTCATCGATGTGATCAAGGCACTGTCTGAGTTTTACAGCCTGCTCTTTCGAGACGGCACCATCAATAGCCGCCTGTATTTCTTCAATGGGAGTTTTACAGCGACCGTGAATAAAAGGTGCTACATCAAATGTTTCCCCGGGGTGTTGTAAAATCTGTTCTGTAATGGAACGAGCGGATTTACCAAATACATCAGAAAAGACATCATCAAGCTTTAAATTAGATACGGTAAGACAATTTTGAGCACGATTCTTCTCACCGGTAATCATACAGGTGAGTTTGTATCGGTATCTTATAAGATCTCTAAGTTCTCTGATGTCGGCAGGTGGAATAAAGGAAGGATTGACCATACCGCACATGTATAGATCACAAATCCATTTGGCATCTTTGCGGTCAGTCTTGTTTCCCTTCATCGGTTTCGTGTATTTGGGATGTGAAAGAGTGACCCAGATTTGGCGTTTCTCCAAGATATTGAATACAGGGATCCAATACTTACCGGTAGACTCCATACAAACATCTTTGCAGTTGTATTTCGCAAGCCAATCATACAGCTCATTCAACCCTTTGGTAAAGGAAGAAAAGCGAGCTTGCTTATATTCTGTACGATTGTTGGAATCAGTAATACCGATACAGGCATAGATCCATGTTTTGTGGACATCAAGTCCGCAACAATTAAATTTCAAAATTTTAAATGACAAATAACGACCTCCTGACTTTTTATAGTTATAAAACTGACAGTGACTGGTCATCCGGCGAGATCGAGTCGACTTCGGAAGAGATAAGTTTACGGGCTACTGTTATGCGCCACTCATTGATGCCTTAACGGATGACCGACAACATATACTTATACGAGGTCGCCGCTATACAGCCCCGCCACTCACCTCCACGTGTTCTGTAGTGTGTCAGTTCTATAAAGAAATATTATGTTACATTGGAATAGACAAAAGATATAGAATATATACTAAAGATTCTTATTATGAAAATATTTCAGACATGGATGCATTATTAGAATTATGTATTTATCCAATCTATATAAATGGATGTCATGAAATAGAACAAGAGGTGAAAAATATAATTACAAGTATGACAAATTCTAATGATATATTACAGATTTATCAAGTGTTTAATTTAATCATGTCTCAGGAAATAGAAACAAAAATGTATACGGAAATTACATTTGAAATTGATTTCGTGGATTGCATTTCTTGTCTTTTGAAGAAAAAAATGAATTCATGAATGAGATGAAAAATTACAATCAAAATGGGTTTGATAAGTATAGAGAAAATGTATGGGATAATATTGAAAAAATATGTAGAAAATCAACATTGATAGTCGGCAGCTGGATTAATCCATATAATTGAGGAATCTAGACAAAATGCATTAAAAAAAGTAAATGAGGAACTTATCAAAATGTATTGGAAAGTAGGTGAGTTCTTAAGTAAGGAAACGGAACACGCTTCGTATGGCGATGCATATATAGATGAGATTTCAAGAGAAATACAGGAGACATTTCCTGGTATTAAGGGATTTAACCGAAGAGGTCTTTATAGAATGAAAAAATTTTATGAGACTTACAAGGATAATGAAATTGTGACACCACTGGTGACACAAATTAGCTGGACGAATCACTTGCTGATAATGTCGGGATGCAAGACAGATGAGGAAAGAGAGTTCTATATCCGTCTATGCATCAAGGAAAATTATTCTAAAAGACAGTTGGAGAGACAGTTAGACAGTGGATATTATGAAAGATATATGTTATCAAAGGAAACTTTGTTACCAGAATCAGTTAAAAAGTTGGGAGAAAACCCATTTTTAGATTCATATGTTATGGAATTTTTGGATTTGCCAAATGAGTTTCATGAGAATGATTTGCGAAAAGCTTTAATTAGAAACATGAAGGATTTTATTTTGGAATTAGGAAAAGATTTCACGTTTATTGATGAAGAATATCGGCATATGATATAGATATTGAAGCAGGCGATATAGATGTTACTGATACAGTTACTGTAGTCTGGGAAATATCTTAATTCTGAGAAAATCTATGGTATTGTGTTTGTTGAATAGGGGTAAATGGTGGTATAATCCTATTATTGATAGATAGTAATAATAGGTGATTTTCATGAAACGAGTGGTGAAGTTTTAATGACTAAGGATGAATGGTACAGGCAGTTATTTGAGCGGCTGGGTAATTCCAGCTTCCGAAGCAATTTCCATCTGAAGCAGAAAGATATTGATTACATAAATGAAAAAGGGTTGGACACAATCAGACAACATGCAAAGGATTTTATTGCAAAGAGAGAAGCTCCGGCATATATAGCAAATGATGGCAAGCAGACACCAATGAAAGGGCTCACTGCTTATAATCTTGCTGTTGGGAGTAGTATTACTTTTGTTGATTTTATCTGGAGTACATATAAAAGTCAAAATTTAGATTAATTGGAGGGATAAAAGTGCAGATACACTATTTTCAAAGATATCATTCAAAGGAGAATGTAGATACATCTAATACTATGCTGATGTTATCTCGCTTATATAATTATAATGCAGATAAATTCTTTGCAATGTTGAATGCTTTAATACTGGGACAAGATGAGACACCTGAAATAACATTTGATCTTCAGGTAGTGGGAGATGAAAGCGTTCCAGATGCGATTATAAGCCAGAAAAGTTTTAAAATAGTAGTTGAGACAAAACTACATAATCAATTTCAGCAGAATCAGCTTGAAAAACATCTGACTCAGTTTGGAACAGAGGAGATAAAGGTGCTTTTAACGTTAGATCCAAAACCTATGAAAGAATCATTGATGGATAGTTTTGGCACTGTATTGAAAAAGTATAATGCAGATAGGATTAATGAAATAAAAACACCAATAAGGCATGTAAATATTACATTTGAACAATTAGTTGCTGCAATGGAAGATATTGTAGATGAGCGGGATTCAGAGATAATGGCGGTGCTGGATGATTATAAGAAGTATTGCTTTGATGAAAAACTGATACCTGATGATGAAAATTGGATGAGAGCAATTGTTGCGGGAACAACACTTGAAGATAATTTGAAATATGATTTTTATTATGATCAAGCTTCAAGAGGCTATTCAGGTCATGGATACATTGGCTTATATAAAGGAAAGAGTATTAGAGCAATTGGAAAATTGAAAAAAACAGTTGTTGCAGAGTTAGTAAATGGAGAAGTGTCATATATTAATGAAAGCGGAGAAGCTGCTACAAAAGAGGAGATAGAAAAGATTAAAGAGGCCATTGTTCATGCAGAGTCAGAATATGGATACAATTTGAAAACAGTTAAGACTAGATATTTTATAGTTGAGCATTTTTATCCAACAGATTTTAAAAAAGCAAGTAAAAATCCGATTCAAAAAAGTAAATATTTTAATCTGGCTGAAATGTTCAAAAGTAAAACGTTGCCTAAAACAGATGAAATAGCATCAATACTGGATGGAAAAACATGGGAAGAGTTTTATTAAACAGTGGATTTTCATAATAAATATGAAGAAAGAACTGTTCCAGAGTACTGGTGGAGTGATAATCCGGAGATTGATTCATGGAAGCAGATTGTAGATTATATGCATGAGATGTATCCGGAGGCAACGGATAAGGCATTACAGATTGCTGTGTCAGTATTCAGCCAGTTACTTACCGAAAATGAAATTGAAATTATACTGGTAGTGTTTGATAAAAGGTCTTTTCAGCTTTCCGTTCAGATTGTAGGTGATATTGATTCCTACATAGATGCTAATTATGTCAGGGAAAGTCATAGAAAAGAATATCCGGTGCGAAGCAGAAGCAACACCCGCATGAGAGAATTGCCAGAGGAAGCGTTCTATGAGGAGATGCTTCCAAGAGAGGCAGAAGATAACTATCCACTTGAGGAAGACACAGGGTTAGCAGAGCCTTGTATGCTGTCAGCAGACATTTCTTTGGAAGACCAGCTTTCAAATATCGGCGTTTTTTATCTTAAAAGTGTCGCCCAAACAGCGACCATATAAAGATGTCCTTCAATTACACTTATATTGTAACAAAGAAAGAGAGCTGCCGGAGTAATCCGGTGATTGGGGAAAAAGATATCCACATGCAGGTTATGGTGGAAGCTTCAGACATTGGCTTAAAGAAAATAATCCGAAGCCATACGGAAGCTATGGAAATGGTTCAGCCATGAGAGTGTCAGCTGCAGGCTGGCTTTATGATTCAATTGAAAGAACAAGAGAGGTAGCAAGAGCAACAGCAAATGTGACACATAATCATCCGGAAGGTATAAAGGGTGCAGAAGCATTTTATGGAATCCCTGCTGTGCTGATTGCAGAGTGTAAAAGTCGGATTGATAAGGGACTGATGACGGATGTTCTTGATGAATTTGATCATGTACTTGGCAGCAGGAGCGTGAATACTTATTCAGATGAAGTGGATGAGACACAGGCAAATAAGATGATAGAGGCAGCAATCGATAAGTATTATTAGAATGAAAGGAAGAACAAAGATGATGAGAACAATTAAAGTTACGGGAAAAGGAAAAATTGCAGTAGTCTGGGAAATATCTTAAGTCTGAGAAAATCTATGGCATTGTGTTTGTTGAAGAGGGGTAAATGGTGGTATAAGCCAGATAGTTTTGAGGATGTGGGAGAGATTCTGCGTCCTTTTTTGTAGTTTTATTGCAATAAAGAACAAAGATTCGATGTGCGAGGGCATACTTTGGGACTCGTAACATGCTAAGCTATAGCCATCATAAGAAACAAGCATTTAATTTACGAAAAACAGGAGGACAGGACAAAATGGAAAAATTTATTTACTGGATAAAAAGGACACTGCATCATTCAAAACAATGCAACAGCTTATGTATGCTGTGCAAATATTATGATGAATGTAAAATCGATGGACCGGTATAATATCAGGAGGACATGACAATGAAAGAAATGTATTTTACAATAGCAGGATGCAACCATTATTACGGAAGTGACTTCATGGAAAAAGGCATGAAGGTCAAGCTGGTCAAGGAGCCGGACAATGAGTATGACAGCGAAGCAATACAGGTAAAGATTAAAGGACTTGGCAAGGTGGGCTACGTGGCAAACAGCCCATACACCGTGAAGGGTGAGTCAATGAGTGCAGGCAGACTGTATGACAAAATCGGTGGTAAGGCAAAAGGAAAGATTGTGTTTGTGACAGACGGCGGAGTGATTTGCAAAGTAATCAGTGGTGGTAATGACAAGCCTGTGATGATAGAGGAAGATAAAGTAAAAGATGAAAATCTCAAAAAGACTGTATGACTCAAGTACTATGTGGTAAAATAATAAGCAGGACACTGAGGAGGTACATATGAATTATCTGGTAATCGATTTGGAAATGTGCAGGGTAAAGAAGCTCTATAGAAAAACATATAAATACGCCAGTGAAATAATACAGATTGGCGCAGTTCTCTTAGATGAAGGATTCAACAGAATAGCCACAATGTGCGAGTATGTGAATCCTGAATACGGCGTGCTGGACAATTTCATAGAGAGCATGACAGGCATAAAAAACCGCGATATCAAACAGGCTCCGAAGCTGACAGAGGCACTTGAGCATCTGACAGACTGGCTTGGAGACAGGGAGTACAAGGTCTATGCCTGGAGTGACTCTGACAGAACGCAGATACTGCATGAGATAAAATCAAAGAATATAGAGAGCACAAAGATAGATGACTTTATGAAAGCAGACCGCTGGATTGATTACCAGGATGTGTTTAAGAAGCGATTTGATTTAGACAGGTGCTACAGCCTGGAGGATGCACTTGAAAGTGCAGAGATAGAGCCGGAAGGCAGATTTCATGACGGACTGGACGATGCAGTAAATACCGGAGCACTGATAAAGAAGCTAGAGCTGAATCCGGAGTATGAGATTGCCAAGTATGCACTTCCGGAGTCGGACGAGCATCTGAGCTGTACTATTGGGGATTTGTTTGAGGGATTGCAGTTGAAGTTTGGGTAATAAGCAAATACTATGAAGTGGTGTACATATTCTTTCATACGGGAATGTCACTTGTGGCAATGCACTGGCAACACAGATTCAATCATATGGTCGGTAGATATAATGATATTTACCGAGTTCAGATGCCAAACATCGCACCTCATGTATGCCGACACACTTACTGCTCCAATATGGTAAAATCAGGAATGAACCCTAAGACGCTGCAGTACCTCATGGGGCATTCGGATATAAGCGTAACAATGAACGTATACACGCATATTGGATTTGATGATGCCGAGGAAGAATTGAAACGAATGGAAGAATTTCGAAAGGCACAGGCAGAGGTTGAGCAGAAGAATGAGAAACCGATGTCGCAGAAAATGTTTAAGGTAATTTAATATGGAAAAGGAATGATGCTCTGGCTTAGGCTGGGCGTTTTTTCTATGGAAAAAGATGAAATTTGACGATATAATTAAAGTATAGTATTGTGAGGCGGTGATATTTTTTATGTTTGAGGTTGAATATTGCAATAATCCAGAGTTGGGAGATATTCATTCAACTGGTATAAAGTATAATTATGCATTTGACGTGGAGTTTGATGCGAAACTGAAAGATTTAGATAAATTCCTGTTCTTAGTAGACATGCATACCATCATAGATTCCTGCGGCGATGATTTGTTATCGATTAATATTGGAGACTCTGATGAGTTTTGGAAGATAAACAAACGACTTCTAAATTTTGTTAATGCGGTATATGGTTATAAAGAGTATGTAAATAGCTATGAGCCATCATTGAAGTCAATTACTGAAAAGTATTATAATATGAGAAAATGGTATAGATTTATATGTGATTTTAGAAACTATATCATTCATCAATCAATTATAATTAAAGATTACAGACCTTTTGATGGAGATGTTTTCATAAACATTGAAGAGGTTGCAAGACTACTAAGCGAGTATGAGTATACTAAGGACTGGCAGAGACAAAATGCAAAAGAATTTACAGAATGGATAGAGACATTTAAAGAAGATTCGTTAGAAATAAAAGATAATCATTTTTTGAGTATGAAAAATGTAACTTCGTTGGTCATGAAAGAAATGAGCCAAATAAAGGATGAGGTTTTAATGTTCGCATATGAGAAAAGTATAAAACCTTCATTAGTGTGGTTGCTTGAACTGATTCCAAAGATAGATGGAATCTTCCAGTATGCATTTATAGTGGATAAAGCGAATTTGCCAGAATCGGTTCGTGAACCAAATTATGCATTGGAAGACTTTGTTAGAAGAATGATTAAGACGTTAGGAGATGACTCTATTATATGTAAGGAACTGTTAAATCTACTTGAAAGAGAAGGATATTCGTTGTTCTATAATGGAAATTGTGGAATAAAGGATTTTATTAAAAATGCAAGAATAAGTAAATAGCTTATTGTTAAAGTCTAGAGTATATGCTATATTTTAGAATGAGAGTTGTGAGTAATTGATCCTGACTACTGGATTTTGGTTATAAGAGCCAAGCGACGTGTTTGGCACCAAGGTTTATAGAAAGGTGGTCATTATTATGACAAATGAAAACACAAAAGTTGTTGTATCACAGCAGAAAATTGATTTAAAGGATGAGGCTAAGAAGCAGTTTCGCATCGCAACAGTTGATTCACTGAATTGCGTGAGAAAACCTGCAAAAGATTTCGCAAATCGTGCAATCGATTATTTTGTTAATCATTTTATTAGCTGGTTGGACAGCAAACTCTCAGCATAAATAGTTTTGCAATAGCAAAAATAATATATGCTACTGACGCTCTGTTACGGCAGGGCGTCTTTTGATATACATTGAAGGGGAAAGAACTATGTTAGAATGGATAAAAAAACATAAAGTGTTTATGTGCATATGTTTTGTATTTATTGTTATTGGAGTTCCGTTTATTATTCACTGTTTATTTAAATTACATCCAACAGAAAAGTTTTCTTTTTTTGTTGCAGAGTGGAGTGCAGGGGAATTGTTGCAATATTATGGTGGTGTTCTTGCTTTTGCTGGTACTGTGATATTAGGAGCATTGTCGTTGCATCAAAATGAGATTATTAAGCAAGAATCGGATAAAAGAATTGCAATGCAGGAAAAAAGAGAACACGATAGTAATATGCCTCGCTTTCGAGTAAAATTTTTATATTGCAGTGGAGGGCACAGCAATATGAAAATAAAAATTGAAAATATATCTGATAATGTGGCAAATGATATTCTTGTGTATAGAATCTGCATTGTTAAAAATAAAGATAAAATTTGGGAATGTTCAACTGCTAGAAAATATGATGTGATAAAAGCAAACGATGAACTTAATGTAGAGTTGAAAACTGAAGAAATTCACGAAGATAAATATACTATTCAATTTGACTTTAAATGTAATGACAAATATGGAGAGGAACATAAGTATCATGTGTATGCGTTTTGTGAGAATAATAGTTCAACACCATATTTTAGCTTGAAAGAAATTTCTTAGCGAAAATCCTTAGTAGTAACCTTTTCCGTTTTACTACTAATTTTACTACTAACAGGTAGTAACAACTTGCTCAATTCTGCTCTGATTTGCCACAACCTGTAATTTCAGAGCGGATCACCATAATCCCCAAAATCTCTTGCAAACAAGGGCATTCTAGGGCAAAACAAGGAGAAACAAAACTATGATAAAAATACTTTTCATCTGCCACGGCACTCCAGTTTTATGATAATGCAGGGCTTTGCAAAGTGGGGCAGAGTACGGCATAATATGGCGGAAAGCCTTGGGATTACTACGGTTTAGACTACTAAGGCACATAGGGGTTGAGCCAGAATAGTCAAAGAAATTGGGAGAAATCCTTAGTAGTAAAAGACTACTTAGCGCTGGAACACATACAAAAATTTGAACATAACTCCGGCTGATTTGTGAGAAAATTGCAGATTAGCCGGGGTATTTTTTATGTGTCCGTTTTTTAGGACTATATTGGTGATAATATTGAAAATGCAGAAGCATTGAATTTATAAAAAGAACACTTGTACGTGCAACAAAGTATTGACATTGACATACTTGCCGGAGTAAAATGATAGGTAGAGGGAGGTGTCCTAAAATGAAAAAATCAATATCAATAAGCATACGTGTTAGCGAAGAAGAATTAGATAAATTCAAGCAGGCTGCAAGATTAGAGGCATATGCTTCTTATAGTGAATTTGTACGTAGGACAGCACTTATAGAGGCGGCGAAAATAATCAAAAAGAATGAGAATGAAGGAGCGAAAGCCGATGAATGTAATTAGCTTGTTTAGTGGATGTGGAGGACTTGATTTAGGCTTTGAAAGAGCAGGATTTAATATTCCTGTGGCGAATGAATTTGATAAAACCATATGGGAAACTTTCAAAGTTAACCATCCTAATACACATTTAATTGAAGGTGATATTAGGCAAGTCACAAAAGATGATATTGCTCAATACATAGATGGAGAAGTAGATGGAATTATTGGCGGACCGCCATGTCAGTCATGGTCAGAAGCTGGCTCCCTTAAGGGTATTAAGGATGCGAGAGGTCAGTTGTTTTTTGACTATATCAGAATATTAAAGGAATTTCAACCAAAGTTCTTTTTAGCGGAAAATGTTAGTGGAATGCTTGCGGATAGACATTCTATTGCCGTTCAAAATATTTTAGAATTATTTGATGAGGCAGGATATGATGTTTCGTTCACATTGGTTAATGCCAAGGATTATGGTGTTGCAGAAGAGCGAAAGAGAGTATTTTACATAGGATTTAGAAAAGATTTAAAGATAGACTTCGGTTTTCCTAAAGGTTCTACTAAAGATGATTCAAAGAAGATTACATTGCGTGATGTTATTTGGGATTTGCAAGAAACTGCCGTACCTTCTGGAGAAAAGAATCGCCATAATCCGGATGCAATAAATAATAATGAATATTTCACAGGTGCTTATTCACCTATTTTTATGAGCCGTAATCGTGTAAAGGGATGGGATGAGCAGGCGTTTACAGTTCAAGCATCTGGACGTCAATGTCAGTTACACCCACAGGCACCTAAGATGGTAAAGGTTGGAACTAATGATTGTAGATTTGTAGAAGGAAAAGAACACCTTTATAGAAGAATGACTATTCGTGAAGTTGCTAGAGTACAGGGTTTCCCGGATGATTTTAAATTCATTTACAATGATACAAATACTGCATATAAGATGATTGGTAATGCAGTCCCTGTGAATTTGGCATATGAGATAGCTGTAGCAATAAAGATGTATCTTGAAGGAAAAGGCTCTTCTGTTGAAATCGACAGAGAGGTTATTGATGCTAAGGAGGTCAATGAGAAGAAAGTGAGTACAAAGAGTAATGATCAGGGAAGAGCATACGAGTATGCTTGGATTCAAACTTTATATAAAGCATTAGCAGAGTTAAGAAAAACAAGAATTGTTGAGAATTCTAGTTTGATGGCAAATGAAAAAGCATGGTCTCTTATGGATGAAGAAATGCAGGAGACATTTATGATATCAGCAGGTGCTGCCATTGATACAGTGTTAGAACTTGAACCAAGAATGTCTGAAATTGATGATGATGAACTTACCCTTGAGTTTCAAAAAGATGGTCAGGGGGTAAAAGGTGATGTTAGAGACATCGTTATCAAGAGAAAGGATATCGAATGGGAGGTTGGCTTGAGTATTAAACATAACCACGATGCTGTAAAGCACAGCAGATTAAGCCATAAGTTGGATTTTGGAAATGAGTGGTTTGAAATGCCATGTTCTGATGAGTATTGGGATGCTGTAGAACCAATCTTTAATATATTGAAACAGGAAAAAGAGAATGGTACAAAATGGTATGAAATAGAGGATAAGGGGCAGAAAGTGTATATTCCTTTATTGCAGGCATTCATTGATGAAATAAATCGAGCAAATGAGAAAGATAACACGATGCCAAGAAAAATGATTGAATATCTGATTGGTATTGAAGATTATTATAAAGTTGTGAGCAAGGATAGTAAGCGACTTACGATGATTCATACATTTAATATGCATGATACTTTGAATAAGCCAGCAAAGAATAAGTTATCAGCAATTACTGTACCTATTGTTAAGTTACCTACAAGACTTGTTGCTCTTGAATTCAAACCAGATAGTGATAATACTGTAGAAATGTATCTTGATAACGGATGGCAGCTTAGTTTTAGAATTCACAATGCAAGTACAAAGGTTGAGCCAAGTCTTAAGTTTGATGTTCAGTTTATCAGTATGCCAATGGAAGTTCTTAACATCGAATGTAAATGGAATTAAGGCGGTGGCATTAATGAGAAAGATGCTTTTAAGCTTTAAGCCGGAAGTGTATGAGAAGATTAAATCCGGGAAGAAAAAATTTGAGCATAGAAGAAACTTTCCGGACGAGCCTATTATGGCTTATATGTATGTGAGTGCACCTGTTAAGGCAATTACAGGAATTGTGTACTTAGGCAAGAGACATCTTTTATCCGATTGGAAAGAAGAATTTAAGGAGAATAAGGATGCTATTGCTCGTATTGAAAAATATCAAGAATCATATCGATATGCTATGGAGATTGATGAATTTCAGGATACTACAGCTATTTCGCTTGATGACTTAAGGCGTGATGTTCCGGGATTTGTTGCACCACAGATGTATATATATTTGGATGGAACGGAATTGCTTACATACATTGAAGATAGAATCAGTTGGGAATCTGCTAATGTAAGACATAATTTTGATATTGTCTTATCAGATGAGATATGTATTCATTAGTAGAAAGGATGATGATATGGGTGAAAGAAAAGCATTAGTTGTAGGAATTAATGATTATCCGACCTGTCCGCTTAGAGGTTGCTGTAATGATTCAGAGGCAATAAAAGATTTATTAAGTAATCATGGAAAAGGTGACCCAAACTTTTCCGTTTGGAAAAAGGACAATGTTGCAACAAAAGGTGAGTTGAGAGGTTTAATAGAGAAATGTTTTGAAGGTGATGCAGATTGAGAAACAGGTCAAGTCAGAAATTGAAGCACTTCCGAATATGGCAGATGGTCAAATGACAGTTTGTGAACTTGTAGACCGATACCTCAAAACCAAGATGGGAGTAAGGCAAAGCACAAAACAGGGATATGTTACAGTGCAGAGGGTGCTTGCAAAGGAGCCTTTTGGCAAGAAGACAATTCGAAGTGTGAAAACACCGGATGCAAAACTGTTTCTTATCAAGCTACAACAAGAAGATAAGAAAAGCTACAGTTCCATCCACACCATCCGGGGAGTGCTTAGACCTGCCTTTCAGATGGCGGTGGATGACGATATTATTGTAAAGACTCCATTTGGATTTCAGCTTGCCGGAGTTGTGGTAAATGACTCGGTAACAAGAGAGGCAATAAGCAAAGACCAGATGAGAAAGTTCTTAAAGTTTGTGCATGACGATGTGGTATACTGCAAATATTATGAAGTGGTCTACATCCTATTTCATACAGGAATGCGAATATCTGAATTCTGCGGTCTGACACTGAAAGACATTGATTTGGAAAAGAGAATAGTTAATATCGACCATCAGTTACAAAGAACCTGCGATATGCGGTACATCATAGAAGAAACAAAGACCGAGGCGGGAAAGAGGAAGATTCCGATAACAGAGGATGTTGCACAGATGTTCCAAGCCATAATCGAGGACAGGGAGCCGCCGAAGATGGAGAAAGTCATTGACGGTCATACCGGATTCCTTTTCTACGATGATGATGGCAATCCTTTGGTGGCGATGCATTGGCAGCATAGATTCAATCGTATGGTTGGCAGATACAATGACATTTACAGAGTTCAGATGCCGAATATCACGCCTCATGTATGCCGTCACACGTATTGCACTAATATGGCAAAAGCGGGAATGAATCCAAAGACCTTACAATATCTCATGGGGCACTCGGATATCAGCGTTACGATGAATGTGTATACGCATATCAGTTTTGATGACGCAGGGGAGGAATTGAAACGAATGGAGGAGTTCAGGAAGGCACAGGCTGAGATAGAGAAGAAAAACTATGCAAAAGCGGTATCGCAGAAAATGTTTAAGGTAGTGTAGCAATGCTACACGGCAGAGACGCTCCGGTTATATATACTGGGGCATTTTTTCTATGGAAAAATGATGAGGGTGACGATATAATATAAGGGTAAAAGGCAAACGGAAGGAGAGATAAAATGGCGAGGAGTCGTAGAGCGGATGCAGTAGTATTTGGGTTTGACTTTCAAGTTAATTCGGCAATAGTACTTTTTTTGGAAAATATAAAAGAAGTGGAAAAACTGCGTCTTGAGGGAAATTATGAAGATATAGAATTAGAACTCTCTTCTGGAGAAATGATATTGGCACAGGCAAAAGCAGTGGAGAAAGCAAGTGCTGATTTTACTAATGTGCGAAAAAATATGAAAAAGGCTTTGATGTCATTAGCAGAAGGTGGAGAAAAGGTTAATGCAAGAGAATTAATTATGATTACTAATTCACCTAATCCGTTCAATGACGATAATTCAAGAAGTGCGTTTTATGGGCATGCGCATAGGAAGTATGATACTTTGCCTCCTTCTGCGAAAAAAATTGTTGATGAGTATTTGTCAAAAATGGATAAGGAACTTGACACGGATAAATTGAAAATACAGGTTTTGCCATTTGAAACTGATGATGAATCAGAAAGATATAAAGTAATTATGGAAAGTATTAATGATTTCGTAGGAAACTTGAATACAAATATTTCTGGAATAGGTCAAAAATTACTGGAAACATGGCATTGGCAAGTTTTTGATAATGGTGGCAAAAAAGATGCTGCTATAAAATTGAGTAAGAAAGACATCATATGGCCGATACTTGTGAAAATAACAGAGATAGAACAATGTGAAGATTCTTTTTTAGAACAGTTTGATTCAGGTGTATATGAAGAGGTTATAAACAGGTATGCAGAAATTATTAATTCGCATTGTGAACAATGTGAATTTTTCATCAAGATTTTAAGCGATTATAATGGATTTAAGACCACTAAAAAAGCAAGTGAGAAACTTAATGATTTTATAGAATTAAGATGGAAAGATTATGTTTCTGAATTTAATGTTGATGGCATTGATGAGGAAATTCAAGAAGCTATTGCTAAAATTATTATTCATAATATCATAAAAAGACGTTTTACTATAGACAGGATTAAGAAGGAGGTGAATCTGTGTTAATCAAATCAATATATATAAGAGATGGTCTATTTGAAAGAAATATTACAATGGAAGACGGAGTTAATTTAATATTCAGCAAAAAGAATAGCCGTGGAAAGACAACATTGGTTAGATTGATGTTATACGCCTTGGGTTATTCTGTACCAAGTACCAAAAAGATTAAATTTGAAAAGTGTTTTACCAAGATAGAAATTGTACTTGATACAGGAAACACGGTGTTTCTAACAAGAGAAAATAGTTATTCTATTTCTTTATTGTGCGATGGCGTAGAAGAAATATATGTTTTGCCAGAGCAGATATGTACGTTGCATTCGAAATTATTTAACACAGATAATATCGATATTCTTAACAATGTGCTTGGTGCATTTTATTTCGACCAAGAAAAAGGTTGGACGTTGTTGAACAGAGGAGTGGTTATTGGCAGTATACATTTTAATATTGATGAATTGGTAAGAGGTATTTCTGGTAAAGATTGCTCAGAACTGATTGCAAGGGAGAAACGAATAAGTTCAGATTTATCGAAATATAGACAAATGTTTAGTATTGCACAGTATAGAGACAGTGTTAGCGGAGATAGTCTGACCGCCGATACTTATCAAGAAAAAAAGAATGTTGAACTTGAACAATTAAGAATGAGGCAATCTTCGGTAGAGCGTGAAATCCGTAGAATTAATCAGAGTATTACAGGTAACAAAAAATTCCAAGAGTTTGTTGCTGATATGAAATTATTGATTAAAACAGAAGATGGTCAATGTATTACCGTGACTAAGGATAATATTGTTGGTCTGAATGATTCTATTGAATTATTGGTAGCCAAAAAGAAAATATTATCATGTGAATTAGCTGAAATAGTCTCAAAAATTGATAAAATTATGAGGGAGCAAGAGAAAGAAAATGGACAAATTTCTTTCTTTGAGTCGGAGTCAATAGTAGAAGCTTTTGATAAAAAAATAGTAGCAATACCCATGAATCAAGTTGCTATAAAAAATGAGATAGACAAATTGGAGAAAGAGCAAAAGCAAGTGCGTGAGCAAATTGCCAAGATATCCAGAAGTGATAACGACGTGGTTCTTTCTTTGTATAATACGATAGTTAAGTATGCTACTGAGTTAGGAATTGGGGATTCGGAAAGTATTACCCAAAAGTACTTATTCACTTCTAATCTAAAGGAATTGACAGGAGCAGTGCTTCACAAAACTGTATTTGCATTTAAAATGGCATACATTTTGGAACTGGAGAAGCACCTTAAGATTAAACTGCCGATAATCCTTGATTCTCCGAGTGGGAAGGAAGTAGACCAAGAAAATATTGAGTTAATGATGAATATTTTAAAACGGGATTTTCAGGAGAATCAGATAATTATTGCGTCGATATATGATTATTCGTTCTCAAAGGTTAATAAAGTTGAATTGGTAGACCAGTTACTCAATCAAATGATAGCTGTAGAAAATGCTGATGAAAACTCTTAGTAGTAGGAATTCCACTTTTACTACTATTTCTACTACTAACAGGTAGTCACAACTTGCTAAATTATGCTATAATTTGCCCGGTTGACATTTGAACAAGAATTATAACAATATCCCGGAATACCCCGCAAAATACGGCATTTCCGAGCAAAAAGGAGCAAACAATTACTATGATAAAAGTATTATTTGTATGCCACGGCACTCCAGTTTTATGATAATGCAGACCTTCACAGACTGGGGCAACACGGGGCAGAATTTGGTGGAAAGCCTTGGAATTACTATGGTTTAGATTACTAAGCGATGGCATACATATAAAACTTTAAACATATAATGGCACAATTGTGGGGAGTGTTGCTGCCGGAATCGTGACTTGTTATGTCGGATTGAGTGAATTGATAGTATTGTAAACATAGTTTTTTTCAATGTTTAATGGTATAATATTCCTAGATGTGGCGGAGAGCTTGTGAGGCGTAATGGAAAATATGGAGAATTTATTGGATGCTCAAATTTTCCCAGATGCAGATACACACAGAAAATCTAATAGGAATAACAAGAGAGGAATGTTGATATGGGAATTTTTTCAAAACCGGAAGTTATTATTTTAAAGGAATCAAATGCTGCAAAAGATCATTTAGATAAACTTGAGTCATTACTTCCAAAAGCTAATAAGGATGTCAAAGATGCAATACAAAAAGAAATTGCAGTCACTAAGGCTGGTATAGCTGGTGAAGATAATATAATGTTTGAACTTAAACATAGCAATATGGATATGGTAGTCTTACATGATATTAATTTAGAAACTAAAAGTGGATTAAAAGCGCAGATAGATTTTATTGTAGTTACATCAAAGGTTATATTTTTGATTGAGTGTAAGAATCTGGTAGGAAATATAGATATTGATTCAAAAGGAGCATTTATCAGAACTGTTACATACGGAACAAAGAAACAGAAAGAAGGAATATATTCGCCAATTACTCAGGGTGAAAGGCATCTATCTGTTTTAAAAGAGGCCAAACTGGATAATGCAGGGCTTGTCACAAGTCTTGCAATTAAACGAAATTTTGATAGCTCTTATAAATCATTAGTAGTATTAGCTAATCCTAAAACAATCGTAAATGACCGATATGCTCCAAAAGAAATCAAAAGTCAGGTTATTAGAGCAGATCAGCTTGTTTCAAATATGAAGAATATTATAGCTGCGTCAAATGATTTTGCATCTACTAAAAAAGAAATGATGTCAATTGCACAGGGAATTCTTGACATGAATATTGAAAGTCGTAAAGATTATGCAGCTAAGTATGAAGAACTTGTCAAGGAAAATGAGCTTTCTGATTCAGCAGATACTAAAAATGAAATTTCTGATAGTAAGCAGAGTGTAAGTGATGATAAATTGATTTGTCCTAAATGTGGTTCAAAACTGGTGCTTAGAACTGCAAATAAAGGGGAAAATGCAGGAAAACAGTTTTATGGATGCTCAAACTTCCCTAAATGTAGATTCATATTGAATATTAAACAGTAGATATTTATATGCTTCATATGAATTTTGAAGCAGAAAGTAAAATAACTCATGATAAACAAAAACAAAACCTTGGAATATTACAACAAAAATGCAGATAATTTTGCAAAAACAACAATAAATGTGGATTTTTACGAGACACAGAAGCATTTTCAAGAACTGTTGCCGGAGCACGGATATATATTGGATTTTGGTTGTGGTTCAGGAAGAGATACAAAATATTTTTTGGAACAGGGCTTTTATGTAGAGGCCACAGATGGTTCAGAGGAAATGTGTCATATCGCAAGCAATTACACAGGAATACAAGTCAGAAGGCTGCTATTTGAAGAGCTTGATGAGAACAAAAAATATGATGGCATATGGGCCTGCTCATCAATACTTCATCTTCCTAAGAATGAACTTAAAGCCGTGTTTATGAAAATGTTTAAAGCATTAAAGGATGACGGCATAATCTACACATCCTTTAAGTATGGTGATTTTGAAGGCGAGAGAAATGGCCGCTATTTCACAGATTTCACGGAAAAGACATTTGAAGAGTTTGTTGGTGAAATAGATAATCTGCAACTGAAGGAAGAGTGGATTACAGGCGATGTAAGACCGGGGCGGGGAGAAGAAAAATGGCTGAACGTAATACTGCAGAAGAATTAGATGATGTATATGAAATAAAATATTCGACAGATGCAATGACCGGTGGCGCGGATAAGAGAATGTATCTGTACTATCAGCTTGCAAACAGTATAAAAAAGGCTGACAGTGTGGATATTATTGTTTCGTTCCTGATGGAATCAGGCGTGAAAATGCTGCTCGGTGAGCTTGATAATGCACTAAAACGTGGTGCAAAAATCAGGATTCTGACAGGAAACTATCTTGGCATTACGCAGCCATCAGCACTGTATCTCATAAAGCATACGCTTGGTGAACAGGTCGATTTGCGTTTTTATAATGAGAAAAACCGTTCATTTCATCCGAAATCATATATGTTTCATTACAAGGATTACAGTGAGCTATACATTGGTTCCTCCAATATTTCAAGAAGTGCACTGACATCCGGTATCGAGTGGAATTACAGATTCAGCAATAAAACAGATCCGATTAATTATGAGAAGTTTTACAATACTTTTGTAGACTTATTCGAAAATCATTCCATAGTAATAGACGATGAAGAACTGAAAAAATATTCAAAGAACTGGCACCGTCCGGCAGTATCAAAGGACTTGGACAGATACGATTTGCAGGATGATAAAGAGACATCAAATCAGATACCGCTATTTGAGCCGAGAGGCGCGCAGATAGAGGCTTTGTGTGCGCTGGAAAACACGAGAGCAGAGGGCGCAAGGAGAGCCCTGGTTCAGGCTGCAACCGGTGTCGGAAAAACATATCTTGCAGCGTTTGATTCAAAAAATTATGAGAGAGTTTTGTTTGTTGCACACCGCGAGGAAATATTAAAGCAGGCGGCAGAATCATTTAAAAATGTACGTGATTCAGATGATTACGGATTCTTTAACGGAGATAGTAAATGCACTGAAAAGTCGGTGATTTTTGCGTCAGTTGCGACTCTTGGCAGAGTGGAATATCTGAATGAAAATTACTTTGCACCGGATTATTTTACATATATTGTGATTGATGAATTTCACCATGCTGTTAATGAACAGTATCAGAGAATTGTTGATTATTTTAAGCCAAAATTTCTACTGGGACTCACCGCGACTCCGGAGAGAATGGACGGAAAAAATATCTATGAAATCTGCGATTACAATGTGCCATATGAGATTTCACTAAAGGAAGCAATCAACAAAGGAATGCTTGTGCCGTTTCATTATTATGGAATCTTTGATGAAACAGATTATTCAAAGCTGCATATAGTAAGAGGCAGATATGACGAAAAGGAATTAAATGAAACCTATATAGGCAACGTTCGCAGATATGAGCTGATTTACAAATATTATTGTAAATACGGCTCAAGGCAGGCACTTGGCTTCTGCTGTTCAAGGGAGCATGCAAGGGAGATGGCAAAAGAATTTTCAAAAAGAGGAATACCATCTGTAGCAGTATTCAGCGATGCAAGCGGCGAATACACAGAGGATAGAAATGTAGCTATCAGGCAGCTTAAGCAGGGAAAAATCAGAGTGATTTTTTCAGTGGATATGTTTAATGAAGGTGTGGATATCACATCAGTTGATATGGTAATGTTCCTCAGGCCTACGGAATCTCCGATAGTTTTTCTTCAGCAGCTTGGAAGAGGGCTCCGTAAATGCAGAGGAAAAGAGTTTCTGACTGTGCTTGATTTTATCGGCAATTATGAGAAGGCGGGCAGAGTGCGTTTCCTTCTGTCAGACAGGAGTTATCAGCATGCAGGTGCGTATAATCCGTCAGATACAACAGCTTTTCCAGATGATTGTCTGGTAGATTTTGATATGAAGCTGATTGATCTTTTTGCAGAAATGGACAGAAAACATTTAAAGTTTAAAGACCAGATAATTAATGAATATTTCAGGGTGAAGGAACTTCTCGGAAGGCGCCCGGACAGAATGGATTTGTTCACATATATGGACGATGGAATTTATGAAATAGCCATTGCTAATTCAAAGGATAATCCATTTAAGAAATATCTCGAATTTCTTAAAGAACTGGATGAGCTTAATCAGGATGAAGAGGTTTTTTACAAAGGAATAGGAAGAGAATTTATCAGTCTGCTTGAAAATACAAGCATGTCGAAGGTGTATAAAATGCCGGTGCTTATGGCTTTTTATAATCATGGAAATATCCTGATGGAGGTGTCGGAAGAGCAGCTGCTTTCAAGCTGGAAGGAGTTCTTTTCAACAGGAACCAACTGGAAAGATCTCGATAAAAATATGACTATTCAAAAATACAATTCCATATCGGATAAGGAACATTTAAAGAAGATTCTATCGATGCCGGTGCATTTCCTTTTGGAGTCGGGAAAGGGATTTTTTGTGAAGAAAGATGGTGCGGCAATCGGGCTTAGAGAAGAGCTGAGACCGCTAATTGATAATCCGGTGATGGTTTGTCAGATGAAGGATGTGATTGATTATAGGGCTATGGACTATTATCAGAGGAGATATAGGCAGTCACAGGAAGATTGAGAAGTATAACCATTCGGTTCAGGATAGGAAGTTGAGACAAGTGCTGTAATCCATGGAATTATTTGTTTGAATATCAGATATCCTATACAGAATTATAATGTAAACTTATGAAGCAGTTAGGGGGATGAAATCATATGGCTCAAAGAACAGTGGCATTATGTGATGGAAAATTTATAGGAATTGAATCAATTTATACCGTCATAGATGGTAAACAAATTAATATTCCGGACAAACTTGAACAGCTTCGAGCAAAAAGCCGTAATAATGAGTTGTTCTGTCCTTGTGGCTGTGGAGCCAATCTTGTATTGGTGGCAGGTGAGCGAAATTTAAGAGAACAGCATTTTAGAATAAAAGAGGACTTTGATGGTATATGTCAGATGCCTGTTGAAGGAATTAATTCAATTGATTCGAAGATTGCTCTAAAATGTTGGCTGGAGGATAAACTGCATACAGATGATATTGAAAGCAGGGTACCTATAAGAACTGTATCTGAGTCTGAAAGAAAATATGAATTTACATTTCTGTCAGCGAAAAAGAAGGTAGCGTTATCTTTTTGTAATGAATACCGTAATTTATCTGATGATAAATTTACTATTCTTGAACAGCATAGTAATGGTAATTCAATTATTTATGTTGCGTCAGGGGATAAATCTGAAACAAATGGACAGTACCCGGAAGGGTTAATGAAAATTCAGAAGAGACAGGGCTATTGCCTGCTTTTAAATGTAGATGGAGCTGATTATTTAAAGGCTGAGTTGATAGTTGTATATTATGCAAAGAATGCTGATGGAGTATGGGAAAAAGTCAATATAGCAAGAGATAAATTAAGTGAATTTGACATATCTGATTCATCACAGGTAATGTATCATAAGTATTCGCTGTGTGATATGTTAAAGGAAAAACAACTTGAGTTTAATAAGCATCAGCAGGCAATTATTTATCAGCGTGAGTTGGATAAGATACATGCTGAAGAAGCCTGGAGAGCTGACGAGGAACGAAGAAAACAGGCTAGAATGAAAGGCAGAACTTGAGCGTAGAGAAAAAGAAAGAATAGAGCAGGAAAAAATTGCTGCTGAGAAAAAAGAACAAGCCCGAATGGAACAAGAAAGAGTTGAGGTTGAAAAAAGACAGAAGAGGCAGGAATTCCTAAAAGTCATAAATAGTGGTGATTGTCCGGAAGATAGGGTTTTAACTGATGAAGAAGGACGCAGATGGGTACAGTGCGAGTTCTGTGGAAAATTTGCTCCGGCAAGTGCATTTGCTTCATATGGTGGTTTCGGAAAATTAAATAAAGGAAAGTGCTATGAATGCTCAAGAAATCCGAATATAAATACAGAAGTAAATGTCTCAGAGGAAAAAGCAAGACAAAAGCAAAGATATGATCCTAATATATGTCCTGAATGTGGTGGACGTTTGCGATTAATACAAGGTCCTTTTGGTAAATTTATGGGATGCGAGAATTATCCTACGTGTAAATTTAATAGAAGTGTAAGAAAAAAATAGGAACGTTAGAGTTCGAACTGTGCGTATTGTTTTGTGTAGAGGGAAAATTAAATGTCTGATTCAAATGTACAAATTGAAGAAGTATATAAAAGGGGTACCATTTTTCCAAACTTATTGGAACACTCTATAACAGAGGGATAACTCTCAATTGTGATAATTATTTGATATCATTTACAACTAATAAGGGAGCATGTGATTATGAGAAATAACAAGAATTCTATTGGAGAAAACATAATTTTGTTTCTGGCAGCTATTGGAGTATTTGCTATCATAGGTGGATTCGCAGGATGGTGGTCTGGTTCTGATGATGAAGAGTATTATGATTATGACTATTCACCATCAAGTTCATACTCGTCACATAGCAGTTCATCGTATAATTCAAGCGTCAGCTCAGGAAGCAGCAGTTATACACCAAAGAGCTATTCTTCTGGAAAATATGGGTCAATCATTTTTCTTATGGGTTTAGCCCCAAATGTTTTAGGTTATCGCCATCCTGCCGCCATCCTTGACAGGTCAAAAAATAAATGCTGTGGGTTAATCACCGACG
>NZ_JBQKGQ010000021.1:0-55868 GCF_052118705.1 Agathobacter sp. LCP21S3_B2 | reverse complement strand
AAGGAGTAAGACCCCTTGAAGACTACAAGGTAGATAGGGCAGAGGTGGAAGCATGGCAACATGTGGAGCTGACTGTTACTAATAGGTCGAGGGCTTAATCTGGTTAATAACTGAGAAAAACAAGTACAATGAAATACGGATTTTGCAGAGGTGTCTGCATAAATTTGGATTTGAATCGAGATGATTTTTTCGGTGTGGATTACAGAAAAACAAATCAAATTTGTATGAAGTTTTGAAGGTACAAACTTATTAAATATGAATTATTTAAGACATCCAATGAGATGTCTTTTTTTTGTGAAAAATAATAAAAAATAATGAAATAATAATTAAAAACTGCTATAATGTTTTCAGTTACTTATCGAAAATATTAATTTATTAAGGAGGTTGTTATGGAACAAAAGAAACAGGAGCCAATTCGTGATGCGAGGCAGCTTGGAAAGGCCAAGATGCTTATTCTTGGTTTGCAGCATATGTTTGCTATGTTCGGCGCAACAATTCTTGTGCCTATTCTTGTATCAGGATATTTTCAGAAGGCTTGTGGGGAGCCGCTTACCAGAGGTCTTTCTGTATCGGTTACCCTTTTTTGTGCAGGCTTTGGCACGCTTATATTTCATCTGTGTACAAAGTTTAAGGTACCGGCTTTTTTGGGCTCGTCATTTGCTTTTTTAGGAGGCTTTTATACTGTTGCAAATCTTGACAGTGGCATGTATGCAGATATGGCTGTCAATGATAAAGCAGCGTATGCGTGTGGTGGAATATTTGTTGCAGGTATGCTTTATTTTGTGCTTGCACTGATTATTAAGCTGGTTGGAATCAAGCGTGTAATGCGCTTTCTTCCACCGGTTGTGACAGGTCCTATTATCATATGCATAGGTCTTTCACTTGCCGGGTCAGCTATCAATAATGCTTCAACAAACTGGGTGCTTGCAATTATTGCGCTTGGAGTCATAATTATTTTTAATATTTGGGGGAAGGGCTTATTTAAGATTATTCCTATTTTAATGGGCGTAATTATTTCATATGTGTTTGCACTAATCATGAATGCTGCCGGGATTACAAATCCTGATGGTTCAACAATCCTTGATTTTACATCAATTGCATCATCTGCCTGGGTTGGAATACCTAAATTTCAGTTTATGAAGTTTGATATTACGTCAATCCTTGTTATGGCACCTATCGCTATTGCGACAATGATGGAGCATATTGGCGACATGTCAGCTATTTCTGCTACAGTAGAGCAGAACTTTATTGCTGATCCGGGGCTTCACAGGACACTTATAGGTGATGGAATTGCGACTGCATTTGCAGGGGCCATTGGTGGACCGGCTAATACAACATATGGTGAGAATACAGGAGTACTTGAGCTGTCCAAGGTATACGATCCGAGAGTTATCCGTATTGCTGCTGTTTTTGCTATTGCACTTTCGTTTATTCCAAAGTTTTCAGCCGTGATTTCCACTATGCCTTCAGCAATCATTGGTGGAGTTTCATTCATGCTTTATGGAATGATTTCAGCAATAGGAGTCAGAAATGTGGTTGAAAACAAGGTAGACCTGACAAAATCAAGAAATCTGATTATTGCGGGTGTGATTTTTGTATGTGGTCTGGGCTTTGGAGATGGACTTACATTTACAGTAGCAGGAACATCAATTACTCTGACAGCACTTGCCATTGCAGCAATTGCCGGAATTTTCCTCAATGCCGTTTTACCGGGAAATAATTATGAATTTGGTAAGAATCCGGATGGGGATGCCAGCCGTGGAGTATATATGATGAATACAGATGATGATGACGATGAGGTATAAAAAGAAAGTTATAACGATGAAATAAACAAATCAGAATAGGAATTTATTACAAATTTCATTAAACATTAAGAAGTCATTAACAATATTTTACTTGATAAAATCAGGTATATTATCTACAATAAACTGGTGTGGTGTTCTTTATAGGTCACGACACCAGTTTTGTTATTGGAAAGGTAATCTGTTTCATGGATAAGAAAAAAATATTCTGGGCAATTGCGTCAGTTTTTATAGCTGCTTTAAGTATATGGGCTGTTATATCACAAAGCAGGAATTTTTCATTTGATACATTGAAAAGCTTTATTTCGGGAGCTGATAAAGGCTGGCTTCTTGCAAGCTTTGTATGTACATTTGGATTTATCTGGTTTGAAGGATTTGCGCTTGTCAGAATTGCAAGACATTTTGGATATAAGACCAATGCTTTGGATGGAACGGTTTATGGTGGAGCTGATGTGTATTTTTCTGCAATTACACCTTCTGCATCCGGGGGACAGCCTGCAAGTGCGTATTTTATGATGAAGGACGGCATTCCAGGATATGCGACAACAGTAGCATTACTTATCAATCTTGTAATGTATACACTTGCGCTTTTGACAGTCGGAATTTTATCTATAATATTTAAATATCCTATGCTTGAAAATTTTTCTGTTTTATCCAGAGTGTTTATAGGTATTGGAATCATAGTGCTTATATTTCTTGCCTTGGTTTTTTACATGCTGCTGAGGAAAGGAAAGATATTGTATGGCATATGTGATGCAATAATTCGTCTGATGGAAAAAATACATGTCATCAGACACGGTGATAAACTTAGAAAAAAACTTAAAAACACAATGGCTGAGTATCAGGAATGCTCTAACAGCATTACAGGACAGACAGGGTTTCTTGCAGAGATTTTTTTCTGGAATATGATGCAGCGTATGTCACAGCTTTTAGTCTCATTTATGATATTTATGTCTATGGGAGAGGGTGTGAAAAAGGCTATGGACGTCAGTGTGATACAATGCTTTGTTGCCATGGGCTCTAATTGTGTTCCGATTCCGGGGGCAATGGGGGTTGCTGATTATATCATGATTGATGGATTTAAACAGCTTGTGGGAGACAATGCAGCTAATATGGAGTTGTTGTGTAGAGGAGTAACATTTTATGGAAGTGTATTGACAAGTGCATTTATTATTTTAATTGGATATATGTTAAGAAGAGTAAGGAAAAAATAATTTGGTACTTTTGTGCAAAAAAAGGTTGTTAAAGCATGGTAATTGTGATATTATTTCTAATATAGCTATTGACATGTAACAATTATATTTATGAAATGTAGAAAAGTAGATAGAGGGTTTTTATAAATGGAGTACAGCGGTTCATCAACAAAGGAACAATCCTTTGTTCTCATGATGAATAAAACATTTCTTGCCATACATATTATGTTTTTCTTCCTGTTTACATCTATAGGTGTTGACCTGATGGCAGGAGTGAACATGATTAGTATATGTTTTTATTTTCTGGGATTTAATATTGCAAAATGCAAAAAAATAAATATATATCTGTATTTAGTGGCTGTAGAAGTGCTTATTCATATGGTATTAGCAGTTTTTAGTGTTGGTATGGAGTGCAATTTTCAGCTTTTTTTGATAGATGTAATGTATTATTTTTTCGTGTTGGATTATGTGATTAAGAGAAAAAAGAAGAAAGGCTACAGCGCAATCATCTTAAGCTGTATTTATTCAATTACGATTATTTTGTTGTATACATTTGAAGACATGGTAAATCCGATTTACAAGCTGGATCCAATGGTTATCAGGTGTCTTTCAATAGCGATTGTATCAATTGTATTGTTTTCAATTATTATTACCATGCTTGTTTTATCTAATTTTCTCGCTTCAACAGAAGGTGCTATGGAAAAGAAGGCGCAGTTTGATGCATTGACAGATTTGCCGAATCGTTTTTACATGATGGCACAGCTTAAAAATTTGTTTGAGACTAATTCGCAGGGGGGTTATTATCTTGCGATGATTGATATTGATGATTTCAAAAAGATAAACGATACCTACGGTCATAATGTGGGAGATGATGCTCTTAAGATTCTCTCACGTACTATTGTGGAGAAGGCCCGTGGAACAGAGCTTAAATACTGCAGATGGGGAGGAGAAGAGTTCCTGCTCCTTGGAAAATGTGTGAACGGAGAGGTTCCAAAGGATTATCTTGATGAAATAAGGATTGCTGTAAATGACAAAACGATTTGGACTTCTCTGGGCAGTGGCAAGATGACCGTAACCATCGGTGCGGGGAAGTATAAGGTTGGACAGGATTATAAGGAATGGATCAGTTTTGCTGACAAGCAGCTTTATGTTGGAAAATGCACAGGTAAGAATAAGGTTGTGTGTTGAGATATAATTCAAGGCCTTCATATATATTGTTAAAGACACATATTAAAGATTTTATCGAAACAATAAAATTTATAATAAAATTTATAATGAAATTTATATTGAAATTACAAATTCATAATGAATTTACAAATTTTAGTTGCATGAAGTCAATAACTGTGATAGAATATTGACTGTTCGTAAGATGCCGGCATGTCGGAATGGCAGACGATGCAGACTCAAAATCTGTTGGGCGCAAGCCCGTGTGGGTTCAAGTCCCACTGCCGGCACTATTTGTAAAACCCCGTAAATCCAAGATTTTCAGTAAAATCAAGGGTTTGCGGGGTTTTTCTTTACTTACAATCTTTCAAAAAATTAAAGAAATTAGGGTACTTTTAAGAAAAATTTGCCCCAAAATTGTACCCAAAAAGGTACCCAAAAATCTGCCATATAGGCTGTAATACCAGATAGCAAACAGGAGCATTATGATGATAAAAAAGATTTATAAAAAATATGAAATTATATTCAATGTTATATTTTTCTCGATTTTCCCGATTACGGCTTTTTATCTTATGGAGTTCTACGAACATAATCCATTTGAAGAAGTCAGATTTATGGCGGGATTTTTTAATATTATTTTGTTTGAGCTGATTGCCTGGATTCTTTATTTTGTTACGGGCAGGGCGAAATGGGCACTTCGTGCAGTTTTTATCGTGGCCATGGTTTTTGGACTGATTAATCATTATGTTATGCTTTTCCGCTCGACTCCTTTTGTTCCATGGGATATTTTTTCAATTGGTACGGCGACAAGTGTTGCATCCAATTATGATTTCGCACCGACTGCAGGAGTAGTTGTTGTTACAGTTATATTTATAGCTCTTATTATGCTTATGCATTTTGTTGATTTCAGAATTAAGTGGAAATTCAGGTTCAGACTAATTCCGACAGTGCTTGGATTACTTGCGCTGTGTCTGTTTGTGAATGCCCTGCAGGATGAGGATTTCCAGACGGACAATTACCTGTATCCGTTTCTATTTACACCTGCATATATGACAAAGGTGAATGGAATGGCAGTGACCTTTGCGATGGATCTTAAGTTTGTGGCGGTTGATAAGCCTGATGGGTATAGCAGACAGAAGGCTAAGGAGCTGCTTGACAGCTATGCCGGTACAGATGATAATTCAGATGAAGCTGCCGCCTCAGATAATTCTGCCACTATAGATGAAGAAGCTGATAAAGATAATGCAACTAATAATGCAGCTAATAATACTGCAATTACAGATAAAAGTGATTATCCGAATATTATAGTTGTGATGGATGAGGCATTTTCAGACCTGTCAGTGCTCGGTGATTTTGATACAAATACAGACTATATGCCGTTTGTGCACAGTCTTGAAAAGGGCAATGAGAACACTATAACAGGATATCTGAATACGTCTGTATGCGGTGGAAATACCGCCGATACCGAGTTTGAGTTTCTGACAGGAAATACGATGGCTTTTCTTCCGGTAGGAAGTATTCCTTATCAGCAGTATATCAAGAGCACGACACCTTCCCTTGCAAGCTATTTAAAAAGCATAGGCTACGCAACGTATGCACAGCATCCGTACTATGGCAGTGGATGGAACCGGGATACGGTCTATCCTCTTTTGGGATTTGACAATCTTTCGTTTATGCAGGATTATTCTAATCAGAGGTTTGTGCGCAAATATATAAGTGATGAGACATCCTTTGACAGGATTATTGAGACCTATGAGAACAAACCGGATGGTCAGCCGGCATTTATATTCAATGTCACTATGCAAAACCATGGTGGATACACGGATACATACTACGGCTTTGACAATACGGTGACAGCTGATAAGCTCAATAATTCTGCGCTTGACCAGTATCTTTCTTTGATTAAGCTGACAGATGAGGATTTAAAGAGCCTCATTGAATATTTCTCAAATGTGGATGAGAAAACTATAGTGGTATTTTTCGGTGATCATCAGCCAAATGATACTGTGGCAGGCTCTGTTCTTGCAGCAAACGGCATGGATTATAATAATTTATCAAATGAAGAGCTTAAGCTGCGCTATCAGGTGCCGTATGTTATCTGGGCAAATTATGATATTGATGAGGCGGAAGGAAAAGACACGAGTGTTAATTATCTGGCTGCAAACGTACTTAAAGCGGCAGGTGTGCCGACAAATAACTATCAGAGCTTTCTGCTAAAGCTGCAGGAGGAGTATCCAATTATATCAGCGGTACGCATGGATAAAACTGCAGATAAGACATCAGATAAAGCATCAAATAAATCAGACAAGGCAACCGGCAGCAAAAAGAAGCAGGCCGATTCGGATATGCTAAACGATTATAAGCTTTTGCAATATTACAGACTGTTTGACTGGGAGGATAAGTGATGAATTTTGTTAAAAAGCATCCACTTTTGACAGCGTTTTTAATTCCGTTTTTCATATGTATAATCATCTGTATAGGAAATGGTGTATATCCATTTGGCGATTACTGCCTTTTGCATATGGATTTGTATCACCAGTATCTGCCTTTCTTTAATGAGCTGTGGGAGAAGCTAAGAAATGGTGCGAGCCTCATGTATACATGGAATATCGGGCTTGGCAGTGATTTTGTATCGGTATTTGCCTATTATCTGGCGAGTCCATTAAACTGGCTTGTGGTGCTTTTTCCAAAGAGCCATATTATTGAGTTTATTGAACTGCTTATCATTTTTAAGATTTCGCTTAGCGGAGCAACATTTTTCTATTTTTTGAAGGAGCACTTTGTGCTTCTTGGAAAGGATAACAGGTATCACGATAATACATTTGTGCCGGCATTTGTTTTTTCTACGGCATATGCGCTTTCCGGATTTGTAGCTGCGTATAGCTGGGATGTCATGTGGATGGATGTTGTGGCAGTTGCACCGCTTGCGATAGTAGGACTTGAGAAGCTTGTGCGGGACAAAAAGCCGGTGCTTTACTATGTATCACTGGCACTTTGTATATTGTCAAATTATTATCTGAGCATCATGCTTTGCATCTTTTTAGTATTCTGGTTTGCATGGCTTTTCTTTACGCAAAAGGGCGGTAAAATGGCTGCAATTGTGAGATTTGCCGTTTACTCGCTTTTGGCTGGAGGCACTGCGATGGTGCTAATCATCCCGGAGCTTATCATTTTAAGCTACAGCGGTTCGTCGGGCATCGAGTTTCCAAAGCAGATAGAGTGGTATTTTAATCTCTTATCAGAGGTCGGCAGGATGTGTACGACAGCAAGCGTCTATGAGGGTGCAGAGAACTGGCCGAATCTGTATGCCGGAGCTTTTAGTGTGATGCTTTTGATACTGTTTGTGCTCAACAAAAGGATTAATTGGAAGAAAAAAATAGCTCCTATATTGTTTGTGTTGTTTTTCATGGCAAGCTTTGCCAATAAACAGCTTGACTTTATATGGCACGGACTGCATTTTCCGGATTCGCTGCCTGGCAGACAGTCGTATCTGTATGCATTTCTTGTATTGACCATAGGCTATGCTACAGTAAGAAAGTGGCGTGGCATAAGACTGTGGCATATTGGCGTGGCAGTGGTATTTGCATCGGCGCTTATGGCAGTAAGCACGATGTTTGCCGATGAGGATGTGACAGAGTATTATGCAGTTATCATAAGCATATTGTTTGTTGCGCTGTACGGCATTATGACAGTACTTTTAAAGCTTGCAGCAAGGAAAAACAGGGAGCTTTTGATGGTCATAACATGCGGTATTGCGATTGTGGAGCTGGCTGTCAATATGGCTGTGACAGGACTTGGATGTACCGGCAGAAGCAGCTACAATGCCAATGTGGACGATATGCAAAAGGCACTGGAGCTGGCAAAAGAGGATGCAGCTGACAACGATGTACCATTTTACAGGGTTGAGGATACAGGCCGACTTACTAAAAATGATGACACACGATACGGCTATGCTTCTGGAACACAGTTTTCTTCCCTGATGAATATAAATGTGAGCCATTTCTATCAGGCTCTTTATATGGAGGGAGGCAAGAATTTCTACTGCTATAACGGTGCCACACCTGTCACGTCAGCCATGCTTTCGGTCAGATATATGGTTACAAAATCAATACAGCCACAGAATGAGCTGACTACACTTGTGGGAAAATGTGGAAATCACTATCTGTATCGGAACAACTACACGCTTCCGCTTGGTTTTATGATGGATGAGGGAGTGATTGATGAGTGGAAGCCATCATCGTCATCGAAAATCTATTCGATTAATTCCATTGGCAGGCTCCTTGGCGCAGCAGATGATACGCTGACCCTGACAGAGTGCACTCAGGATGAAAATCCGGGAACTACGACTCTCACCTTTGACCATGACGGATATTATTATGCAGCATACGATTCGTGCAGCACTGACAGTCTGACATTCAGCCACGGAGAGTATGAGACCACATACTCGAAGACCACTCACAGGTATCTGTTTGACCTGGGATATGTGAAGGCGGGGGAGACAGTTTCCGTCACAAACACTGATGCCGATGCTGTGAGGTTTAATGTATACGAACTTTCCATTGCTGCAGTTGAGAGTGCTTACAATACACTCAATGAGCAGACACTCTCGGTGGATGATTTTTCAGATACACACATAAGCGGACACATTGATGTGAAACAGGCAGGACAGCTTGTGCTTTCTATTCCGAGTGAAAAGGGATGGACTATGAAGGTGGATGGGAAGGATGCAGAGTATGAGGATTTTTCAGATACCTTTGTGAGCATTCATATGGATGAGGGAGAGCATGAGATAGAGCTTTATTATGAGACACCGGGGCTTAAGGCAGGTGCAGCTATAAGCGCAGGCTGTGTGGGCGTCTTTCTGCTGCTTTTATTGTTGCGTCAAATAGTTAAGAGACGCAGCCGTTTAAAGCGAACAGTGACAGATAGCGAATGCACTGACAGACAACGCATACTGTTCATTTATGCGAAACACAGAATGTTCAAATTGTAATAGTATAATTCAATAATAAAAATAAAACAGGAGATTAAAAAAATGAACAAACAAAACAAAAAAATCGCACAGGAAAAAAGAAGAATCGAGAGAGAGAAGGCAGAAAAGAAGGCAAAGGTTGTGAATCTGCTGAAATTCTGGGTGCCGGTAGTGGCAGTCGTTGTGGTAGTCATAGTGCTAATCTGGGCTGTTGCGACATCGGGCGGTTCATCGTCAAATGGCACTGATGGTACGCAAGCTGCATCACAGACCACAGAATCTCAGGCATCCGAGACACAAAGCAGTGATTCACAGACCGAGGCAGCAACACTGAATACAGAGACTGACACGGTTGCGGCAAACGGAGATAAGGTAAATATTGACTACACCGGATATATGGACGGAGAAAAATTCGAGGGTGGAAGCACTGATGGACAGGGCACAGACCTCGTGCTTGGCTCAGGCAGCTATATAGATGGCTTTGAGGACGGGGTGGTAGGTCACAAAGTGGGAGAAACCTTTGATTTAAACCTGAAGTTTCCGGATGATTATAAGGCAAATACAGAACTAGCCGGAAAGGATGTTACGTTTGAGGTGACTCTTAACGGTGTATATAAATAAAGAGGATAACACACATATATGGAAAAATCGTTTGAAGAGGTACTGGTACAGTTTTATGTTGACCAGTACAGGGAGAATGCGAAGAGAAGTACAGGTAAGCCTGTAAAGCTGGCACACTATATTCACAGGCTCAATAACAAAGCAAAATCAATTAAATATGCGCGATTTTCAAAAAATGAGACTGTGGCACTCAACAAGCTGCATCAGGAAATAAAAAGGCTTGCATTGATTACCTATTATTCCAACAATAAAAATGCAAGGCAGATTTTAAATAGAGAAATCCTTCCGCAGCTCGTCAGAGTGGATATGGAGCAGTTTGATGAGAAGGAGGCAGAGTATCTCACAGAGGATTTTCTAAAGCTTTTGCGCAAGGAGTATATAGGGGCGATATGTACCAGAAGCATGAAAGAGCTTTATAATGAGTACCGCAGCAAGGAGCTTAGAAGAGAGATTGTCACGCTGGTTCCGGCACGGCCTGAGCTTGAGTTTCCAAAAGCACAGAGCATGAAAAGGCACTTCATACTTCATATAGGCCCGACTAACAGCGGTAAGACATATCAGGCGCTTGAGAGGCTTAAGCTGGCGCAAAATGGAGTTTATCTGGGGCCGCTTCGCCTTCTGGCACTTGAGGTATATGAGAAGATGAATGATGCAGGCATACCATGCACCATGCTTACAGGCCAGGAGTGTCTTGAGGTATCAGACAGCAGAATTATAGCATCGACAGTGGAGATGCTTGACTGTGATAAGGAATATGATATCGCAGTGATTGATGAGGCACAGATGGTTGCAGATGATGACAGGGGACATTCGTGGACCAGGGCAATTCTTGGTACACTTGCTGGAGAGATTCATATATGCATGAGCCCGGTGGCAAAGGATGTAGTCATTCATCTGATTAATCTGTGCCACGACGAGTATGAGATAAGGGAGTATGAGAGAAAGACTGCGCTAAAGCTGGAGGATAAGCCGTTTTCATTTCCGCAGGATGTGAGAGAGGGCGATGCCTTTATCGTGTTTTCAAAGAAGTCGGTACTCAATATAGCAGGGCGTCTTGAGGAAAACGGCATAAAGCCAAGTGTCATATACGGAAGTCTGCCACCGGAAATAAGGCGCAGGCAGATGACGCTTTTTAATGAGAAAAAGACACAGGTTGTCGTGTCAACAGATGCGATAGGAATGGGACTCAATCTGCCGGTCAGAAGAATTGTATTTCTGGAGGTGGAAAAGTTTGATGGAGTATCAAGACGTCCGCTTGTCATCTCTGAGATAAAACAGATAGCGGGCCGTGCAGGCAGATTTGGTCTGTATGATACAGGTTATGTGACAGCTTTGGGACAAAAGAATCTGAATTATCTGAAGAATACGCTAAATATACCGGAACAGGATATTGATATAGTAAGTCTTGGCTTCCCACAGGTGCTCCTTACAATGGATGCGCCGCTTGATGCGATAATTAAGCTCTGGCATGAGGCAAAGCCATCAGCACCGTTTAGGAAAATCAATGTCGATGAGATATTGTTTTTGTATGGATATGCGTATAAGGAGCGATACTTTATCGCAGATTTTGATGACAAATATCTGCTTTATAAGATGATTACATGTCCTATAGATATAAAGGACAGGGAGCTTGTCAGACAATGGCTGCGCTACTGCATGTCGTATACATCTGATATCTCTCTCGACAAGCCTGATAAGCATTCAAAGTATCAGGGGCTCATGAAATACGAATCCTATTACAAAAAACTTGATTTGTACTATCAGTTTTCAGTCCGCATGGGCAAAATTGTGGAGGAGGACTGGCTTGAAAACGAGCGCGACAAAACACAGGCAAAGATTATGCAGCTTCTATCAAAGAACAAGGATGAGTATATCATCAGATGCCGGTATTGCGGCAGAATACTTCCGATTGGAAATTCACGCAATATATGCAGAGACTGCTACAGCATGATACGCAGGTAGCAGCCGGTTTATATTTTACGGTCAAGTCGTTGAATTTAGCTGTCCAATGTGGCATAATAGAAATAAGACCAAAATATGAATGGAGGAAGTTTTTATGGCAAACAATGAGTTACAGATTGCCGGCTCACAAGGTGAACTTAGAATTCGTCCTTACGAGCACCACGCAAAGTATTATGAAACAGATCAGATGGGTATAATCCACCATTCAAACTATGTCAAGTGGATGGAAGAAGCAAGACTTGATTTGATGGATCAGATAGGACTCAACTACAGGCAGATGGAGGAGATGGAAATCATAAGCCCGGTGCTGTCGATATCGGTAGAGTATCACAGTATGGTACATTTCGATGATACGGTCGTCATATACACAAAGCTGCTTAAGTATAACGGAATCAAGATGGAGCTTGAGTATGTCATGAAGGACAAAGAGACAGGCGAGCTTCGAACTACTGCAAAAAGCAGCCATTGCTTTTTGAACAAATCCGGCAAACCAATCTCATTAAAGAGAATGTATCCGGAATTAGATACAAAATTTTTTGAATTTAAAGAGGCATAATAAAATGATACAGGATAGATTAAAAGCATTGAGAAGCGAGATGGCAAAGAGGGGCATCTCGCTGTATGTGGTACCTACTGCTGATTTTCATGAGTCAGAGTATGTAGGAGAGCATTTTAAGGCACGCAAATATATTACAGGCTTCACGGGCTCAGCAGGAACCGCAGTCATCACTATGGATGAGGCAGGTCTATGGACAGACGGCAGATATTTTGTGCAGGCGGCTGCGCAGCTTAAGGATACCACTGTAAAGCTCTTTAAGATTGGCGAGGAGGGCGTACCGACAGTTGATGAGTATATAAAGGATACTCTTTCGGATGGCGGTGTAATAGGCTTTGACGGCAGAGTGGTAAATGCCGCATGGGGCAAAAGGCTTTCTGAAATTGCAAAAGAAAAGCATGGCAGCATGTATGTAAATGAGGATCTGATTGACCTTATATGGACAGACAGGCCTCCTATGTCAAAGGAGGCTGTCATGATTTTTGACAATAAATATACCGGTGAGGATATAAGTTCAAAGCTTAAAAGAGTCAGAGAGCAGATGGCACAAAAGGGTGCAACCCTTCATCTGATGTCATCACTTTACGATATCGCCTGGCTTTTAAATGTCAGGGGAGGCGACATAAGCTATGTGCCTGTAGTGCTTTCATACCTGGCACTGTCACAGGACAGCTGCATATGGTTTTTGCAGGAGGAGGTTGTGACAGAGACTCTTAAGGCATACCTCGATAAGAATGGTATACAGACAAGACCTTATGATGATTTTTATGAATATGTGAAGCATATTGATGAAAAAGAGACAGTGCTTTTAAATACATCGATTGTAAATTACCGCATCTGCGACAGCCTGCCGGATGGTGTTAAGGTGATTGATGCGGAGGATCCTACAGTTGTCATGAAGGCCGTAAAGAATGAAGTACAGCTTGAAAATCTGCGCAAGGCGCATTTAAAGGATGCAGTTGCGATGTGCAAGTTCATGTACTGGCTTAAGACAAATATAGGTAAGATACCTATGACAGAGATTTCGGCTTCAGATTATCTTGCATCGCTTAGAGCTGAGCAGGAGGGCTTTCTTGATTTGAGCTTTGCCACAATATGCGGATATGCTGATCATGGTGCTATTGTGCATTACTCTGCAACAGAGGAGTCTGACAGGCAGCTTAAGCCTGAGAGTCTTCTTTTGGTTGATTCAGGCGGACATTATCTGGAGGGAACCACAGATATCACGAGAACCTTTGCACTAGGCCCGGTGACTGACGAGATGAAGGATATGTTTACGAGAGTGTGCTGCTCAAATATGAACCTGGCAAATGCAAAGTTTAAGGAGGGCTGCTCGGGACTAAACTTTGATATTCTGGCAAGAGAGCCTTTCTGGGAGATTGGCATGGACTACAATCACGGCACCGGACACGGTGTGGGCTATGTGCTCAATGTGCATGAGGGACCAAACAGCTTTCACTGGAAGCAGTACCCGGGTAGAACTGCAGAGCGTGTGATAGAAGAGGGAATGGTCACTACAGATGAGCCGGGCATCTATTTAGAGGGCAAATTCGGTATTCGTACAGAGAATGAGCTTATCTGCCGAAAGGGCGAGAAAAATGAGTATGGCCAGTTTATGTATTTTGAGAATCTGACATATGTGCCTATAGATTTAGATGCGATTGATCCAAATCAGATGACAGACAGGGAAAAAGGATACCTGAATGCTTATCATGCGAGAGTTTATGAGCTTGTTTCACCATTTTTGAATGATGAGGAGGCCCAGTGGCTTAAGAAATATACAAGAGCTATTTAACGTTACTGCCTGCACTGCAGTGTGACCGGCAGCGATTACAACAATATTATAATTGACAGTAAGGAAAGTATCAAAATGAGTGAAAAGCTTGTACTTATAGACGGACACAGTATTTTAAACAGGGCATATCACGGGCTGCCTGATCTGACCAATTCGGAGGGGCTTCACACAAATGCAGTCTATGGATTTTTGAATATCATGTTCAAGATTCTTGACGAGGAAAAGCCTGACTATCTGATGGTGGCATTTGATGTGCATGCACCGACGTTTCGCCACAGGATGTTTGATGCGTACAAGGGCACGAGAAAGCCTATGGACGAGGAACTCAGGCAGCAGGTGCCTATGATAAAGGAAATGCTTAACGCTATGGGCATTAAAATCGTGGAAAAGGAAGGCTATGAGGCCGACGATATACTTGGAACTTTATCTGTCAGGGCAGAAAAGGCCGGTATGGATGTCGCCATCATTTCCGGAGACAGAGACCTTTTGCAGCTTGCGACTGACCATGTCATGGTAAGGATTCCAAAGACAAAGAAAACAGGAACCGAGATAGAAAACTACAATACAGCAGATGTTATCGAAAAGTACGGCGTCACTCCAAAGGAGTTTATCGATGTAAAGGCTCTGCAGGGAGATACGTCTGATAATATTCCCGGTGTACCCGGTATCGGCGAAAAGACAGCAGGCGCACTTATAGCAAAATATCACTGTATAGAGGCAGTACATGAGGACGCTGAGAATGTAAAGCCGCCAAGGGCTTCAAAGAATATAGTAGAGTATTGGGAGCAGGCGCTTATGAGCAAGGAGCTTGCGACAATCATACTTGATGCGCCGGTTGACTATGAATTTTCTGATGCAAAGCTTAGTGGCGGAGTAGAGTCACTCTACACTGAGGAAGCCTTTTTACTGTGCAAAAGATACGAATTCAAAAACATGCTGTCACGGTTTAATGTGGAGGCTCCTAAAAACAATGCCGAGGAGCATTTTGTGGTAGTAAGGGACTTAAAGACTGCTGAGAGTGTGTTTGAGAAGGCAAAGGACAAGGAGGTCGCTTTTGCGGTAGTACCGGGAGAGTCTTTGGGAAACAGCGAAAGTGATGGACAGCTAAGTCTGTTTTCGGAGCCGGTTTCGAACGATTATCTTGCTGTTTCGATTTGTTTTTCAGAGGAGGACATTTATTTTATCTGTACAGGTGATGAGATTTCAAGCAGCTTCCTGGATGAAAAAATAAATAACCTGGAAGTAAAGTCATGGATATCACCGGATTTAAAGACAAATCTGCACAGATTTAAGAGCAAAGAGATAAAGGCAGATGACAGAGGCAGATATTTTGACATGATGGTGGCTGCATACCTTATCAATCCACTTGTCGGGGAGTATCCCTATGATGCGGTTGCAAAGGACTATCTGGGGCTTATGCTCTCATCTAAAAAGGATTATCTGGGAAAGCTTGATTTTACTCAGATGATGAAGGAGGATGAGAAAAAGGCAGTGGACTGTGCCTGCTACGAGGTGTATACTGCCTGGAAATCAAAGCCGGTTCTTTTGCAGAAGCTAAAGGAAATGGATATGCTTACTCTTTACAGAGATATCGAGCTGCCACTCGTTTTCGTGCTGTATGATATGGAAAATGAGGGTATAAGGGCTGATGGAATAAAGCTAAAAGAGTATGGAGACAAGCTTGCTGTTTCAATAGCTGAGCTTGAAAAGAAAATATATGAGGCAGCAGGTGAGGAGTTTAATATAAATTCGCCAAAGCAGCTTGGAGTCATTCTATTTGAGAAGCTTGGTCTGCCAAATGAAAAGAAGACAAAGACCGGTTATTCGACTGCGGCAGATGTGCTTGAAAAGCTGGCACCTGAGTATCCGATTGTCGCGGATATATTGGAATACAGACAGCTCACAAAGCTAAAGAGCACATATGCTGACGGACTTTCGGGATATATTGCATCCGATGGCAAAATCCATACTACCTTAAATCAGACAATCACTGCGACAGGTCGTCTTTCAAGCACAGAGCCTAATCTACAGAATATCCCGATAAGGATTGAGCTGGGCAAGCTTATCAGAAAGGTATTTCTGCCTGAGGAGGGAGATCTGTTTGTTGACTCAGACTACTCGCAGATCGAGCTTCGGGTGCTGGCAGCGCTTTCAGGGGATGAAAGGATGATAGAGGCCTTTAAGAATGGTCAGGATATCCACAGAAGTACAGCATCCCTTGTGTTTGACACACCGTTTGATGAGGTCACAGACCTTCAAAGACGAAATGCAAAGGCTGTAAATTTTGGTATCGTATATGGCATCAGTGCGTTTGGCCTGTCTAACGACCTGGGGATTTCAAGGAAAGAGGCACAGGGCTATATAGACAGCTATTTTGTCAAATATCCAAAGATTAAGGAGTTTTTGGATCAGACGGTTTTGGATGCCAGGAAAAACGGCTATACAAAGACCATGTTTGGACGTATCAGACCGATTCCTGAGCTGAACTCGAGCAATTTCATGCAAAGACAGTTTGGAGAGAGAGTTGCGATGAACTCACCTATTCAGGGTACAGCAGCCGATATCATAAAGATTGCCATGATACGTGTGCATGACAGGCTTCTTGACGAGGGCTTAAAGTCAAGGCTTATCCTTCAGGTGCATGATGAGCTTTTAATTGAGACAAAGGAAGCTGAAAAGGATAAAGTGATTAAGCTTCTGGAGAAAGAGATGCGTGGTGCGGTGGACATGAAGGTATCCATGGAGGTGGGCACCGAGTGTGGCTATGACTGGTATGATGCGCATTGATGACAGAAAAGGAAACAGTATGATTTTTATAGGAATAACAGGTGGTGTAGGTGCCGGAAAATCGGCAGTGCTTGGCTATCTTAAGGAACTTGATGGTGTAAGGGTCATGCTCTCCGATGAGATAGCACATGAGCTGATGGAGCCGGGAAGCGACTGCTACAACAGATTAAAGGAATTGTTTGCGGGCGAACCGATATGGCTTGAGGACGGGCATTTTGACAGACCGGCACTTGCCAGAGTGATTTTTTCGGATAATAAAAAAAGAGAGCTCCTAAACGAAGTAGTACATCCGGCAGTAAAGGAATATGTGCTTAATGCAGTTAAAGAGGCAAAAAAAGAAGGTCTTTTCATGCTTGTGCTTGAAGCAGCACTCCTTATAGAGGAGGGATATGGTGAAATATGCGACGAGCTGTGGTATATTTATGCAAGCGAAGAAGTCAGAAGAAAAAGACTTAAGTCATCAAGAGGCTATTCAGATGAGAAGATTGACAGCATCTTTGCAAGCCAGCTTAAAGAAGATGAGTACAGAAGGCACTGCAGGGAGGTTATCGATAATGACGGAGATATCGAAAACACGATAGCTTCAATAAATAAAGCGCTTAGCAAATACAAGGAGTAGTGGAAATGAACAATGTATTCGGTTTGGATATTGGTACAAGAAATGTCGTAGGAACTGTTGGTTATCAGACTGATGACAAGGAATTTGTGGTTGCAGCACAGTATGTCAGGGAGCATGAGACCAGAGCCATGCTTGACGGTCAGATACATGATATAGGCAGGGTGGCAAAAACCATTAAGGAAGTAAAGGATGAGCTTGAAAAACAGATAGGACAGCCTCTTGAAGAGGTGTGTATAGCGGCCGCAGGACGAGTATTAAAGACTGTCACGACACATGTGGAGTATGAGTATGCACAGGAGTCTGTGGTGACAGGTGAGGATATACATACGCTTAATCTGCTTGGTATAGAAAAGGCACAGGAGGCACTCAAGGAGGTTAACGATACAAGCTATAAGTTTTACTGTGTGGGATATTCTACAGTAAAATTCTTTTTAAATGATGAGGTGTTTATCAGCCTTGAGGGTCATAAGGCAAACAAAATAGGCGAGGATATCATAGTTACATTTCTGCCTGAGGATGTGGTAGACGGACTGTATGCGGCAGTGGGACAGGCCGGGCTTAGTGTAGCCAATATGACATTGGAGCCTATCGCCGCTATCAATGTGGCAATTCCAGAGAACTATCGTATGCTTAATATCGCACTTGTCGATGTGGGGGCCGGAACGAGTGATATATCAATCACAAGGGACGGAAGTATTATTGCCTACGGCATGATACCGCATGCAGGAGATGAGCTGACAGAGGTTATCGTGCAGCATTTTCTCGTGGATTTTAACATGGCTGAGCACATAAAGCTTCAGTCTACGACCGGGGATACGGTTACATACAAGGATATCATGAGTATCGAGCACACGATTCCGGCAGAGGATGTGTGGGAGGTGGTGTCACCTGTTGTTGACAATATTGCTCATGAGGTATCGGCTAAAATAATAGAACTAAACGGTGATAAGACAGTAAGCGCCTGCTTTGTAGTCGGAGGCGGAGGCAAGATACACGGCTTTACGGAAAAGCTTGCGGAAGACCTTGACCTGCCGGAGGAAAGAGTCGCTCTAAGAGGTGAGGAAGTGCTTGGCGATGTGACTTTTGAGCAGGAGGATATTAAGAAGGATCCGCTTCTTGTCACTCCAATTGGTATATGTCTGAATTATTATGACCAGAGAAACAATTTTATCATGGTCAGATTCAACGGTGAGAGAATAAAGCTCTATGACAATAACAGGCTTACAATAGTCGATGCGGCGCTTCAGGCGGGATTTCCAAACAATGAGCTGTTTCCAAAGCGCGGCACACCGATAAACTTTACGGTAAACGGCGTGGCAAGGCTTGTAAGAGGCGAGGCCGGAGAGGGCGCAGTGGTGACCATGAACGGAAAGCCAGCAAGCATCAACACACCGCTTGAGCCAAACAGTGAGATAGTCATCGAGCCGTCCACAGCAGGAGAGGCAGCAGTGTATAAGATATCGCAGCTTGATGAGTACAATCATTCTGTCATTACATTTGTCATAAATGGCAGAAAGGTATCATGTCCAAGGTTTGTCCAGGTAAACGGAAGGCTTGAGCCGGAGGATTACAGCATCAGGGAAAACGATGTGATTGAGACAAGAAATTACTATACAGTGCGCCAGATTGCGCAGTTTATGGATCTCGTTATTGACACAGACCAGATGATATTTGTAAACAATGAAGAGGCGGATCTCGACACTCTTGTATATGAAAATTTCTCTGTTGAGTGGAAAACAGATGAATATGGTGTTGCAAGAATCGACAATAACACTTATAATGACACACAAGAGTCTGATACAGATGAGGCTTCGGTCACGGATGAACATGATGAAAATGCTGACTCAGTTCACGAAAAAACGGATGCAGATACAAATGATGCTTCGGTCTTAGCAGAGCCGGATGTAAACAGCACAGAGTCAGACAACACAGTGTCCAGAACATCAGAGCAGATGATGAATCAGGTGCTCGATGAGCTGCATGATGATTTTGCTAAAGAAGCTGAAGTATCTGCTGTGCCGGAAAACGAATTGCCGGAAAATGAATTGCCGAAAAATGATATACAGGAAGAAATACACGAAGAAGACTCATCAGAAAATACAATTACAGTAATTGTAAACGGTGAGCCTGTAGAGCTGTCCGGCAAGGATACATATATATTTGTCGATATATTTACCCATATCTCATTTGATTTACAGGCAGGAAAGGGCAGGGCAATAGCCACTGTAATAAATGGCAGGGATGCCCAGTTTTCCGAGGAGCTTCATGAGGGAGACCAAATAGAATTATACTGGAAAGAGAATTAACATGTTAGAATTATGCAGCATTGCCAGCGGCAGCAGTGGAAACTGTATATGTGTGGGCACAGATGATTGTCATGTGCTCATAGACGCGGGCATCAGCGGTAAGAAAATAGAAAACGGACTGAATGAATTTGATATGACTGCCACAGATATGCAGGGCATTCTTGTGACGCATGAGCATATAGACCACATCGCAGGGCTTGGTGTCATGGCAAGGCGCTATCATATTCCGATTTATGCCACAAAGGCCACAATCGGTGCCATAAAATGTACCAAATCCGTTGGAAATATAGATGATGAGCTGTTTCATCCTGTTGAGGCAGGCGTCGATTTTACAATAGGCGATATAGAGTTTGAGCCGCTTCACATATCACACGATGCGGCTGATCCTGTCGCGTACAGGTTTAAAAATGAAAATCATGCGATGGCGGTCGTGACAGACCTTGGCACGTATGATGACACACTGGTTTCAAAGCTTCAGAACCTTGACGGACTGCTGCTTGAAGCCAATCATGATATAAATATGCTCCAGACAGGGGCGTATCCTTATCCGCTCAAGCGCAGAATCATGGGTGACAGCGGGCACTTGTCGAATGAGAGAAGCGGGCAGTTGTTATGCGAGCTTCTTCATGATAAATTTGGCTCAGTAATACTGGGACACCTTAGTAAAGAAAACAACTACGAAAAGCTGGCGTATGAAGCTGTCAGGCTTGAGGTCACAATGGGAGACAATCCATATAAGGCAAGTGATTTCCCTATGTATGTGGCTAAGAGAGACAGGGCATCAGACCGCATAGCCGTAGAATAAGAGAACAGGAGAATAAGTTGTTATGGATAACACAAAGAACAAAGTAATCATCACAGTTGTCGGAAAAGACACAGTAGGAATCATCGCAAAGGTATGTACATATCTGTCAGAGGGCAGTGTAAACGTGCTTGATATCTCACAGACTATCGTTTCAGGTTATTTCAACATGATGATGATTGTTGATATGGCAAATGCTACAGCTTCATTTGCAGAGATTTCTGACCAGCTTGATGCACTTGGAGAAGAAATTGGTGTAACAATAAAGTGTCAGAAGGAAGAAATCTTTGAGATGATGCATCGAATCTAGTTTAGCATAAAAATGTCATACACAGTTAAAGGAGAACAGCAAAATGATTAATATTGGTGAAGTAATTGAGACCAATGACATGGTGGAGAAGGAAAATCTTGACGTGCGTACAATCACACTCGGTATCAGCCTGCTCGACTGTATAGACTCAGACCTTGCAAAGGTAAATGAGAATATCTACAACAAGATTACAACACTTGCAAAGGATCTTGTGGCAACAGGAAAAGAGATAGAGAACAACTACTGTATCCCTATCGTAAACAAACGTATTTCAGTTACGCCTATCGCCCTTGTCGGTGGTGCGGCCTGCAAGAGCTCAGAGGATTTTGTTACCATAGCAAAGACACTCGACAAGGCGGCAAAAGAGGTAGGTGTCAACTTCATCGGTGGATACTCAGCACTTGTGTCAAAGGGCATGACAAAGGCGGATGAGCTTTTAATAAAATCAATCCCTCAGGCAATGCTTGAGACAGACCTGGTATGCAGCTCTGTAAATGTTGGCTCTACAAAGACCGGAATCAACATGGATGCAGTAAAGCTGATTGGCGAGATGATAAAGGAGACAGCAGAGGTGACAAAGCACCTTCCTGTATCAGGCTGTGCCAAGTTTGTTGTATTCTGCAACGCTCCTGATGACAATCCGTTTATGGCAGGAGCCTTCCATGGTGTGACAGAGGCAGATGCCATCATCAATGTAGGTGTCAGCGGACCGGGAGTAGTAAAGACTGCCCTTGAAAAAGTAAGAGGCGAGAACTTTGAGGTGCTCTGTGAGACAATCAAGAAGACAGCCTTCAAGGTTACTCGAGTAGGACAGCTCGTGGCAAAGGAGGCTTCAAAGAAGCTTGGAGTACCATTTGGAATCATAGACCTTTCACTTGCACCTACACCGGCTATCGGAGACTCTGTAGCAGATATTCTCTGCGAGATAGGCTTAGAGAGAGCCGGAGCTCCGGGAACAACAGCAGCACTTGCACTCTTAAACGATCAGGTGAAAAAGGGCGGTATCATGGCATCCTCATATGTCGGCGGCCTCTCAGGTGCCTTTATTCCTGTATCGGAGGATCAGGGAATGATAGATGCCGTAAATGATGGTGCACTCACTCTCGAAAAGCTTGAGGCTATGACCTGTGTGTGCTCAGTGGGACTTGACATGATTGCAATCCCGGGCGATACAAAGGCCACCACAATTTCAGGAATTATCGCAGATGAGATGGCTATCGGTATGATAAACCAGAAGACAACAGCCTGCAGACTGCTTCCAGCAATCGGAAAGGATGTAGGTGATGTGGTAGAAATCGGAGGACTCCTTGGAAGTGCACCGGTTATGCCGGTAAACAGATTCTCTTGTGATGCATTTGTAAACCGCGGTGGAAGAATCCCGGCACCTATTCACAGCTTTAAAAATTAGTAAATAATGGCATTGTTTACAAGCATGTACTTATAAGAATAACTTATAAGTACATGCTTATTTTAAAGTGGTACTTGACAATGACAAAAATACATGCTTAAATAAAGACAGTTATATGACTGACGGAAGTGGATAACCGCATGGAGTATAACAGTTGATTGCCGACCGTCTGGGCGCACATTTATATAAGTTTCATGCAGAGCTTTATATTATTATGTGTGTTCAGACGGTCTTTTTTATTCCGGCAGGCCCGAGTAATTTGGGGATGCAGACCACATTATCAGAAAACATGGAGGATGACATGGAAAGAGTATCATTAGCAAAGGAATTATCAAGCACAACATACCCTGGCAGAGGTATCGTAATCGGCCGCACAAAGGATGGTAAGAAGGCTGTAACAGCATACTTTATCATGGGCAGAAGCGAAAACAGCCGCAACAGAGTATTTGTAGAGGATGGCGAGGGCATCAGAACACAGGCATTTGACCCTTCAAAGCTTGAGGATCCAAGTCTTATCATTTACGCACCTGTAAGAGTGCTCGGCAACAAGACAATTGTCACAAACGGTGACCAGACAGATACTATCTATGAGCTGATGGACAAGCAGCAGACATTTGAGCAGGCATTAAGGACAAGAGAGTTTGAGCCTGACGCTCCTAACTATACACCAAGAATTTCAGGAATCATGCATATTGACAATGGCGAGTTCAACTACGCTATGTCAATCTTAAAGAGCAACAACGGCAATCCTGATGCATGCAACAGATATACATTTGCATACTCAGCACCGGTTGCGGGAGAGGGACATTTCATCCATACATATATGGGCGATGGAAATCCACTGCCAAGCTTTGAGGGTGAGCCTACATGGGTAGACATCGATGGAGATATCGACGAGTTTACCAATATGGTATGGGAGAACCTTAACGAGGACAATAAGGTATCACTTTTTGTAAGATATATTGATATCGCAACAGGCGAGTATGAGAGCAGAATCGTAAACAAAAACAAATAAAACACTATATAAACGGTCAAATATACAAGATAAGCAGATAAAAACAGGAGAACAGAAAAATGCAGGAATACGAATTAAAATACGGATGTAACCCAAATCAGAAACCGGCCAGAATATTTATGAAGGAGGGAGAGCTTCCTATAAAAGTGCTTAACGGCAGAGCCGGATATATCAACTTCCTTGATGCCTTTAACGGATGGCAGCTTGTAAGAGAGCTTAAGAAGGCAACAGGTCTTCCAGCCGCAACATCCTTCAAGCATGTTTCACCTGCAGGCGCAGCAGTTGGACAGCCACTTTCAGATGTGGAGAAAAAGATTTACTGGGTTGATGATATGGATATTGAGTTTACACCGCTTGCAAATGCATATATCAGAGCAAGAGGCGCTGACAGAATGTCATCATTTGGTGATTTTATTTCACTTTCAGATGTATGTGACAAGAGCACTGCACTTGTAATCAAGAGAGAGGTATCAGACGGTGTTATCGCACCGGGCTACACAGACGAGGCTCTTGAGATTTTAAAGGCTAAGAAGAATGGCAATTACTGTGTTATCGAGATTGACCCGACATATGAGCCGGCACCTATCGAGAGAAAGGATGTATTTGGCATCACATTCGAGCAGGGCAGAAATGAGCTTCATATTGATGATGATTTCTTCTCAAATATCGTGACAGAGAACAAGGAACTCACAGAGCAGGCTAAGATCGATCTGGCAATCTCAATGATTACTTTAAAGTACACACAGTCCAACTCTGTATGCTATGTAAAGGGCGGCCAGGCAATCGGTATCGGAGCAGGCCAGCAGTCTCGTATCCACTGTACCAGACTTGCAGGTTCAAAGGCAGACAATTGGTGGCTTCGTCAGTCCCCACAGGTGCTTGGACTTCAGTTCGTGGATGGTATCAGACGTGCAGACCGCGACAATACTATTGACCTTTATATCGGTGAGGATTATATGGATGTGCTTGCAGAGGGCGAGTGGCAGAAGTTCTTCAAGGTAAAGCCGGATGTATTTACAGCAGAGGAGAAGAGAGCTTGGCTTGACAAGAATACAGATGTAGCACTTGGCTCTGATGCATTCTTCCCATTTGGTGACAACATTGAGCGTGCGCACAAGAGTGGCGTGAAGTATGTAGCCCAGCCGGGTGGTTCTGTGAGAGATGACCATGTTATTGATACATGTAATAAGTACGGTATGGTAATGAGCTTTACAGGAATCAGACTTTTCCATCACTAATCACAAGGTATAGCGGTTATTAAGCTGAATTGAAGCACAATAAGTGATTCAATAATAGGAGACTTCATGATATAATTACAGTATACATTTTATACAGTAGTTAATCATGGAGTCTTTTTATGTCATTACAGTTTATCACAGGTAATTCAGGAAACGGAAAAACAAAATATCTATTTAACAGGGTATTGAAAGAGGCAAAGGCAAATCCGAGGGATAATTATCTCATCATAGTGCCTGAGCAGTTTACAATGCAGACGCAGAGACAGCTTGTGGATTTGTCGGAGAACAAAGCCATAATGAATATAGACGTATTAAGCTTTAAGCGTCTGGCATACAGAGTGTTTGATGAGCTTGGAATCACGAGGCTTACGGTGCTGGAGGAGACCGGTAAAAACCTGGTGCTCAGGAAGCTCGCGGGCCAGGAGGCGGATAAGCTTGGTGTGATAGGCAGAAACTTAAACCGTATCGGCTATATAAGTGAGGTGAAGTCGCTCCTTTCTGAGCTTGTGCAGTACAATATATCGCCACAGGATCTGGAAAAATATATTGCCTCCGGCAGGCTTTCAGATACGCTTTCCGGTAAGCTTAAGGATGTACTTGTTCTGTATGAGGCATTTGAGAAGTTCATGCAGGACAAATATATCACGGCAGAGGAAATACTTAATGTGCTCTGTGATGTGGCAGAGGAGTCTACTATTCTTAGGAATTCAGTCATTGCATTTGATGAATTTACAGGATTTACACCTATACAGAATCAGCTCATGAAAAAGCTCTTTCTCATTTCAAAGAAAATATATGTCACACTCACAATTGACTGTCGTGAGGACATTTTTAAGAGCAGGGGCATGCATGAGCTGTTTGACATGCCCAAAAGGACAGTAAAATCACTCACTGAAATGGCAGCGTTTTATGGAATAGAGGTCGAGGAGCCAATTATACTTGATAAAAACTACAGATTGGCAGAAAATGAAGAGCTAGGCTTTATGGAGCAGCAGCTTTTCAGAAAAAGCAGGCATGCCTTTGAAAAAGCACCAAAGCACATTCATATAGATTGTCTGCGTGATCCAAAGCAGGAGCTGACAAAGATAGCCAGAACTATAAATGAGCTTGTCAGAAACGAAAACCTGCGTTATCGTGATATTGCGATAGTCACGGGAGATGTGAATACATATGCCGGTTATGTGCGGGAGATATTTGACAAATACAATATTCCATACTTTATCGATGCTACACAGGAGATACTTTTTCATCCGTTTATTGAGTTTATCAGATCCATTCCGGATATTGCGGCACAGAATTTTTCCGCTGATTCGGTGTTTAGATTTTTGCGGTGCGGGTTTTGTGAGCTTTCGGACAGTGAAATAGACATACTTGAAAACTACGTGCTCGCCTGTGGTGTGAGAGGCAAAAGCGCATGGGACAAAAAGTGGGTCAGGCTGCCAAAGAATAAGGCGTGCTATGACCTTGAGCTTTTAAACAAAAGCAGGGAGTATATAATTGAGCTTCTAAAGCCGGTATATCAGGTGTTTTCCGATAAAAACTCAAAGGTTAAGGACTATGTGCTGGGGATATATAATCTGACAGTTTCACTTGATATACCTGATAAGCTTGCAAAAAAGGAACAGACACTGCTTGAAGCAGGAAATCAGACCGCATCAAAGGAATACGGACAGATATACAAAATAGTCATGCAGCTCTTTGAAAAATATGTGGCGGTGCTTGGTGACGAGTGCATGGATGCTGAGGAATTTACACAGATATTGGATGCAGGGCTTGATGCAGCAGAGGTGGCAGTCATACCGCCGGGATACGACACAGTGACCATTGGAGATATTGAGAGAACGCGTCTGACCAATATAAAGGTCATGTTTTTTGCAGGTGTGAATGATGGGATTGTGCCAAAGGCAGCAGGAAGAGGCGGCATCATATCACAGTATGAGAGAGAGGCGCTTAAGGAGATGGATATAGAGCTGGCGCCGGGTGCCAGGGAGCAGGCGTTTATACAGAGGTTTTATCTGTATCTGAACATGACGAAGCCATCTAAGGAGCTTTATATCAGCTACATCAGGCTTGACAGTGAGAAAAAGGCTGCCCAGCCTTCGTATCTCATAGGTATATTAAAGGGAATGTTTCCAAAGCTTGTGGCGACGGAAACAGAAGATGTAGAGCAGCTTGTGGATCTTTCAAGCAAAAGAAGTGCCATGGACTATCTGCTGTCAAACGAGGTGGATGACAGATGGTGTGAGATTGCGGCAGCATTGCTGCTTTATGATGATACAGCTGCGGATGATGAGGCCGGTAATGAGGCAGATGATAAAGGATATGTTAAGGAAAATGAAGTGGAGCGGCTCATTGAGGCAAGGTTTGAGCATTATTCCAAGGATCCGATAAGCCGTAATGTGGCAAGAAGCATATATGGCAGGCATATGGAGGGCAGCATCACGCGTTTTGAACAGTTTGCAAGGTGTGCATATGCTCATTTCCTGAACTATGGACTGAGACTTAAGGAGCGCGAGGAGAGCGGATTCTCATCACTGGATATGGGAAATATATATCATGAGGCACTGGAAAAATACAGCAGGAAGCTTGATAAAGAAAATGCTGACTGGTTTAATGTGTCTGATGAGCTGCGAAAGGAGCTTTCCGATGAGTCGATAGATGAGGTGATCAACGAGTATGCAGCCTATGGAATATTTGATACGGCGGAAAGCCTGCACACGGTCAGCCATATGAAGGCAGTTTTCAGACAGACGGTATGGGCACTCACGGCTCAGATACGCAAGGGCAGCTTTGTGCCGGAGAAGTTTGAGTTTGACTTTTACGAGAGTCTTGATATGGAGGGGGACGTCAGAGTTGATATAAAGGGAAGGATAGACAGGACTGATACCTATACCGACGATGGCAGGATGTTTATCAAGGTGCTGGATTACAAGTCCGGAAAGACAGTATTTGACCTGGTAAAGCTATATTATGGAACACAACTGCAGCTTGCTGTGTATATGGATGCAGTGATGTCGCAAAAGGAGGAGGCACTGCCTGCTCTTTCTGTGGAGCCTGGAGGAATGCTGTATTATCACATAGATGATCCTGTGATAGACCTTAAGGATGTTCCGCCGGACGAGGAACTATCAGAGGATGATATCAATCAGATGATACTCAGGCAGCTAAAGCCGGACGGACTCATCAATTCGGATGAAAAGGCATATAGGGGCATGGACAGCGATTTCGAAAAAAGCTCGGATGTCATTCCTGTCACCTTAAAAAAGGATCAGACGCCAAATGCATATTCAAAGGTTGCATCAGGTGAGGAGTTTGAGGTAATAACGCGCTTTGCGCGCGCAAAGCTTAAGGAGATTGCAAAAGACATCTATGACGGCTGTGTGGATGTCAATCCTATAAAGAACAAAAAGATGGATAGCTGTGCATATTGCGCGTTTGAGTCTATATGCAGGCATGATTCAAGGCTGCCGGGATTTGCCGACAGAACATATAACGGTGATAAAAAGGATGATGTGCTTGACCGTATGCGCACACAGACGGCGGCGCTTGAACACAAAAATGAGTATGGAGACAAGTCATGAGTGTAGAATGGACCAGTGAACAGAAAAAGGTTATAGATTTAAGAGACAGGGATATACTTGTCTCAGCGGCAGCAGGCTCCGGCAAGACAGCGGTGCTTGTTGAGAGAATCGTAAACAGAATATGTGTGGACAATCCCCCTGTGGACATTGACAGAATGCTTGTGGTGACTTTTACAAAGGCGGCTGCAGCAGAGATGCGTGAGCGTGTCAGCCGCGCAATAGAAGCAAGACTGCAAAAGATACCTGACGATGAAAATCTGCAAAAACAGGCGACACTTGTCCACAATGCACTTATCACGACAATTGACTCATTTTGCCTTTTTGTAGTGCAGAACAATTTTTCGCAGATTAATCTGGACCCGGATTTCAGGATAGCGGACCCGGCGGAGCTTAAGCTTATGCTAAAGGATGCGCTTTCGGAGGTGTTTGAGGAAAATTATAAAAGACAGGACAATGAGGCATTTCTGAACCTGGTGGATACATACAGCAAGGGACGGAGTGATGCAGCAGTCAGAGAAATGATAGAGGCTATATACTATAAGGCAGGAAGTTCATCCTGGCCTAAGAAATGGATTAGCGGCCTGTCAGGCTTATATGAGGTGGCATCTGTAAAGGAATTTGAAAGGTCAGAGGTGATAAAGGAGCTTACAGACTACTGCAGGGTTTTGATTTATGAGGCTGTGCAGGAGCTTGAGCAGGCAAGAAGTCTTGCGTTAAGTACCGCAGGACTTGAAAAATATGCCATAACACTAACGGATGATTTAAAGCTTTTTGAGGGTCTGGATGAGGCAGAGGATTACAGCAGCTTACAGGCACTTGTGAAAAAAATAGCATTTGGCAGGATTGCCATAATAAAAAAATTTGACGGCGATGCGAAGCTCAAGGATAGAATAAAAACTATGCGCGATGAAGCCAAAAAGAAGGTGGATGGCATACAGAAGAAGTATTTTGGCATGTCTATTGAGCTTATGTACGAGCAGCTTGTGAGACAGAAACCGTTCATTGATGAGCTGATTCGACTTTCCCTTGAGTTTTATGAGGTGATGGAAGCAAAAAAAATAAAAAAGAGAGTGTTTGATTTTGCTGATATTGAGCATTTTGCACTGCGTATTCTTGTTGATGAAGATACACTCCTGCCTACAGAGACGGCGAAGGATTTTTCAGCTCATTTTGAGGAAATCATGATAGATGAGTATCAGGATTCAAATCAGGTGCAGGAGGATATTTTAAGGGCTGTATCGGGAGAGTGGCATGGCAAAAACAATATGTTTATGGTGGGCGATGTAAAGCAGAGTATATACAGGTTCAGAATGGCCCGTCCAGAGCTTTTTATGGAAAAATATAATTTGTACACGACTGATGACAGTGAGCATCAGAGGATTGACCTGCACAAAAATTTCCGAAGCAGAACTCAGGTATTAGATTTCACTAACGACATTTTCTACAAAATTATGTCAGCAGATTTGGGCAATGTGCAGTATGATGATGACGCAGCGCTGTATCCGGGCGCAGGCTATCCTGAGGCAGATGATGATATGAAGCCGGAGCTTCTTTTGGTGGATTACAAGGACGAGGAGCTTTCAGATATTGTAGAGGATGAGGAGGGGGATAAGGTTCAGCTAGAGGCTTTGATGATAGCAAACCGCATAAAGGAGCTTATGGCCTGCGGCAAAGTAACAGACAAGGAGACAGGGGCGCTTAGAAGTCCGCAATACAGGGATATTGTCATACTGTCCAGAAGCGTTGCAAGCTGGGGCAATACGGTATCACAGGTGCTCAAGGACTGTGACATTCCGGCACATGTTGAGTCAAATACGGGATATTTTTCTTCTTATGAAATACAGGTGATTTTGTCGATGCTTCGTATACTGGACAATCCACTGCAGGATATTCCGATGGCAGCAGTCCTTGCATCTCCTATTGTCGGGCTTGATGATGAGGAGCTTGCACAGATTAAGGCATTTTATCCCGGGGAGAGTTTTGCTCAGGCGGCACTCAGGGCAATGGCAGGCGAAGCTGACTATGAGGACGAAAAGCTTAGGCACTTTAATGAGGTTTATGGAAGGCTGCGCGCGGCAGTTGCTGATACACCAATCCATGAGCTTTTGTATATGATGCTTGGTGAGACCGGCTTTTACAGCTATGCCTCTGCCATGCCGGCAGGCAAAAAGCGCCGACAAAACATAGATATGCTTATAGAAATGGCTGTGTCATATGAAAAAACAAGCTATAAGGGACTGTTTCATTTTGTGAGATATATAGATATACAGCAGAAATATGAGATAGATTACGGTGAGGCTGATACGGCAGGTGAGAATGATGACGTGGTGCGCATTATGACCATACATAAGAGTAAAGGATTAGAGTTTCCGATAGTGTTTGTATCAGGGCTTGGTAAAGGCTTTAATATACAGGAGCTTAAATCAGACCTTGTCATACACAGTGATTTGGGGCTTGGGCTTGTCGAAAAGACAAAAAGTCCAAGGACGAAAAGACCATCTCTTGTGAGAAATGAAATAGAAAGCCGCATCAAAAGAGAAAATTCAGGTGAGGAGCTTAGAGTACTCTATGTGGCTTTGACAAGAGCAAAGGAAAAAATTATACTGACAGGTGGTATTTCAAATGCGCAGAAGGCATTTGAAAAATATCGCGGAAATGTCAATAAGGGGCAGCCGATAAGCTTCGGACAGAGGGAGAGTGCGGGCTGCTATCTGGACTGGATAATTCCCGCAATGCTGTCTTATCCTGATAAATACACGGTTTCAACGGTAGATGCCACAGAGTTTGCCACCAGAAGGGCTGTTGATATGGCTTCAAATGATATATCAAAGGCGGCTCTAGCCGACAGAATATCAAAAGTCAGTAAGGAAATCACAGAGAAAATAGCAGCAGACTTTGATTTTGAATATGCATACGCTTCGGATATAAGCAAAAAGAGCAAATATTCAGTATCAGAGCTCAAGCACGATTCAATGGTGGAAAAATATGACAGCACAGAAAAAGAGGCTGAAATTCCTGAGTTTCTGCAGGAAGAGAAGGACATATATGTCCCATCGTTTGAGCAGAATACGACAGATATCAATCCCGGAGCATTGCGAGGCACTGCAATGCACCGCGTGATGGAATGCCTGGACTTTAAGAGTATATGTGGCATTGATACATCAGACAGAGAAGGTGTAGGCACGTTCGTGAAGCAGGAGCTGGACAGAATGCTTGAAAAGGGGCTTATCGCGGATGAAATGTATAGGCTTGTAAATCCAAAGCTGATAGAGGGTTTTGTGGCATCAAAGGTAGGACAACGCATGGCAGAAGCTGCTGCAAGAGGCGATTTGTTTCGTGAGAAGCCATTTGTCATGGATTATGACGGAGTGCTGGTGCAGGGAATTATAGATGCGTTCTGGCTGGAAAATGATAAAATAGTGCTTCTTGATTACAAAACAGACAGAGTAAATGAAGAGCATGAGCTTGTAGACCGCTACAAGACACAGCTTGATTTGTATGCGGATGCGCTTGGCAGGATATTTTCTGCGGGTGACAAAAATGCAGAGATTAAGGAAAAGCTTATATACTCATTCAGATTGCAGAAAAGTATTGGCATTGATAAGTAATATATTATATAATAATCTAAGCTTATAAACATATTCACAGGGAGGAACTTATATGTACGAGTATGACGAAGAGGTATTAGATACATTTTTGGAGAATCAGTCACAGCTTTTTCCAGAGAATGTTGCAGATACACCGGAGGCCGCAGAGGAATTTCTCGAGGACTGTATGGCTGTCGTATGTAAAAATATAAAGGATGTAAGAGACTATTTCGATGAGGCAGGGGCTGACATATCAGGCATGTCCGATGATGAGCTTATTGAGCAGAGCGAAGTGTTTTCTCTTCCGAGCGGCAGATTTCTCATCGTGGAAGGATAAATGAGACTGATGAAATATTTTAAGAAAATTGCGTGTGTACTGCTTACAGTCGTAACAGTTCTTACAGGCTGCAGCATCGGCGGCAGGGAGATTGTGATGGACATCAACAGCTCGAGCGGGCACACGCTTTTGGTGATAGACAAGAAAAAATGTAATATAACCGAGGCAAAGCTGTATCTGGCAAACTACAAAAATCTTTACGGAGATGTGTATGGGGTGAACCTTTATAAAACAAAGGATGCTTCAAAGGTCGAAAAATACGTAAAGGATGTCACTGTAGACGAGCTTGCCAGAGTATACTGTATGGTTGCGATAGCCGGTGAGAAAAACATAGCTCTGAATGACAAAGAAAAAAAGGCAGTTTCAGATGCCGCAAAGGAATATTATAAATCTCTTTCGGATGCTGAGCGTGATTTTATCGGGGCTTCGCAGGCTGATGTTGAGGAAGCATATGACAATTATGCCATTGCAAAAAAGCTGTACAATTCCCTTGCAAAGGGCGTGGATACGGAAGTGAGCGATGATGATGCGAGAGTTATGCACATTCAGAAAATATTTGTAAAGGACGCAGAAAAGGCTGAGACAGTAAAGGAAAAGCTTGCGTCTGGAGATGATTTCGCAACGGTTGCAGGTACCACAAACGAGGATAACCAGACAGATGTCTATGTGGACAAGGGCATGCTTCCGGATGAAGTAGAGGCAGTGGCATTTGAATTAAACGATGGTCAGATCTCTGATATGATAAAGACCGATGATGGATATTATTTTATCAAATGCATATCAAAGCTTGATGAGGAAAAGACAGATAAAAACAAAGAAATAATACTGCAGCAGAGAGAACAGGAGCAGTTTAACGATGACTATAACCGCTTTGTCAAAAATGCAGACTTTGAGCTTAACAGCCAGCTATGGGATTCGATAGATATTAAAAATGAAAACTATCTGAAAACCAACTCATTTTTTACTATATATAATAAATACTTTGAAGCTGATGATAAGCAGTAGGTTCTGACTGCTATGCAAAACTTCAAAAGAATAGGAGCGTATAAATATGGAATGGGAATTTGACTTCCTATATGCACTTCAGGGTATAAGGACTCCGTTTCTGGACAGAATCATGGCACTTTTATCCACTCTTGGAAACGCAGGAATACTGTGGATTGTGACAGGAGTGGTGCTGTGCATCTCAAAAAAATACCGGCGCGGTGGCATGCAGATGCTTTCAGCAGAGCTCTTAAGCTTTATAGTTGGCAATCTGATAATAAAAAGCCTGGTCAACAGATTAAGGCCTTGCCAGATAGACGAAACAGTCAGCCTTATAGTAATGATACCGTTTGATTCGTCATTTCCATCGGGCCACACGTTAAACGGCATAACAGCAGCAGTAACACTGATGTTTATAGATAAGAGAATGGGAATACCGGCGCTTGTGCTGGCGATACTCATTGCTTTTTCAAGGATGTACAACTTCATGCATTTTCCGACGGATGTGCTTGCGGGAGCTTTGCTTGGAGTGGTGTCGGCTGTGTTTATGAATTATGTGTTTAAGCACAAAATACCGGAAAAACAATATTAGTACACAAATATTGTGGAAACGGTTTAATATAAAAGTGAGGTATATATGAATAAAAAAAGTTATTTAATAGCACAGATTATTGCAGCAGGCTGCATGATATGTGCATGCGGAGCCGGACCGGATGGGACAGAGACGGCTTCTGATACAAAGCTTGTCTTAACCGGATATACTGTTGAAAATGATACAATGACAACTGAAAATCCGGATTCGGCAGAAACAAATGATAATATTAATTTTTCCAATGCAGCATTAGGTGATGTGCAGACAGAGAATGTCAGATTGAAAAAATCAGCTGTGATATACACAAAACCCGATGCAAATGCTTCACAGCTTGGAAGCCTTGATAAAGGAACCAAAGTAAAGGCAATTGGCGAGGCTGATGCAAACGGCTGGCTGATGATTGATTATAACGGACGTGCAGCATATGTGGAGGCGGATAGAGCCGGTGTATCATCAGATGCAGATGATGCGGATAATATAGATAATGATGATGCTTCCACAGACAATAATGAGGATAATGGAGCAGCTGAAAGCAGTGGAAAAAACAAACATAAGAAGAAAGATAACACCTCTGATGTGTCAAACAATGAAGATACAAATAGCAGCAATCAGGCAGGTGAAGGTGCAGCTTCAGATAGCACAAAAACAGAAATAAAGCCTTCGGAATCAGAAACGACTAAAACGGAAGAAAAAGATCCTGGACAAGTAGATAATAAAGATGAAAAACCATCAGAAAATCCTGGTACAGGTGAACCCACAGAAGATGATAAAGATCCTGATATAGGTGATCCTTCAGAAAAAACAGAATCAGATAGTCAAGACCCAAAGGGTGAATAAAAATTTTAAACGAGGCAAAAAATGAAAAATTTATTAAACAAAATAGTATTAATAATAGCAGCTTTCTGTCTGACAGTCACATTATTTTATAATCCGGCAGATGTATATGCAGCATCAGGAAGTGTGACATTTGGTTCAGAAAGCTATGAAGCAGAAAATAATTCACAGTTTCAGATTGGCGTATATCTGAAAGCAGATTCCGGCATGGGTTCTTACCATGTGGAGCTTGAATATGATAATTCACGGATGGATTACGTTTCAGGTGCAGAATCAGAGGCAAATGGCGTGATTACAATGGAAGGAATCGCTGTCTCAAATGAAGTCAAATACATGCTTTCATTTAAGACAAAGAGCGGTGGAAATGCATATGTAAAGATTAAAAATGCAATAATATACACATCAACCGCAGGAAGTACAGAGAAGCTTGAGATTTCACAGCTACCGGAAGCAGCAATTAAGATTTCAGGAGAGGACACAGGAAGTCCAAGACAGGAGGAACAGACGCAGCAAACACAGTACACAGGTCCGTTTGAAACGGATGTGCCGCATCTTGAGCCTGCAATAAAGATGAACAACACAGAATATTATGTTGTTGATTCTAATCAGTCAGTATCTGAGGAAATAGGATGGAGCTATAAACTTGTTCCGGGGAAGCTTGGAAATCTGGATGTGATGTTTATTTCGAATGAAGAAAATGATATTTTTCTGCTTGGATTGGTCAATGCAAATGGAGAGACTAGTCTGTACAGCTACAGCAATTCAAAAAAACAGCTATTTGATTGCAAGTCTTTGCAGATGGGCAGCACAACCTATATTTATACATCCCCATATGCAAGTGATAACTTACCAAAGGGAATGACTGACCGTGTTATTAGCCATAACGGAATTGTGTATGCGGTTAAAAATGATGGTGAAACTGGTTTTTATACGGTTGATTCTGGAAAACTAAAAATTTGGAATTCACAAAAAACGCCTGAAAACACGAAAATTACAATAATAAAGAAAGCTACTTTGGGTGTAGTTCTTATTCTTGTCATATTGGTTGCACTGTATTTTATGATTAAAGAAATAAAAGCAGTAAAAAAGAGACGTGGATTAGACTTTGATGATGATGAAGATGAGCTGGAATATGATGATGACGATGATGATCCGTATGCCGCAGAGTTTGAGATAACGGATGATGATTCGGATGAGGACGATTTCAGAGTTAATGTGAATTTTGATGATTTTAAATCAAACACGGATGATGAGAAAGATGAAGATAAGTTCGAACGTGAGATAGATTTTACGGGTTTCATATCAGATGATGATAAAGACCAGGATGATTTGGAATCGGATGATGACGAAGATCCGGAAGATAGTACAGCGGAAGATGATACAACAGAAGATGATACAACAGAAGATAACGATTGATAAGTTTATAAATTTATAGAATTACAAAATTACAGTGTAAGATAAACAGAAAAACAGGAACTAACATTTTAAAAATTAGTTCCTGTTTTAATTTGTTTATGAGAGTATTAGTGTATGCTTTTATTTTGTGAGAAGAAGCATGATATCATTACTTCTCTTTACAAATTTAGTCATCTGGTCAACTGAAAGCGGCTGGTTAGAAAGCATTGCAAGGTCGTAAAGCTGCTCAGCAAACATTGGAACATGCTCAGAATCCTTGTTGTCTAAGATGTACTTTACAAGCTCGTTGTTGGCATTTAATGTGAGTGTCTGGTCAGCGGCAAACATGCTTGGATCCATTCCACCCATGCCTCCGGCTGCGTACATCTTCATCATATCCTGCATACGTCTGCCCTGTTCTGAGAGTGTGAGCACAGATGCTACATCTGCGTTCTTCAGGTTCTCTACCTTTACAGTAAGCTTGTCGTTGTTCAAAGCCTTCTTGAATACCTCTGAGAGAGTAGTGGTTGCCTCTGTGAGGTCTGCACCGGATTCATCCTTGAGAGACTCTGTGAGGTCTGCATCTATTCTCATGAACTTGTAGTGGTCATTTCTCTGCTCAAGCTGTGTGATGAATGATGTATCGATATTGTGGTCAAGGATAACAGCGTTCATGCCCTGCTCCTTGAACAGCTTGATATACTGACCCTGCTGTACTACATCTGTGACATAGTAAACTGTATTTTTCTCAGGTTCCTTGTTTTCATCAGTGTTGGTTGAGCTGTCTGCATTTGCATCAGTATTGTCAGCTTTCTTTGTATCATCAGAAGCATCGGCACCTTCTGCATCTGTTTTTTCATCCTCCGCAACAGGTGCGAGCAGCTCAGGAAGAGTCTGATACTTGTCATTGATGTCCTTGAAAAGAATATAGTCGTTTATCTTGTCGCAGAACTTCTCGTCCTTTAAGCAGCCAAACTTGATGAATGGGCTGATATCATCCCAGTATTTCTCATAGGCTTCCTTATCTGTCTTGCACATACCGATGAGCTTGTCAGCTACTTTCTTGGTGATGTACTCAGAAATCTTCTTTACGAAGCCATCATTCTGGAGAGCAGAACGTGATACGTTAAGCGGTAAATCAGGACAATCGATAACACCCTTAAGGAGCATCAAAAACTCAGGAATGACCTCTTTGATATTGTCTGCGATAAATACCTGGTTGTTGTAAAGCTTAATAGTTCCCTCGATTGAGTCGTACTCTGTGTTGATCTTAGGAAAGTAGAGGATACCCTTTAAGTTGAAAGGATAGTCCATATTCAGGTGAATCCAGAAAAGAGGCTCCTTGTAGTCTAAGAATACCTTTCTGTAAAACTCCTTGTATTCCTCGTCGGTACACTCATTCGGGTTCTTGGTCCAGAGTGGGGTTGTATCATTGAGCGGAACAGGGCGCTTAACGATTTTGAGCTGATCCTTTGCAGGAGAGACCTCTACCTGCTCCTTCTCGCCCTTGTCATTTTCTTTTTCCTCGTACTTGGCGTCTTCATGGATTTCCTCGATGACAGTGTCAGTGTCACGCTTGTCGTCCTTGTCTATTGTCTCGTACTCCTCAGGAGCATTTTCCTTTGCAAGGTAAATCTCTGTAGGCATGAAAGAACAGTACTTTTCGATAACCTCACGTGCGCGGTACTCATTTGCGAACTCAAGACAGTCGTCGTTTAAGTAGAGAGTAATCTCTGTTCCGATGTCGTCCATGTCGCCATCCTCCATGTTGTACTCTGTGCCACCGTCACATGACCAGTGTACAGGTGTAGAGCCCTCTTTATAAGAAAGAGTATCGATTGTTACCTCGTCGGCTACCATGAATGCTGAGTAGAAGCCGAGACCGAAATGACCGATAATCTGGTCATCATTTGACTTGTCCTTGTATTTCTCGATGAAGTCTGTAGCACCTGAGAAAGCGATACGGCTTATGTATTCCTCAACCTCATCAGCTGTCATACCAAGACCGTTATCTATAATTTTTATTGTTTTTTCGTCAGGGTTTACGAGTACCTGAATCTTGCCCTTGTAGTCTGCAGGAAGGGAATATTCACCCATCATGTCGAGCTTTTTGAGCTTAGTGATGGCATCGCAGCCGTTTGAGATGAGCTCACGATAGAAGATATCGTGGTCTGAATATAACCATTTCTTTATAATAGGGAACAGGTTGTCGCTGTCAATTGAAAGATTGCCGTGTTTTTCTGTCATTTTTACACACTCCTTGTTTTTTATTTTATATTTACACCGCGGTTATGGGCTGTGAGGTTGCGGTGTAGCAGCCAGTAATTCCTCAGAGAAAATAAGCATAATAAAATAATAGTTCGCATTATCGGAAAAGTCAATAGAAAATTAGCACTCAAAAATAGTGAGTGCTAACAAAATGACAGAAAACCGCGTGAATTGGGCATTTTTGGAATTGTGAAAAGTTTATAAACTTATTTTTCACTGGACATTGTGGCGTAAAAATGCTAGGATTTATTTTATAATATAGATATAAGGAGACTGATATGTTACAGGCAGGTATTAAAGGTAAGAAAGAGATTACAGTGACTTTGGATAAGACAGCGAAGGCTATGGGAAGCGGCACGATGGATGTGTTTGCTACTCCGGCTATGATTGCGCTGATGGAAAATACAGCTTTTGAGAGTGTTGCGTCTGAGCTTGAGGAGGGAAGTGGTACTGTCGGTACTGCACTTGATATTAAGCATGTTTCGGCTACACCGGTTGGCATGAAGGTGACCTGTGAGTCGGAGCTTGTGAAGGTGGATGGTAGAGCACTCACTTTTTCTGTAAAGGCTTTTGATGAGGCAGGACTCATTGGTGAGGGTACTCATGAGCGTTTTATAGTATTTGAGGAGAAATTCCAGAAGAAGGCAGATGACAAAGCAAAGTAGAACGGATTTAGGTAGTAAAACACCGGAAATCAAAACGGAGAAACGTAAGGCCGTAGGTGGTGATTGTAAAGAATCTAACATCGAAGGAAAAAGTGCGAGGAAATACAGCAGAAGATGGGATATCATTGTGACAGCCTTTGATTTTGTGACCAATTTTTCAGAGAGCTCTATTTCTGCATACGCAGGGCAGGCAGCCTTCTTTTTGATGCTGTCGTTTTTCCCGTTTTTATTGTTTTTCTTTTCGTTGCTGAGCTGGACACCGCTTACAGAGGCTGATTTTTTGATGTGGGCCAGCTCGTTTATTCCGGAGTCGTTTGGTGACATCATGAAGGATCTGGCTAGTGAGGTGTATGCCAGCGGCACAGGCAGGCTTTCTATCACGATGATTACAGCCGTGTATTTAAGCTCAAAGGCTTTTATTTCGTTTCAGCTTGGACTTGATGATATGTACCATGTGAAGGAAAACAGAAATTTTATTTTGCGGCGCATATATTCGGTGATTTACAGTATCGTTTTTGCACTGGCGCTCATTTTTTTACTGGGTATCGTGGTGTTTGGAAATAAGCTGAGAAAGTTGTATTTTTCGAATGTTCATCATATAATTGGAAGTATAATAGGCAGTGTGGTCGATTATCGTCTGGTAATCTGCATGCCGGTGCTTATTTTATTTTTCTGGGTGATTTATGTGTTTCTGCCAAACAAGAAGCATAGGGCAAAGTACCAGCTGCCGGGAGCGGTATTTGCGGCTGCTGCATGGATGATTTTTTCGGGAATCTTTTCTGTGTACGTGGATAAATACAATAATTATTCTTCATTTTATGGCACAATGACCACTATTGCGCTTATAATGGTATGGTTGTATGGTTGCATGTATGTGCTTTTCATAGGCGGTATAATAAACCGCACATGGGAGGAGCGTATGGATGCCAAAAAATATTATAATAAATAGTTACAATAAATAGTAAATTCGGAGGCTTCGAATATATGGATAATAATAAAGAAATGATAGAAGGGCTTGTATCACAGATACTTGACGATTATCATGATGACAAAATCATAAATCAGCAGGCACTATTTTCACAGCCAGACAAGGAGGCTGTTTGTGATCTGCTCTCAAAGCTTATTAAGATAATGTATCCGGGCTATTTCAAGGGCACAAGCTTCAGATATTACAACCTGGACAGCCAGATTGCTGTTCTTTTGGAGGATATCATGTACAATCTGCGCAAGCAGGTGGTGCTTGCCCTGCCGCAGAATCCTAAATACAGGAGCTTATCACATCACGAGCTTGTAAATATGTCTGGGAAAATCAGCAATGATTTCTTTAAAAGGATTCCAAAAATCAGAGCTTTGGTGGAGACTGATGTGGCTGCGTTTTTTGACGGAGACCCTGCAGCCTACAATTACAATGAGATTATCCTTTGCTATCCGGGACTGCTTGCAATCACTACAAACCGTATAGCCCATGAGCTACATCTGCTTGGAGTACCGCTCATCCCGCGTATGATGACAGAGTACGCACACAGCAAGACCGGTATTGATATCCATCCGGGTGCCACTATTGGCAAGAATTTCTTTATTGATCACGGAACAGGCATCGTGGTCGGTGAGACCACGATTATCGGTGACAATGTCAAGGTATATCAGGGCGTGACTATCGGAGCACTTTCTACCAGAGGCGGTCAGAAGCTAAAGGGCGTGAAGAGACATCCTACTATCGAGGATAATGTCATCATCTATGCAGGGGCTTCTATACTTGGTGGTGAGACTGTCATCGGAAGAGGTGCTGTCATCGGAAGTAATGCATTTATCACCTCATCTATCGAGCCGGGGGCTCGTGTGAGCATCAAAAATCAGGAGCTTTCCATCAGAACAGGAGAGCGAAAGGAGCTTGTGGCCAGCGAGATGGAGACTGATTCGAGCTGGTTTTACGTAATATAATATTATAATATACTTTTTGACTGAGGTCGGTACGCGCGGCCCGGGCACCGGGTGTCGCACACGTACTCTCCTGCAGACTACGCTTTACAGTTAATACACTGTATGAATTATGCTTTTTAGGGTTTCTATGTTTGAAGAAACCGTCGAACCGCGCCGTCCATGGCGCGTTTCTCCTCGCTCCTGCGTCCTTGCAGGAGCGTTTCTGCGTTTTGTGGGCATAATTCTAACAGTATCTAAACTGTTTCGCTATGTGCCTGCAGGAGAGTACGTGTGCGCCATCGGTGCCCGGGGCGCGCGTACCGACCTTCAGTCAAAAAAGTATATTTATTAAGTAGGACTAAATTAGCATAATGTACAATAGCCATAGGTTGATAGCATAGTAGGCAGGCCCTTGTGGAGCTGTAATCCATAAAACTTTTAAAACAGCTCCCAAAATCAACCCAAAAGCCGAAAAAAATCCAGAAAAAAGTAGCTGAAACCGCAGAAATTCCCAAAACAGCTCCCAAACCCAACCCAAAAGCCGGAAAAAATCCGAGAAAAAAGTAGCTGAAACCGTAGAAATCTCCAAAACAGCTCCCAAACCCAGCCCATAAGCCAGAAAAATTGCGTGAAAAAGAAGCTGAAATTGCAGAAAATCCTATCAAGCATAATTTCGTACAGTATCTTAGCAGCGAAGCGTAGCGAACGCGAGAGTACTAAGCTGGTGAGACTCCGCGAGCAAGCCCGATGGTACCGAGTCTTGGGACCCGCACTATTAGCCACAACTGAAAAAAGTAAGAAAAATCTAAAAAATATTATTGACATCTAAGTAACGTTAGAGTATACTAACAGCCGTAAGAGATACCGAATGATGTTTTTATCATTAAAGACATGAAAAGAAGTGAAGAAAAGACGTGAAAAGAGGTAAATATGATGCCATTATCAATGAGTGGTGCCGGGGAGGCACAGATAATCAAGAAAATCGGCGGAAAGGAAGAGGTGAGATCTTTCCTTGAGAAGCTGGGCTTTGTAGTAGGCACAGAGGTGACTGTCATCTCAGAGATAGCCGGCAATATGATAGTCAATGTAAAGGGCGCCAGAGTAGCAATCGGCAAGGATATGGCAAATAAGATCATGGTCTGATATAACAATGTAACAGGCATGTATATAACAGGCATGTATATAACAGGCATTTATATAGCAGGCATGTATATAGCAGGCATGTATATAGCATGTATGACATATATAACACATACAACACATGCAGCAATGTGCTGTATAAGCTGTAATCATTTAAGATTTAAACGACTTTGTATATGATATTATGCAAACGTTTATATAAATTTTTAAACAACAATAAAATTAAAAAAGGAGTAGTCAGCATGAAGACATTAAAGCAAGCCAAAGTAGGCGAGACAGTCAAGGTTGTCAAGCTCACAGGCCAGGGCGCAGTCAAGAGACGTATCATGGATATGGGAATTACTAAGGGTGTTGAGATATTTATCCGCAAGGTGGCACCGCTTGGCGATCCGGTAGAGGTGACAGTGAGAGGCTATGAGCTATCACTTCGTAAGGACGATGCCTCTATGATAGAAGTAGAGTAAATTTTTTTTGACTATAGGTTAGTGAATACAAACTATAGACAGAATGAGCAAACAAAAATAAGGAGATAAAAACATGGCAGTAAAAATTGCTCTCGCAGGAAACCCGAACTGCGGAAAAACAACACTGTTCAATGCCTTAACAGGTGCCAATCAGTATGTTGGTAACTGGCCTGGTGTTACAGTTGAGAAAAAAGAGGGAAAGCTTATCGGTCACAAGGATGTAGACCTGGTGGATTTACCGGGTATCTACTCACTTTCTCCATATACTCTCGAGGAGGTTGTTGCAAGAAATTACTTAATCGGAGAGCAGCCTGATGCGATTATCAATATCGTGGACGGAACAAATATCGAGCGTAATCTGTATCTGACAACACAGATTATCGAGCTTGGTATTCCGGTGCTTATGGCTGTCAATATGATGGACATTGTAAGGAAAAACGGAGACAAAATCAATATCAAAGCACTTGGAGAGAAGCTCGGCTGTGAGGTTGTTGAGATTTCAGCTTTAAAGAAGACAGGAATCAAGGAGACTGCAGAGAAGGCAATCCAGATTGCAAAGTCAGGTAAATCCGTTCAGAGGGTACATCACTTCGCAGATGATGTGGAGAGCACAATCGCAGGCATCGAGGATAAGCTTGGTCTTGCAGTAGCAGAGAACCAGAAGAGATTCTTTGCAATCAAGCTTTTAGAGCGTGACTCAAAGATTTCTGAGGTATTAAAGAGTGCTCCAAATGTAGACGCAGAGATTAAAGCTCTCGAGGACAAATACGATGATGACACAGAGAGTATCATCACAAACGAGAGATATCAGTACATATCTTCAATCATCGGCTCATGCGTAAAGAAGGCACGCGCCGGAAAAGAGACAGTATCAGACAAAATTGATAAGATTGTTACAAACAGATTTTTGGCACTGCCTATTTTCGCACTCATCATGTGGGCTGTATATTATGTTGCAGTATCATCACTCGGTGGAATTGTAACAGACTGGACAAACGACACACTCTTTGGTGAGTGGATTCAGCCGGCAGTACAGACATTCATGGAAAATGTAGGCTGCTCTGAATGGCTCGTATCACTTGTAGTTGACGGTATCATCGGAGGTCTTGGTGCACCTATCGGATTTGCACCACAGATGGCTATCGTATTCTTATTCCTCTCAATCCTTGAGGACTGCGGATACATGGCACGAGTAGCCTTCATCATGGACAGAATCTTCCGTAGATTTGGTCTCTCAGGAAAGTCCTTCATCCCATTCCTCATCGGATCAGGATGTGGTGTACCCGGAATCATGGCAACACGTACTATCGAGAACGAAAAAGACCGTCGTATGACAATGATGACAGTAACAAATATCCCATGTGGAGCAAAGCTTCCGGTTATCGCACTTATCGCAGGCTTTATCATGGGTGACGGCTGCTGGTGGATGGCACCTCTTATGTACTTTGCAGGAATCGGCCTCACAATCATCTACTGTATCATTTTAAAGAAGACAAGAGCATTTGCAGGCGAGCCTGCACCGTTCGTAATGGAGCTCCCACAGTATCATATTCCTTCAGTAAAGGGTGTGCTGTTACACGTATGGGAGAGAGTATGGGCATTCCTCAAGAAGGCCGGAACAATCCTCTTCCTCTGCTGTGCAGTTATGTGGTTCCTTTCAAGCTTTGGCATTCAGGATGGCGCATTCGGACTTGTTGACACAGAAAACAGCTTACTCGCAGTAATCGGATCTGCAATCGCAGTTATCTTTGCACCACTTGGATTCGATACATGGCAGGCAGTTGCATCATCACTCTCAGGCTTTGTGGCAAAAGAGGGTATCGTTTCAACAATGGGTGTGCTCTCAGGACTTGGAGAGGTAGAGGAGTATGCAGTAATCATGCATGATCAGTTTGCAGCATTCTTCCCAACGACAATAGTAGCAGTATCATTCTTGCTGTTTAACCTGTTTGACTCACCATGTCTTGCAGCTATCTCAACAACCGCAAAAGAGCTTAACAACCGTAAGTTCTTCTGGTTTACAATCATATTCCAGAACGTTTCAGCTTACTGTGTAACACTTATGTTCTACCAGATTGTGGGACTTTGCATAGGTGAGGTAGCCTTCAACTTCTGGACAGTAGTTGCATTTGTACTCCTTGCAGGTGTATTATACTTATTGTTCAGAAAAGACCCTAATAAGGCAACAGTAAAGAGCACTTCATTTGCGGCATCAAACGTGTAACGGTTTTTAAATGAGAATCAATTTGGAATTTAACACAGCAGACCTCATAGCAGTCATAGTTCTTCTATGCCTGCTGGGGCTTGCCGTAAAGATAATAATAGGATTTTTCAAGGAAAAGAAATAATGCAGTAGTATATTTAGTAGCATTTGTAGTGAATAGGAGATGATGACATGCTGGCTGATATCATTGTAATTGCAATTCTCGTAGTGATAGTTGCACTTGTAATCAGGACAATAATCAAATCAAAGAAAGCAGGCAAGAGCCTGCAGTGTGGAATGGACTGCAGCCATTGCAAGGGCTGTCATTAATCCACGGTATGGTGTGTATGAAGCACAGGATGGGCATTTCTTGGAAAGAACTCATCTGCCGATTAAGCTGCATCTGCCGGCATCGGTAACGATAGGAGGATGTATGTCGAAAGAAGCAATAGAGCAAAAAGAGGTAATCGTTGGCAAGCTAAAGGACAGCGGATGCAGGATTATAAAGCAGAGACTTATTTTACTTGATGTAATCCTCGAGGGCGAGTGCGGAAGCTGCAAAGAGATTTATTACCGGGCATCGAAGATAGACCACTCTATCGGGACTGCTACGGTGTATCGAATGATCAATACGCTCGAAGAGATTGGAGCGATTGACCGCAAAAATATGTATAGAGTGCAGGTGTCCTAAGCCTGGTTTTATAGGAATTGTAATTTTTAGAAAAATCCGCTATACTAGAATGAGTATAGCGGATTTTTTTAGTGGAGGCTTTTATGATGAACACGATGAAGTTACCGGTCGGAATCGATGATTTCAGAAAACTGCGGGAATCAGATTTTTATTATGTGGACAAGACAAGGCTCATAGAGCAGATATTACAAAGCTGGAGCGAGGTGACTCTTTTTACAAGACCGCGCCGCTTTGGAAAAACTCTCAATATGAGCATGCTTAAGAGCTTTTTCGAGATTGGTACTGATAAATCGCTGTTCGATGGTCTGTATATTTCGGGGAATAAAGAGCTTTGTGAAGAATATATGGGAAAGTATCCGGTCGTTTTTCTTTCCCTGAAAAGTGTTGAGGGTACATCATTTGATGAGGCAAGATACAGGATTATTGAGCTTATCAGCAGGGAAGCAGAGCGATTTAAGTTTCTTAAGGATAGTGAAGGGCTTTCTGAAAATGATAAAAATCGCTATAATGCAATTATTTCAGTGAATGACGGAAAATATGCCATGGACGAAAAGCTCCTTATATCCAGTCTGCAGGTTCTGTCGCAATTGCTGTTTACACACTTTGGACGTAAAGCAATTATCATTGTAGATGAGTATGATGTCCCTTTGGACAAGGCATTTCAGAATGGATACTATAATGAAATGGTCTCACTTATCAGGGGAATTTTTGGAATGGCCCTTAAAACCAATGAATTTCTGCAGTTTGCAGTCCTTACGGGCTGCCTGCGCATATCCAAGGAGAGTATTTTTACAGGTCTTAATAATTTTAGGGTCATGTCTATTACAGATGCGAGGTTTGACGAGCAGTTTGGGTTTACGGACAATGAAGTGAAAAAGCTGCTCGAGGATTATAATATGTCCATGCATTATAATGATATAAAGGAGTGGTATGATGGGTATCATTTTGGCAAGGCTGATGTTTACTGTCCATGGGATGTAATCAATCATGTGGACCGTCTGTGTGATGACAGCGATATAAGACCACAGACATATTGGATAAACAGCAGTGGAAACAGTCTGGTGAGAAGGCTCATCAGTAAAGCTGACTCATCAACAAAGGATGAAATAGAGCGCCTTATTGCAGGCGAGACAATTGTAAAGAGCATTCGACTCGACCTGACCTATGATGAAATAGAAAGCACTATAGACAATATGTGGAGTGTGCTATTCACCACAGGATATCTTACAAAGGCAGGAGATGTAAAGCTGCCGGATAGCGAAAGCTATGCATATAAGCTTGTAATTCCAAACAAAGAGGTGAGAGAGGTATTTATCCTTCAGATACAGGAATGGTTCAAGAGTGTGGTGGCAAATGATAATGATACTATGAAGCTTTTATCAAAGGCAATTATTGATAAGGATGAGACAAAGATTGCAAAGCAGCTCAATATTGTGATGGGACGTATGATAAGCATACTAGATACAAAGGCACCTGATGATATGAAGGAGAACTTCTACCATGGACTGCTTCTTGGTTTGCTGCGAGGAAGTAATCCGGACTGGCTGATTAAGTCAAATCGTGAGTCGGGAGACGGTTTTAGTGACATAATGATTTTGCCGGAAAATCCGGATGCAGGAATTGTAATCGAGGTGAAGTATGCAAGGAATATAAAGGAGCTTGATGCGGCCTGTGAGATTGCCATGGCACAGATTAAGGAAAAGAGATATGATGAGGCTCTTCGTAATGAAGGCAGATGTGATATTATAGCGTATGGCATTGCTTTTAGCAGAAAGCGTTGCAAAGCATTGGGGGAGAGGCTGTGATATATCAATAGGTACAATTGTTATAATAAGTGAATTAATGAATTGTATAAAAAGGAGAACGGCAATAAGGAAAGCACACTGAGAATTAAAGATTCTTAGTGTGTTTTTTGTTGCAATTAATTGAGAATAAAAAGTGTAAAAATGGCAAAAAAATACTTGACATATAGTATAGGTGTAAGTAAGATATATTTAACTTAGGTTAGAAATAACTAACATGAAAGGAGCCAAAATGTGTCAGGAAGTATTTCAGATTGCTATGAGCATGGATTTAAAGAGCGTGGAAATGCAGCTTGCCCTCCAGTGTGCCCCACTAATTACAGGAGCGAGAATTTCAAATATGCTCATGATAGACAGCGCTGATGAGAGTGCCATGAGAGTGATTCTGAGGGCTTCCGGGATATCGCATTTCAGGCTTGCAGCAAGGAATGAGAAAACCGCCTTCCTCTTATTCCGCAGGAGCCTCTTAGAAGCATATCTGAATAATTCAGAGGCTTTGGACATACTAAAGAAAGCGGGATATGAGGATTTTGAAAAGGCGAAGGAAAGTGTCATACAGCTATTGGCCGAGGATATAGATATGAGGCTGATACTGGAAATATATAAAGAAGAACCGCAGCAGATAGCGGTATAGGAGGAATTAAAATGAGCAAAATAAATCAGAGACAGCATTCGCACTCGGATGCCCTGCAATGGGTGCAGAGGTACTTGAGGAGGGCGAGATGGAGCCGTTTGTCACAGAGCTTGAGGGCTGCGTGGCAGGCAAGACAATCGGTCTGTTCGGTTCATACGGATGGGGCGATGGCGAGTGGATGCGCGACTAGGTAGAGCGAATGACAGCAGCCGGAGCTACAGTGGTAGGCGGCGAGGGTGTTATCTGCCAGGATGCACCGGACGATGATGCAAAGACAGCCTGCGAGGAGCTTGGAAAGAAGCTGGCAGCGGTATAAGCACAATATGCAGAAACTATAATGACTAATTCGTTATTCGCAGATATTTAAACATTTCTATAAATATTTGCATGTGGTCGCGACAACAGGAATGGCCACAAAACAAAATGATAGATCACCAAATATTTGGTTTTCTATAAATATATTTTATCTCCGCAAAGTATAAACTTTGCTCCTAGTGTAAATCTGGGCCGGCGAACTTCCCATTCGCCGGCCCGCTCTCTTTTTAATGACATTTGGGCTATTGCATTGGATGGAGTTATTATTATATAATATATGTCATAGGTTCCTGGGTGCTTTATTTCCGCCGAACTAAGTGCTGAGGAAAAAATGATATGCTGGAGAATGAGTTCAATATCAAAATGGAAAGTGATAGAAAGGGATGAGGAAATTGTTCAAGAGCTTCAAAACGGAAATAAATCCGACAGTCGAGCAAAAAGTCAAGATTAACAAGACTATCGGCACTTGTAGATACGTCTACAATTTCTATCTCAGTTACAACAAAACTTTACACGATAAAGGTGAAAAGTTTATGACTGGCAAGAGTTTCAGCGTATGGCTCAATAATGAGTACATTCCTAATAATCCTGATAAAATATGGATTAAAGAAGCATATTCAAAAGCTGTAAAAAAATCTATTGAAGATGGCTGTACTGCATTTACAAGATTTTTCAAACATCAAAGTGCGTTTCCTAATTTCAAAAAGAAAGACAAGTCTGATGTAAAAATGTATTTCGTAAAGAACAATCCTAAAGACTGTAGATGTGAGAGACATAGATTAAACATACCCACTTTAGGTTGGGTGCGCATTAAAGAAAAAGGTTATATACCAACAACTAAAGACGGATGGAAAATCAAAAGCGGTACAGTATCTATCAAAGCAGGCAAATATTATGTGTCAGTTCTTGTAGAAATTCCCGATGCTAAGATTGCTAATAATAGCAATGATGGTATGGGCATTGACCTGGGTTTGAAAGACCTGGCGATTGTTTCTAATGGTAAAACTTATAAAAATATTAATAGGTCAGCAAGAGTTAAGAAATTGGAAAAGAAATTGCGCAGAGAACAAAGATGCCTCTCACGCAAATATGAGAATTTAAAGAAAGGAGAGTCCACTCAAAAGAATATACAAAAACAAAAGCTCAAAGTGCAAAGACTTCATCATAAAATAGATAATATCCGTACTGACTATATCAATAAATCAATAGCCGAGATAGTGAAAACCAAGCCATCTTATATCACTATTGAAGACTTGAATGTATCAGGGATGATGAAGAACAGACATCTATCAAAAGCCGTTGCATCACAAAAGTTCTATAAATTTAGAACTTCGCTTAAAGCTAAGTGTGATGAAAATGGTATTGAATTAAGAGTCGTAGACAGATGGTATCCGTCATCCAAAATATGTCACTGCTGTGGTGCTATCAAGAAAGATTTGAAACTTTCAGACAGAATATACCGTTGTGATTGTGGCTATGTCGAGGATAGGGATTTTAACGCTGCTCTTAATCTAAAAGATGCTTTAACTTACGAGGTTGCATAATCAACGCAAACGTAAGTATGTACTGTGGGCTATCGCAGGAATTTACGACTGTGGAGTGTACAAGAACTTGTGAGTAGCGTATTGTTTACAATCGCCAAAGCATACACAATGAAGCAGTAAGAAGTATCCGCAAGGACTTTAATTTCTCGATGTGTTTGAGAATATTTAAACACATTTTGAGTGGCAGTTGTTGAAATCTATGTGTAATCTCAGTCAAGGAATAAAAGAACAAGGAATCGAACAAGGACGAAGAGAAGAGCGAATTTCTACATTGGTGACCTTCTTCAAAAATGATGGTACTGTAGCTGCAGCAAAACAAATGCTTAATTCGTCAGATGAAGACATTAAGATTGCTAAGGAACGTCTTTCGATGATTGAAGAGTAAAGATACAAGAAAACACCTCTATTGCAGTGCAATGGAGGTGTTTTTTTGCTATTGTCTAATCAGAAAGAATGTAATAAAAAATTCGCAGATTATTACAATCTGCGAAAATCACCTCGGTTAAAAAACACTAGATATATAATAAAACTTAAGTCGTTTTATGTCAACTATTGTATCTTTTTTTGTATCTTTTTACATTTTTAAGGGAATATTGGGATGTATTTTATATATTTTTTTGTTTTAGATGGTCAAAATTGTGGTCAGAAATAAAACAGAAGATATTATATGGAGTTAATATTCTTCTTCCTATAAATTATATATACATATATATTTTAAGGAGGAAACAGACATGTCAAGAAGAGGAACCAACATCAGAAAGAGAGCCGACGGACGCTGGGAGGGGCGCTACTACATAGTAGACACAGCCGGTAGTAAAAAGTGCAAATCGGTATACGGCCACAGCTATAAGGAAGTAACAGAAAGGCTGCTTACAGCAAAAGCTGCTTCACTTAATCAAACAGCAGCCCACAAGCATTCCGCTATCACCGTAAAAGAAGTCGCTGAGAAATGGCTTGAAAGTATAGCATCCAGCCGGAAGTGCTCTACCATTCAAAAGTATTCTACTATATACAACAAATATATCAAACCGAACTGGGGAGAAAGCGTCATAGATCAGTTAAATCAGAATGAAATACTCAAGGAGCTACCTGAGACAGCCGGTGAGAGCATTACAAAGAGCATACTTTGTATATTCAATTCTATCCTTGCATATGGAACTGCCACATACGGCACCGGAGAAATTCATCTGTCATACAGGGCAAAACGTTCATCCGTCACATCCTCAAACAACATAAATACAATCAATAAAACAGACCAGCAAAAGCTAATCGAGTATCTTCTTACCGAGCTTGATATCTATAAGCTCGGTATTTTATTGTGCCTTTTTATGGGGCTGCGTTTAGGAGAAATTTGTGCCCTGAAATGGGAAGATATCGACATGATTAGTCGCACTCTGCATGTCAATCGCACAGTGCAGAGACTTCCGGTAGATACTGTACACACATCCGGTTCATTACAAAATAACCACACAGCCACGAGAAAGACTTCTTTATATATAGATTCACCAAAGACTTCAAATTCACTTCGTGAGATTCCTATCCCGGACTTTATATATGACAAGCTGTCAGATTATTATAACACTTCAATAAAAGGTGACTCTTATTTTCTAAAGAAAAATCAGCCTATGGATCCTCGCACTTATCAGAATAGATTTCATATCTATTTAAGAGAAGCAGGTATCGGGAATACTCACTTTCATGCTCTGCGCCACACCTTTGCCACAAACTGTATCAGCAGCGGCGCCGACGCTAAGAGTGTAAGTGAGATTCTTGGACATTCCAATGTAAATATTACATTGAATCGCTATGTGCATCCAAATCTGGAGACCAAGCGCTCCGCAATCAATTCTATAGTTATCCCATAAATGGTCAGAAAAATGGTCATATTTATATAAAACCTGAATCCGTGAAGTTCCATTTTTATAAAAAATAGCCTATGATTGTAGTTATATTTTATAGACTGCACACTAATTACAATCAATCATATATGTCAAAAGGGCACACCCCCCTTTGAATTTCAATAACCAGTTTATAATGACTTATTGACTGCACAATTCACAGAAATCTGCAAATATATGCCGCCATACATTACTCTTCCCAAGTCCCATAATGAGTTGTCTGGCGTGGGATGTTATATGACATGTCATCATAATAAGATTGCTGATTACCGTATGCAGGCGGCGACGTTTTACATCTCGTTTCTGCCTTGGAGCACGACCTCCAATTGTCCCCTGACCAATCATGCGAAGGATATTATATGCCATGATCGCCAGTTCCAAAATAAGTGCATTCGTGTTGAATTTACCAGACGGCAAACGTTCTAAATCCATATCTGTTTTTATTTCACTGTGGAATTGTTCGCATTCTCCATGTGCATGATACAGATTAATGATTTCCTGGTCATCTACGCCTAGATTTGTCCACCATGTTTCAACTTCGATGTCTGGTATCAGATAAAACTGACCATTTTTATCTATGGTTCGTTCTGTTATCTCATAACCGGCACGAAGCGTAAATTCGTTATCAAACTGCTTACTGGTTACTGTTTTCCAGTCGCTTCCCTTATAAACTGTTTTACCATCACGAGGATTTTCGATATTCTTGCAAAATTGCTTTGCCATATCAAACCAATCCTCTTTACTCTCACGACGAAGATTTCTCTTGATTATAAAATAGCATCCGCTGTCCATTAGTACCGCTACATTGTCAATGGAATCATTGCCGGAATCCAGACGAATGAGCAATGGTTGATCCGTCAGCTTTTTACATAATTCAATCGTTTCCTGTAAAAATTCAACAGTACCCTTTTGACAATGCTGTTTTCCTTCGCGAAGTTCAAAATTAATTGCATATCCTTCTGTTCCGATATAAGCCATCATAGGCGCATATCCATCAAAACAGGTATAGTTGTAGCAAAATCAATACCTGCAAAAAAGTACGGTGTTACAACAGGAGAACCAATGGCGATGGCTATCCGCAAATGTCCTGATATAGTAAGCGTCCCGGCTGATTTTGATTTGTACGTAAAATGCTCACACGCATTTAAGGCTATATGCAGTGAATATACTCCGGCAATGGAATCTTTTTCAATAGATGAGGTATTTCTTGACATGTCAGGGATGAAGAATATATATCCTGACCCGGTTGCGACAGCCTGCCAGATTAAAGACCGAATAAGGGATGAGCTTGGATTTACGGTGAATGTAGGAATAGGAAGAAATAAGCTCTGTGCCAAAATGGCAAGCGATTTTGAAAAACCGGATAAGGTGCATACTCTTTATCCAGAAGAGATAAAGGCTAAGATGTGGCCACTTCCGGTAGGGGAATTATTCTCATGTGGCAAGGCGTCGACCCAGAAGCTTTTGAATGCCAGAATATCTACAATCGGGGATTTGGCACAGGCTGACCTTGGGCAGTTGAAATATCTTTTAGGAGAAAAGACTGCTATACAGCTTAGTAATTATGCAAATGGAATAGATGAATCCCCTGTACAGCCAGTGCGTGAGGAGGCAAAGGGATATTCGGCAGAGACAACAGTTGAAGAGAATTTAGAGACAACTGATAGCATTAATAAAATGCTTCTGGCACAGGCAGATGTGGTTACGGCAAGAATGCGTGCTGAGGGGGCAAAGTGCAGGTGTGTTGGCGTCACATTTAGAACAACAGAGTTTAAAAACAAATCACATCAGAGAAAATTACCGGAGACAACAGATGTTACAGAAGTAGTTTACAATGTTGACAAGGAACTGATTGAGGAGAGCTGGGATGGACAGCCTCTTCGTCTGATTGGACTATCTATAACTGACATAGATAGAGATGGTTTTGAACAGATGTCCCTTATTGTTGATGAGCGGAAAGAGAAGATGAAAAAACTAGATGCTGCGCTTGATAACATCAGGGGCTGATTTGGAGATGAAAGTGTAAAGAGAGCAAGTACTGTAGATGTAGGAGCACGAATAAACAGAAAGCATAAAGCTGAGGGGAAGATATTTAACGATAAAATTTAATGGGCATAAGCAACATTACTTTATTAAGAAAGAATTATAAGAAATGACCATAATAAATCAAAATAAAGATAAAAAATGGTATATCATGGGAGGTTACAAAGATGGTATTTCTTAGGCAACGATTGGGGAAAGTGATTGAGAATCTCGAGTCACTGATTTATAGCGCGCCTTATCCGATTGGATGGAACTAAGATTTTAACACATTTTTCGCCTACGGCAGATTATGTGCAGGGACCTGTGGAAGGCGGTCCGGGAACAGCGCATTTTACAACCTATAATTCGCTCCTTAATCCCTCTCAGGTAAAAGGTAACTGGAAGCGTTATACACAAAAAGAGCTGCATAGTGATTCACTAATGGCATTTGGTTTTGGAGATGGAGGCGGTGGACCAACAAAGAGAATGCTTGAGAACTGCCGTCGAATGGAAAAGGGAATACCGGGATGTCCAACTACAAGACAGAGTCATTCACTGGAATTTTTCAAAAAGCTTGAAGCAGATGTAGCTGGCAGCAGATTCTTACCTAAGTGGGTAGGGGAGCTTTATCTTGAGTTCCATCGAGGAACATATACCTCAATGGCTCGCAATAAGCGATACAACAGAAAGTCAGGGTTTGCATACCAGAATCTTGAGCTTTACAGCAGTATGGCAAAAGCACTGTTAGGAATGCAGTATCCTAAAGCACAGTTACAAGATGCATGGGAAGTAATTCTTAGAAACCAGTTTCATGATATCCTACCAGGTTCATCAATAAAAGAAGTGTATGATGAATCAAAGAAGGAATATGACGCAATCTTAGATAAGGCTTCAGAAATGACTAATGAAGTACTAAATACACTTGTGGCAAGCATTGACGCAGATAAAGGGGATGTTGTTATTTTAATCCGAACAGCTCAGAAATTCCTTCTCTTGTGTGCATCTTAGAAGATGAAGTGGAAAAGATTTTTGCGGATGTAATATCTGATAACACTAATATGTCTTATGCATTAGAGGAGAATGTGAGAGATTGTAATTGTGCCTGGGATGAGTCAGTTAATGCAGGCATACATGATGATATTTGTGAAAAATGTTCAGGACAATATCTTCTTCAAAAGACTGAGGACGGATATATTGCAATCGTTGATGGAATTCCGGCTAAGGGATATAAGACCTTTAAGATTGTACAGGCTAAGGCAGCTCCGTCATTTAGATTATCAGTCAATGGCGCGGATACACCATACTATCATGTTACATTAAATGATGCAGGACAGTTTACAGGCATTTACGATAAGAAGAATCAAAGAGAGATTATTCCAGAGGGCAGGGTGGCAAACCAGATTATTACATATGAAGATAAGCCACACATGTTTGATGCGTGGGATATAAATAATTATTACACAGAGAAATCATGGGAGGTTAATGAGGTCTCGTCTATAGAAGTTATAGAAAAGGGACCGGTAAGAGGCTGTATCAGAATAGAGAGACCATACCTTGATTCAAGGATAGTGCAGTATATCTATTTTTATAATGAGCTTGACAGAATCGATATAAGAAATGAAATAGACTGGAGGGAAGAACAGATTCTTGTGAGAGACTATTTCCCAGTAGATATTCATGCTAATGAAGCTACTTTTGAAATCCAGTATGGAAATGTAAAGAGAGCTACACACAATAATACATCATGGGATTATGCAAAGTTTGAGGTCTGTGCCCATAAATGGCTGGATGTCAGTGAAGATGGATATGGTGTATCAATATTAAATGATTGTAAATTCGGATGCAGTGTAAAGGACGGCGTGATAGGACTTTCAATGCTTAAATCAGCAATTTATCCTAATCCTGATGCTGATAAGGAACATCATAGCTTCTGGTATTCAATTGCCCCGCATTCAGGGGATTTTAAGCAGGGAAGAACTGTTGATAAGGCATACAGCCTTAATAATCCATTATGTGCACTTGTTAAATTAAATGACGGTGGAGCTTTATCTAATAAGTTCTCTTTGGTGACTGTGGAGGAAGAAAATATTGTAGTAGAGGTAGTAAAAGAGGCAGAGGAAAGCAAAGAATTAGTTATAAGAATGTATGAGTGCTTCAACAGAAGAGGTAAGGTGCATATTCGCATCGGAATACCTTTTGAAAGTGCAAAAGAGACTGATATGCTTGAAAATAACGGGCAGGTATTAACCGTTAGTGATGGAGTTATTACAGCTGATATGAAGCCGTACGAGATTAAGACTATCGTGGTTAATGTTTGCTAAAAAAATAAGATAAACCTGAATTATTCACGGAATAACAGCATCAGCAGCTGAATTCCGCGCAGTTACTGTATTTTAATTGAATATTGCTTTTCACCTATTTAGTGAATAGAAAAAGACCACT
>NZ_JBQKGQ010000020.1:0-59117 GCF_052118705.1 Agathobacter sp. LCP21S3_B2 | reverse complement strand
CCCTTGAAGACTACAAGGTAGATAGGGCAGAGGTGGAAGCATGGCAACATGTGGAGCTGACTGTTACTAATAGGTCGAGGGCTTAATCTGGTTAATAACGGAGAAAAACAAATCGGATTTGTATGAAGTTTTGAAGGTACAAACCTTAATAATCCTCGATAGCTCAATGGTAGAGCACTCGGCTGTTAACCGAGTTGTTGTAGGTTCGAGCCCTACTCGGGGAGTTTTCTTTTTCTTAGGCTCCATGGTCAAGCGGTTAAGACATCGCCCTTTCACGGCGGTAACACGGGTTCAAATCCCGTTGGAGTCATTTTTAGCACAGCAATGCGCTGAGTTAAAAGTCATAAGTCGTATGCCGATGTGGCTCAATTGGCAGAGCAGCTGATTTGTAATCAGCAGGTTATCGGTTCGAGTCCGATCATCGGCTTATATATTTGGACCATTAGCTCAGTTGGTTAGAGCAACCGGCTCATAACCGGTCGGTCCTGGGTTCGAGTCCCCGATGGTCCATTTAATTTTTTCTTGCATTTTTGTGCAAACTGTGATATTATATATCACGCATTAAGCATTTGGCCTAGTGGCTCAGTTGGTTAGAGCGCCGCCCTGTCACGGCGGAGGTCACGGGTTCGAGTCCCGTCTGGGTCGTTTGTAGTGATTATTTACTACAATTTTATATGGGATCTTAGCTCAGCTGGGAGAGCATCTGCCTTACAAGCAGAGGGTCACAGGTTCGAGCCCTGTAGGTCCCATTTATGCCGCAGTGGCGGAACTGGCAGACGCGCAGGACTTAAAATCCTGTTGTAGTGATACAGTACCGGTTCGATTCCGGTCTGCGGCATTCATTCAAAACACTTGACAAGAGTGTTATAATGAATGAGTAAATAGAATATGTGTGTGTAGCTCAGCTGGATAGAGCACTTGGCTACGGACCAAGGTGTCGGGGGTTCGAATCCTCTCACGCACGTTATATAGTATAGAAAGAGCAGGTTGTAATACCTGCTCTTTCTATACTACAAATCGTCCGCGGACGATTTGAACCACAGGGTTCGTTCTACACTTCGTTGCGGTCGGCGCTAAGCGGAAGTCCACCGGACTTCCAGCGCCCTCTCACGCACGTTATATAATATGGATTTTATGTTTTTTAAGGATAAAATTGTATAGAATTGAAAATGAAATAATAACATAATTGAGGCGCGGAGTATTAATTCCGTGCCTCAATTGTCATATCCGGATTACCTTTCTGTTGTAAAATAAAGGGCGTTATTTCAGTGCAGATATAATTTTGAAATATGGCTTGAAAAGGCTGTAATATTTCAGACCATCTGTCTCACCGTAGCTCTTTGTGATGGCAGATCTTATGCCATTGAGATTCTTTGTTTTATTCTTATTTTTTTCAAGAAAATCAACAAAATTTCCGGGATCATTAATATCACTGTGTGCGAAAATTATACCTGTAAAACGCTCTACCTTCTTTTTACGCGTGAGCTTTTCAGGCGTAAAAGAGTAGGATTTGTCTTTTATGGTTTTATAAATTGTCTGACCCTGTTTCATACCATAAACATGAACCAGTGTCTCGTGAAGCTTGAGAAGATTGTCTTTTCCCATGCAGTTTAGGAAAGAATCTACCTCAAAATGGTCGAAGTCTTCGGATACTGCCGATACTTCAGAAATATCTGATGTATCAATGCTGTCCGTTGAGGATTTAGCCTCATCTGCTTCGTTTTTATTTGAGCTGTTACCAGAACCATTATGAGGTGTCTGTTCGTCAGTGAATGGTAAGTCATCGTTAGTTGCAAGCTCATCACCTAACGGTTCACTGTCTGTATAGCTGCTATGATTGCCATCGATAAGTTCATTCAAATTGTAAGATTTTGCGGTGATAGCATCGGTATCGGTATCGGTATCAGTATCGGTATTGATATTGATATTGATATTGTTATTGACGTTATCTTCCTTGGATGGAATATCTGCTACTACCTGATACTTGATGTTTTTTCTTCGCTGGACAGCCTGTTTGCAGAAATTTACATTGAATCTGCGTACAGCGAATCCCTTATCTTTCCAGAACCTTACAGCAGGGTCATAGCCTGTGTCATTGCTCATTATGATGTACTCATCAGCACATGGGGCTGCTGATATATCTGCTGTGTTTGCAACGATATGAGTAGCTGAAGAATTATCATTATATGGCTTTGTGTTATCTTGTATTTCAGTGTTGCCTGATGCATGTTCACATGTGCTTTCACTGAGGGAATCGTTGTGTCCCATCAGATAACCCATATAGGATACCAGCTGAAAATCGAGGGCATTCGTTCCCTCATAGCATTCCTCAAATCGTACGTTAATACTGTTGTTTTCCATAAGCCTGATGACTGACATGTATGACATGTGAGGTGATTTTTTTGTGTAAAAAACTACGATTTCGTCGTCCTCATCTGCCATATCAAACAGCATCAGCCAGTTGTCGTTGACATTTTCGCTGTCTACTAAAAAGTGTCTGATAATAATCACCATTAATCCGGACAAAAGTATTGTAACATGAGTTTGAAATAATGGCAAATAAACATGATTTTTAGAAATCTTAGAAATGTTAACAATACAAAGTGCGCAACATATGATATAATTTTTATATGCTATGAGGATTAGGGGGATAAAATGAGAGGCAAAGAAATAAATAAACCGATGCTTGAAATCTGCTGTGGCAGCTTTTCGGATGTGAAAACAGCATATGAAAATGGTGCAGACAGGGTTGAACTGAACAGTGCCCTATATATGGGAGGGCTGACACCTACACTCGCCAATTTAATATATGCAAAGGAAAAATGCAATATACCGGTAGTGGCAATGGTTCGGCCGAGGGGCGGCGGATTTTGCTATTCGGATGAAGAATACGACACTATGCTTATGGATGCAAAAATTCTTTTAGAGCATGGAGCAGATGGTATTGCGTTTGGATTTCTGACAGAGGAAAAAATGCTTGACAAAAAGCGCACGAAGGAAATGATAGAGCTCATTCATGAGTATGGCAGGGAAGCTGTGTTTCACCGCGCCTTTGACTGCATAGATAATCAGGACAGTGCAGCGGAGAAGCTTATTAGGCTTGGCGCAGATCGTATCCTCACAAGCGGTGGAGCAGTAAATGTATGGGATGGCAGAAAACAGCTTAAGCATCTTCAAAATCAATATGGAAAAGATATTACGATTCTGGCCGGAAGCGGTGTGAATGATAACAATGTGAGAGCATTTATCGAATATACAGGTATTACGCAGGTGCACAGCTCGTGTGGCTCATGGAAGTGTGATGTGACAGCAGCGGGTAATGCAGTAGATTTCTCGTATGATGAAGCGATGAAGAACTGCTATCAGTGTGCGGATGCAGGGAAGGTTAGGAAGCTTGCGGAAGAGGTAAGTGGAGAGTAATATTAAAGCAAAAGATTATAGAATTTCGGAGGAAGCAATTAATGGCAGAACAGGAAAATAGTAAGGATTTAATCAGTGTACTTTGGAGTGGCGCTGATGTACTTCGTTCTAAAATGGACGCGAATGAATATAAGAATTATCTTTTGGGAATTGTATTCTATAAATACCTATCAGATTCATTTTTGATTAGAGTATATGATTTGATAAATGATGAGAAACCGGAATCGCTCAAGGTGGCACTTGAGGCATATAAAAATGAGTTGAAGGGTGAATATGCTAATGATTTGCTTGATGAATTAAAGCAGGATCGTAAATATGTAATTGAGCCTGAGCTTACATATACATGTTTTGCAGAGGATGCAAGGAATAATTGCTTTAATCGTGAGCAATTACAGAAAGCATTCAATAATATTGAGCAGAGCGGAGAGTTGTTTGTGGATTTGTTTTCCGACATTGATTTGTATTCAAGCAGGCTTGGAGCGGGAGACCAGAAACAAAGTGATACAATTGCAGAACTGATAAAAGTAATAGACCAGGCGGATTTGCTTAATTCCGATGGTGAAATACTTGGAGATGCATATGAATATCTGATAGGACAGTTTGCGTCAGAGACCGGTAAGAAGGCGGGAGAATTCTATACACCACAGGCAGTATCAAAAATTCTTACTAGAATAGCAATAACAGGACAGGAGAATGTGAAAGGTTTGTCAATCTATGATCCATGTATGGGCTCAGGTTCGCTGCTTCTTAATGCAAAGAGATACTATAAAGGTGATACAAACTATATAAAGTATTATGGACAGGAACTGAACATGTCTACATATAATCTGGCGAGGATGAATATGTTCCTGCATGATGTAGCTGCGGAGAATCAGAATCTGCATCATGGAGATACTCTTGATGCAGACTGGCCAACTGGTGAGGAAACTGACTTTCATATGGTACTTATGAATCCGCCGTATTCTGCAAAATGGAGTGCTGCATCAGGATTTTTACAGGACGAAAGATTTTCAGAATATGGTGTTTTGGCGCCAAAATCAAAGGCTGATTATGCATTTTTACTTCATGGACTTTATCATCTGAAAAGCAATGGAACAATGGCCATCGTTTTGCCACATGGAGTGCTTTTCAGAGGTGCAGCAGAGGGAAAAATAAGAGAAAAGCTCCTTCGTTCAGGAAACATATATGCGGTTATAGGATTGCCGGCTAATTTATTTTATAATACGTCTATTCCTACATGCATTGTTGTACTTAAAAAGCATAGAGATGGCAGAGATGTACTGTTTATTGATGCGTCAAAGAAGTTCATTAAGGGCAAAAAACAAAACGAAATGTCAGACGAGCATATTGATGAAGTTATGGATTTGTATAACAGAAGAGAAACTGTGGACAAAGAATCCTATCTGGCAAGCTTTGATGATATTGAAAAGAATGATTTCAACCTAAACATACCGCGATATGTAGACAATTTTGAAAAGGAAGAGGAAGTCGATATAAATGGTCTGCTCGAGGATATGAAAAAAACTGATGACGAGATAGGAAAGGTCGAAGGTGAGTTTGTGAATTTGTTAAAAGACCTGACATCGTCTGATGAAAATATAATGGCATCGTTAAAGCGTTATATTGATATGATTGAGGGGTGATTTGTATGGAAAATCCAAAGATTAGATTTAAAGGGTTTACTAAGGATTGGGAACAGCGTAAGTTGGGAGACGTGTTCAAAGAATACTCTGAAAAGAACCATACCGAGTTATCAGCTTTAACTATAATTCAGGGTGGTGGAACAGTAAAAAGGGAAGAATCTGATAGGAATTTAATGTATGATACATCCAATTTATCTAACTATAAAATGGTGAGAAAAGACGATTTCATTGTACATCTTCGTTCCTTTGAAGGAGGCTTAGAAAAATCATCATTAGATGGCATTATAAGCCCTGCATATCATACATTTCACAGTGACATGGCAGATTCAAGATTTTATTATCCGTACTTCCGATCTTATGAATTTATAAAGCATAAATTAGTGTCACATGTGTACGGAATAAGAGACGGCAGAAGCATAGATATTGATGGGATGAAAACTATTGAAATCCCGTATACATCAATTGAAGAACAACGAAAAATAGGAGATTATCTGGATTGTTTAGACCACCTCATCACTCTTCACCAGCGAAAGTGTGATCAGACAAAAAATCTGAAAAAATATATGCTTCAAAAAATGTTTCCACAAAATGGAGCAAAAATTCCAGAGATTAGATTTGATGGATATACCTACGATTGGGAACAGCGTAAGTTTAGTGATGTGTTCACTGGATTGCAGAATAATACTTTATCAAGATCCGAATTGAATTATGAAAGCGGAACTGTCAAGAATGTACATTATGGCGATGTGTTGATTAAGTTTGGAGATTATATCGATGTCTCCAAAGAAGAATTGCCATTTATAAATGATGACTCTAAAGTCGAAAAATTCAAAGGTTCTTTTTTACATAATGGAGACATTGTAATTGCTGATACGGCAGAGGACGAAACTGTTGGGAAATGCACAGAAATACAGGGTGTGGATGACATTAAGCTTATTTCAGGATTGCATACAATACCTTGTCGTCCTAAGGAAGAGTATGGTGCAAAATTCCTTGGCTATTATATGAATTCATCAGCATATCATGCTCAGTTGATTCCATTAATGCAAGGAATAAAAGTAACATCTATATCAAAGTCTGCACTACAGGATACCAATATGATAATTCCAAAATCGGTAGACGAGCAGACGATAATTGGAGAATATTTTTCCAACCTTGACCACCTTATCACTCTTCACCAACGTAAGTGCGATGAACTTAAGAAAATGAAAAAATATATGTTACAAAATATGTTTATATAATCATTTGATATTAGAGTTATGAGATCTCTTGAAGGAAGGGAGGGTTAAGAGTGTCACAGGGAATTAAAATGGATACAATAATTTTATATCACGGTTCTCCTAACAAAATAGTAACACCGGTATTTGGCGGTGGAGATGATAAACATGATTATGGTCGTGGATTTTATCTGACAGAAAACGTAGATTTAGCAAAAGAATGGGCGGTTTGCAGACCTAATGAACAGAATGGATGGGTTCATAAGTATGAGTTAAATACAAGGAAACTAAAAATTTTTGATTTTCAGGAGAAGGATGTTTTATCGTGGCTTGCAGAACTTATGAAACATCGCGATGCTGCTGATTCCAAGCGTTATAGGATGCTTGCAGCAAAGTTTATTGATAAATATGGTATTGCTACCGATGCATATGATGTGATAAAGGGATGGCGCGCAAATGCATCATATTTCTACATTGCAAAAGAATTTGTCCGAGATAATATTGATATAGATATTCTTGAAGAATTGCTTTCGTTAGGCGGATTGGGGATTCAGTATTGTATTAAGACAGAAAAAGCATATGCAAATTTATGCGAGATAGAAAGTGATTTACTTCAAGTTGAATACAATGAATTTAACAATAAGTATAATCAAAGAGATATTGAAGCAAGAAAAAAAATGCGTAATTTAGTAGATTCAGATGCAAATAAGGTTACGAATGTTTTTAGTACATTGTTATAGAGGTGAGAAAATGGGCGCATATTCAGAAGCGTATCTGGGTGACGTGGTGGAAAATCAGGGAAAATTATTTGATTTTGTGGCACAGTCTTATCCTGATAGTGATACAGAAGATTTTATAAATACGTATATGAAAAGTAAAACCAGAAAAAACATTGATGATGCGATGGCTTATGTTAATACTATGGATGCAAAAGAACTGTGGAAATACTTTTCAGACACAGAAAAATATAAGTTAAAGAAGGGGAAAGCAATCGAAGGATTTATGCCTGATTGGATTGGAGAATTTTATGCTTATTATCAGTGGTATTATGATATTCCAAGCGCAGAGGTAATAAATAAAGTACCGGTCGATTTTCTGAGGAAAGCTTATTGTGGACTTCATGATTTAGAGCTTGATTTGGCGGTAAAAAAGGTAGGTAAAGTATAAATGAATATAGTTTGTTTTCATAATCCAAATGAGGAAAATGGATATCTTAGTAACTGGTATTTAAGTGAGTTTGAATGTGATGGAATAAGATTTTCATCAATGGAACAGTACATGATGTATCAAAAAGCAAATTGTTTTGGTGATACAAAAATAGCGGAGAAGATTCTTGAAACTACAGATGTTGCACAAATTAAGGATTTGGGAAGAAAGGTTTCAAATTATAATGAAACAATCTGGAATGGAAAGCGACAGATTGTTGTTTACAAGGGAATTTGTGAAAAATTTCAAAATCCTGAATTGAAATCCAGACTAAAGGCTACAGGTGATGCGGTTTTAGCGGAATGTGCTGTGAGGGACTGCATATGGGGTATTGGATTGTCAATGACAGATCCTAAAAGATTAGAAATGGAAAAGTGGAGAGGAAAGAATTTGCTTGGATTTGCACTTATGATGGTGAGAGATGAAATATAAAATATGAAAGATAAAATTCTGATTACTTTTAAGAGCATACATCCGTGCTTTTAATTATTTTTAGGCGTGGGGTAATTACTCACGTCTTTTATATTATAAGTGATGAATAGTGGCATCACTCGTTATTAGCGTAAGTCTATTTGAATATGGTGAATAAAACCAAAAGTTTGGGAACAGCGTAAGGTTTCTGAAATTGGTAATATCGTTACAGGTTCAACTCCAAAAACAAGTATTAGTGATAATTATGGTGGAGAATTTTTATTTGTTAGTCCTGCTGATATACAAGAAAATCGTTATGTTGATGAAACAATAACTACACTTACAAAAAAGGGATTCGACCAAGGTCGCAAGATAAGGGAGAAGGCTTCTCTTTTTGTGAGTATAGGTTCAACAATAGGAAAAGTGGCACAAACAAGCCAAGAATCAACAACGAATCAGCAAATAAATGCTGTTGAACCTTATGATAACTTTGATGATGATTTTATTTTTACGTCCTTAGAAAATATATCTGGAAGTATAAAAGCTATAGCATCTAATCAGGCAGTGCCAATTGTAAATAAGACCACATTTGGAGAAACTGAAATTAAAGTACCTTCAGAATTGGCAGAACAACAAAAAATCGGAGCTTATTTCCGTAATCTCGACCACATCATCACTCTTCACCAGCGCCAGACAGATTTTTATAAAAAAATCAGTTTCTACTATATCTCATCGTAAGCCAATAAAAAATTATAAATGTTGAAAACGATTGGGAACAGCGTAAGTTGATAGATTATCTTGAGGTATCATCTGAAAAGAATAGAGATAATCGTTTCACAAAAGAGGATGTTCTATCGGTTTCAGGTGAATATGGAATTGTAAATCAGATTGAATTTCAAGGTCGTTCATTTGCAGGTGCATCGGTTTCGAATTATGGTGTTGTGGAAAACGGAGATGTTGTATATACAAAGTCACCATTAAAATCTAATCCATACGGAATAATCAAGACAAATAAGGGAATTCCGGGGATTGTATCAACCTTATATGCAGTTTATAAGCCAAAAGAAATAACGGATTCAAAGTTTGTACAGATTTATTTTGAACTTGATTCCAGAATGAATTCTTATATGCATCCGTTGGTAAACAAAGGTGCAAAAAATGACATGAAAGTTTCAGCAGAGAACGCTTTAAAGGGGATGGTTTCTTTTCCTAAAAAAGATGAACAGGAAATGATTTCATTATATTTTTCCACCATCGACCACCTCATCACTCTTCACCAGCGCCAGCACAAATTACATCTGAACATGCTTTTATAAACTGTTTTTTATCGTAAGTAACATTGTATCTATACAATGGTTACCATAAATTTGACAACGAATCAAACATAAATCAACCTCAAACAAAGCAAGCCTAATTATGGTTACATCAGCGTAAGCAGTACTAATAAAGGAGGTAGCGTATGCTAGAGGATATGAGCAAGGATGCATTATTTTACAACTATTACGCACAGTGGATAGAAGTGTATAAGAAAGATGCAATTCGTGAAGCCACTATGGCAAAGTACAGGATGACTCAAAAGTGGGTGGAGAAGCTGGCTCCAGAGCTTAAGGTTTGTGAGCTGACAAGGACCGCGTATCAGAAGATACTAAATGATTACGCAAAGGAGCATGAGAGACAGACAACACTTGACTTCCATCATCAGCTAAAGGGTGCGGTAATGGACGCTGTGGATGAGGGGCTGATAGAGCGTGATCCGACCAGAAAGGCTATCATCAAGGGTAAGACACCACGTGAGAAAAAGATTAAATATCTCAATCAGTTTGAGTTGCATACTTTGATAGCTGATCTGGATATAAAGGAAGAGCCGAACTGGGACTGGTTTATTTTGCTTGTGGCAAAGACAGGGATGCGTTTCTCAGAGGCGCTTGCCATCACACCGAAGGATTTTGATTTTGGAAGACAAACACTTTCTATAAGCAAGACTTGGGATTATAAGGGTAAGGGCGGTTTTCTACCGACGAAGAATAAGTCATCTGTGAGAAAGATTCAGATTGACTGGCAGATAGTAGTAAAGTTTTCTGAGCTGGTAAAAGGGCTGCCGGAGGACGAGCCTATATTTGTAGGAGAGGAAAAGATTTATAATTCAACCGTCAATGATGCTCTCACCAGACACTGTAAGGCCTGTGGGATATCGGAGATTTCCATTCACGGACTTAGACATACGCATGCATCGTTGCTTTTGTTTGCCGGTGTTTCTATAGCCAGTGTGGCGCGCAGATTGGGGCATGCGAGTATGACAACAACGCAGAAAACATATCTGCATATCATTCAGGAACTGGAAAATAAGGATGTGGATCTGGTAATGAGGACTTTGTCAGGACTGTAATGTAGCTTTTTACACAATATGCTTACGCTGATTTTGATATAAGTAATTTTGTGGTATTTTATGCCTATATTTGCTATAATAAATATAGTTAGTGTTTAGGTTTTGAAGAAGGAGAAATTATCATGCCGGAGTTGGAATCGTTAATAGAGCAGAAATTGATTGAGCAGTTGATATATGGGGATTCGCAGTGGACGTACAGACCAGATTTAAAGACAGAAGCGGATTTATGGAACAATTTTAAATATATTTTAGAGCAGAACAATAAGGACAGGCTGGATGGTGAGCCACTTTCTGATTCAGAGTTTGAGCAGGTAAAGAATCAGTTGCAGTTTTCAACATTTTATAAGGCTGGAGAGTGGCTGGTAGGCGAGAACGGCAAGGTCATGGTGCATGTACAGCGTGATACTAAGAAGCTTCATCTGGTTGTGATGAATCATGAGCATATTGCAGGTGGCAGCAGTGTGTATGAGGTTATAAATCAGTACAGTGCATTGAAGGATGATGATGATGCCGCATCAAGAGACCGTAGATTTGATGTGACCTTGATGATAAACGGTCTTCCAATGATACATATTGAGCTGAAAAACAGACAGCATTCATATATGGAAGCATTCAATCAGATAAAGAAATACATTGGTGAAGGGCAATTCAGGGGGATTTTTTCGGCTGTTCAGATGTTTGTTATAAGCAACGGTGTTGACACGAAGTATTTTTCTGCAGCAAGTGATACGGAGCTAAAGAAAGAATTTATCAGCGGATGGGTTGACAGGAACAATCAGCCGGTTTCTGATTATATTGATTTTGCAAAAAATGTCCTTAAGATTCCGCAGGCACATGAGATGATTGCAAGATATACGGTTTTAGATAATGAAGCTAAGCGGCTTATTCTGCTTAGGCCATATCAGATACATGCTATTGAGGCAATTCGTGAAGCATCACGAACAGGAAAGTCGGGATTTGTATGGCATACTACAGGCTCGGGAAAGACGCTTACATCATATAAGGCAACAAGAAATCTCCTTATGGATATTCCGGCGTTGGATAAGGCTATTTTTCTTATAGACAGGAAAGATCTTGATGAGCAGACAAATACGTCATTTAGTTCATATTCTCAGAATGATTCAATTGATGTGGATAATACTGATAATGTGACTGATTTGAAAAATAAACTTAAATCGTCTGACAGACAGATGATTGTTACTACAATTCAAAAGATGCAGATTCTCATTTCAAAGCGTCTGAAGGAGGGCACACCTGAGTATAACAGGTTAAGAGGATTAAAAATAGCTTTTGTGGTGGATGAGTGTCACAGAGCTGTATCTCCGGCTACCAAGAGAATAATCGAACGCTTTTTTGGAAAGTCACTCTGGTTTGGCTTTACAGGAACACCACGTTTTCCGGAGAATCCTTATCCGTTGATGGGGGATTTGCCACGTACAACAGAGGAATTATACGGAGCATGTCTGCACAAATATACTATCCAGAATGCTATTCATGATAATGCTGTTTTGGGATTTCAAGTGGAGCACGATGGTCCAAAGGATGTGACGGATGAGACTGACAGCAGCCGATATGAAAATGAGACGCATATGCTCAAGGTGCTTGAGGTTATTTTAAATAAGTCATATCATAAGCTGGGCTTTCAAAATGGAAAAGGCAAGACCTTTGAAGGGCTTTTGACTACAAGTTCTATTTCGCTTGCACAAAAATATTATGAGCTGCTCACAAGGGTGAAAAATGGAGAAACGCCATTAAAGATAGATGAACGCATAAAGCAGGTTTTACCGGACTTCCCTAAGTTTGCCATTACATACTCTGTGACTGAAAATGAGGACGGCTCGCAGGTCAATCAGGAGAAGATGAAGCAGTCTCTTGATGACTACAACGCTATGTTTGATACAAAGTTTGATATTTCACAGATTACTTCATACAATAGTAATCTAAATAAACGACTTTCTAGAAAAGATCCTAAGTATAAGAGCAGAAACGAACAGCTTGATCTGGTTATTGTTGTGGATCGTCTGCTCACAGGCTTTGATGCGCCATGCATGTCGACAATTTTTATTGACAGGCAGCCGATGGGACCTCACGATTTAATACAGGCCTTTTCCAGAACTAATCGTATTTTTGACAAAAAATCAAAGCCGTATGGACAGATTGTGACTTTTCAGGCACCGGTACTTTTCAAGAAATGTGTGGATGATGCTGTCAAGCTTTACTCTGCAGGAAGTACAGAGGATACACCGCTTATTGCAGAGTGGGATGATGTGGAGCCTGCTTTTAAAAAGGCGCTTGCGGCACTTAGAATTGCAGCTCAGATACCGGACGACATTCCGTCAATGTCAGATGAGGAGAAGCTTCATTTCATGAAGATGTTTCAGAGCTTTGACAGACTTTTTGCACAGCTTAAATCATTCAGCAGATATGATGAAAGTATGCTTGATGATTATGGAATTACTGAACAGGAATATATAGACTATGCAGGTCATTACCTGAACATAAAAAGTGAGATTGGGCCAGACCCGGGACCGGACCCGGATAATCCGCCAGTAGAACCGGAAATAGACTCAGATTATGAGCTTATGGCATACAGTAATACAAGGATTGATTATGAATATATCATCAATCTCATTCAGAATATCGTCAATCCTGAGGATGATGGTGATATTACTCCTGAGGAAAAGCAAAAGAAGATTGATGAGGCAAAGCAGTATGTAGAGGATCTGCGTAAGGATAATCCGAAGGTTGCAGATATCATGTCACATCTGATTAATGAGATAGAGCTTGATGAGAGCAGGTTCAAGGGCAAATCAATTCTAAACATTGTTGAAAATATGAAACATGAATGTATAGAACAGGTTGTGAGTAATTTTTGCCTGCTATGGCATGCAGACAAGGATGATGTAATGTATGCGGCAACACATTACCGCAATGGGATTATCCCTAATGAGAGCGCCATAAAGGCATCTATTAATTATCCTGAGTACAAAAATACAGTGGAACATGCTTTACCTAAATTCAAGTACTATGCTAAGTTTTTTGCAGAGCTTAGGAGTACGCTGGATGACGAGATTAAGCCTTTAGTATAAAAAATATAGCTGTTTTGTCCCCAACAACCAAATCCATTTGACATTTTTGGTACACAGGAATAAAATAATATCGTTGATTTTGCATTTTGTTGACTGTATTCCGACATGATGCTACTATTTGTTCGTAAACAATAAATAGCAAATAAATAATGACATGAGGTTTTAGCAAAGGCGCTAAGGTGTATTCCTTAGTGCCTTTTTTAGCCGGGATATGCGTGGCTAAAGCTATGAATACTTAGGTCATATGGAAAAGAGGAATACAGTATGAGCAGCACAAAATTATTTAAAAACGTAAGGCTTAAGGGTCAAAAGGAGCTTACTTCAATTCTTGTGGAGGATGGAGTATTTAAGAAGATTTCAGCAGATTTACCGGAGCAGGCAGGCTGCGAGATCATTGATTTGCAGGGACAGCTTGTCATTCCACCGTATGTTGATCCGCATATGCATCTGGACTATGTATTTACTGCAGGGCTGGGTGAGGAGAATGGCTCAGGAACCTTGTTTGAGGGCATTCAGCGCTGGAGCGAGTCAAAGGGACATATGACAGTGGAGCAGATGAAGGAGCGCATATATAGTGGTATCAGGAAAGAGATGTTGAATGGTGTGCAGGCAATCAGGACTCATATTGATGTCACAGACCCGACATTTACAGGGCTTAAGGCAGCTCTTGAGGTGAGAGATGAGGTAAAGGACATCCTGGATTTACAGATTGTAGCTTTTCCACAGGAGGGCATGTATGCATACAAGGGTGGTGATGAGCTTGTAGAGGAGGCTCTCAAGATGGGAGCTGACTGTGTCGGTGCCATACCACACTTTGAGCTGGCCAGGGAATTTGGCGAGAAGTCAGTACACAAGGCTATCGAGCTTGCGGTAAAATACGATAAGCTGGTCGACGCACATTGTGATGAGACTGATGATACTCAGAGCCGCTTCCTAGAGCTTTTGAATGCACTTGCCCTGATGGAGGGGATTGGCACCAGGACTACGGCGAGCCATACATGCTCATTCGGCTCAGCGGACAACAGCTATGCCTTCAGGATGATGAAACTCTTCAAGAAGTCAGGTATCAATTTCATTTCATGCCCTACAGAGAATGTATATCTTGAGGGACGTCAGGATACCTATCCAAAGAGAAGGGGAATTACAAGGGTTAAGGAGCTGTATGACAATGGTATCAATGTCTGCTTTGCACAGGATTCCATGTCAGATCCATGGTATCCGCTTGGAAACGGCAATATGATGATGATTCTTGACCATGGCATTCATCTGGCTCAGATGATGTCTCCGGAGGAGATTACAAATGATTTAGACCTTGTTACCACAAATGGAGCCATCACCATGAGCATTACCGATCGCTATGGTATCGAGGAGGGCAAGCCAGCCAACTTTATCGTGCTCGATGCAAAATCAGAATTTGAGGCAATATGTGAGAGAGCAGGAATCACTGCTTCTGTCAGACACGGTGAGTATTTATTCGAAAAAATCCCGGCAAAGGTTACAGGAGCAATCGACCTGCTGAAATAAGAGGTAATAATTCATGTTTCAGTGCAAGGATTTACTTTCGCTTACGACTTTGTCGCAGGCGAAGGTTATCGCCGGAAAAGGCGGTATGGAAAAAGGCATCAGGTGGTCTTATAAGGCAGAGAATATCAATTTTGAGAAATGGGTGCGGGGAAAGGAGCTTCTTATAGTGAGCAGCCCTGTCACACAGAGGAAAAATTTTGATTTGTACAAGACAATAAAGAAAGCGATAGAGCTTCAAATGTCATGTGCGCTTCTGCTGGTTGGAGAAAACTATGTGACGCAGATAGATGATAAGGTAATTGATTTAGCGGAAAAGAATGATTTTCCGCTTTTTACCATGCCCTGGGATGTGCCGCTTTTGGATTTTTTTGAGGAGCTGGGGCATGCGATTTCATATCTGGATGACAGAAAGGATATAGAGGACAGTCTGCTTGCCGAGATTATTTTTGGAAACAGTATTAATACGACAAGCATAGAGCAGAAGTGTATACAGATGGGATATGAAAAAAGTGTGCTTAAGCAGGTGTTTGTACTGCATATAGCAGGCAATATAATAAACAATGATCAGATAAGAAGCTATGCGCAGACCTTAAAGGATTATTTTAAGGCTGCTGATTATCAGGCGATTGTGTCATGCTATGGAGACAGAATAATCGGTTTCATGAATGACTGCACGGACAAAAGAGATGTAATTGTGGATATTTTCACGAAATTTGATGCTTTTTTGAAAAATGAGTACAGTGATATACGCTATACACTTAACATAGGTGAAAAATGTGATAATATCTCAAAGCTTCAAAAGAGCTTTCATGAGACATCAAAGACCAATGCCGTGCTTGAACATATAGACAGGACGAATGAGATTGTCTTTTATGATCAGATGGGATTTTACAGGATGCTCATGGCATATGAGAATACCGCACCTATGAAGAGGTTTGCGGAAGAGGTGCTTGGTGAGATAATTGCATATGAGAGGAAGGCTCACACTCAGCTTATGGAGACTATGTGGACGTATTTTGAGTGTGACTGCAATCTGCAGAGGACTGCGGATAAGCTTTTTTCACATAAAAATACTGTGAAGTACAGGCTGCAGAGAGTAGAACAGCTCACAGGCAGAAGCTTTGCAGACCGCTTTGACAGCCAGGAGCTGTATAATGCGCTGATGATTTATTATTATCTGCAGTGATAGAGTGATAGGACTTAGGGAGGTTACATTAGAAATCCATCGGATAATGACTTGAGCCATGATGCCTTAAGTTTTTGGGTGGATTTGTTACGTGGGAACAAAATCGCAAAGCAGGTTTTGTTTACAAGAGACGAAAATACAGCCAAATTTACATGAGCTATTGATTTGGCAGGCAGATAAATATAATATGTGTTCAACGAAAGGCAACGGGGCCGGAGGATTAGAATCCTTCGGTCCTTTTTGCAGTATATGATGCCTGGAAAGAGAGGAATATAAAGATTATGAGCTATGGACTAATTGCAACATTGATTGTAGTGGCGATTGTCGTCGGTGCAATCACAACAAAAAAATGTGAGGCTTTCCTGATTGCAGGATCTATGGTGGGAGCTGTTGTTCTCTGGAAACAGGATTTCCTGTCAAAATGGGTAAGCACACTCGAGGGTGTGATGAGTGATGAGGCATATGTCATTTTGATATGCGGACTTTTCGGAAGTCTTGTCGCTTTGCTTACTGCTTCAAAAGGAAGCTTTGGTTTTACAAAGATTGTGTCAAAGCTTTGTAATTCAGAAAGAAAGACACTTTTTACCACATTTATTTTAGGAATATTGATTTTCGTGGATGATTACCTGAATGTTTTATCAATAGGAACAGCCATGAAGGGCACATACGATAAAAAGAAGGTGCCAAGAGAGGCTCTTGCATATCTGCTGGACAGCACAGGCGCTCCGGTCTGTGTATTGATACCGTTCTCTTCTTGGGCAGCGTATTTTGGAGCTATTTTCCTTCAGCAGGATTGTGTGAATAAGCTTGCAGGTGGAAGCCTGATGAAGACATATATGATGGCAATTCCATATTGTGTTTATCCGCTTGTGGCTCTTTTAATAGTATTCCTTTTCTGTATGGGATGGTTTCCAAAGCTTGGAGGCATGAAGAAAGCATATGAGCGTGTTGCTGCTACAGGAAAAACATACAGCGATATAAGCAGAAAGTACAATATAGGCTCTGAGTACGGCGAGGACGAGGGCAGAAGTGTATGGTATTTCATCATTCCGCTTGCTATACTGGTAGGTGTGGCAGTTGCAACAGGCGATCTGGTTGTGGCAGCAGTTATTGCAATAATTGTTTCTATGGTATTGTATATCGCAGGAAGGATTATGACATTTTCTGAGTTTTGGGATACATTTGTAAAGGGATTTTCAGATATGCTCCCGATTATCATTTTACTTATATCTGCACTTACATTCCAAAAGATTGCAAGTGAGATGAAGATGACAGAGTTCTTTGTAGATTTATGCAAGCCGTTTATGGCAGGAAGTGTATTCCCGATGATTACATTTATCATTGTAGGACTTCTGGCTTTCATGATTGCAAATGCATGGGGCGTATGTACACTTGTAGCACCGGTGCTTATACCGCTTGGGGCAAGTGTCGGAGCAAATATCGTACTTGTTATGGCTGCTATTCTTTCAGGCTGTGCATTCGGAAATCATGCATGCTTCTACTGTGACACAACAGTGCTCGCGTCAAACGGAGCAGGAATTGACAATCTTGAGCACGCAGGCTCACAGCTGCCGTATGTGCTTATCGGAGCCGGTATTTCTATAATTGGTTTTCTGATTCTGGGATTTGTGATGTAGCAGTTACACTGATGTGTGAACGGTAATTATAATTGTAGGACAATGATCCGTCAAAGGAAAAGGAGTACAGTATGGACGAAAAAAAATACGTTGTAACAATAGCAAGACAGTTTGGCAGTCTGGGACGTCCGATTGCCATGCGTATGAGCGAAAAACTCGGAGTAGAGTTTTATGACAGGGATATCGTGGAGGAGGCTGCGAAAAAGCTCAATCTTCCGGTGTCAAAAATCAATGAGATAGAGGAGAGCGCAAAGAAAAAGGTGCATTCAAACAGCTTTAGAAGGATGATGTATCCGCTTGGTACACAGGCTGACGAGCTGCAGGATAAGCTCTTTGAGGCACAGCAGAATATCATCAGATTTCTTGTGGAACGAGAGTCATGTATTATAGTAGGACGCTGCTCTGATTTTATTCTGGCTGATGAGCCGAACCTGCTTAGAATATATATCTACGCACCATATGAGGAGCGTGTGAAGAACTGTGTAAATGACCTCAATATGGATGAGAATGAGGCCAGAAAGATGATTAAGGCTGTAGATGAGGCGAGGGATCATTATCATATGCACTATGCGGGCTTTCTGCCAAATGACCAGAGATTTAAAGAAATCATGATTGACAGCAGTATGCTCGGTACAGAAGGGACAGCCGACTATCTGGTCGATGCCGTAAAGAGAAGATTTGGACTTGAATAATACATATACAATTAAATACCGGATTGTGTTATAATATGTCTGTCGGCGGATTCGTCGGCAGACTTTTTTTAAGGAGAGTAAAATGAGAGTATTAACAGATTTAGAGCCAAAGAACGTTTTTTCATTTTTCGAGGATATATGCAGTATTCCTCATCCATCATACAAGGAAGAGAGAATCAGTAATTATCTGGTGGAGTTTGCAAAGGCAAGAGGCCTTGAGCATTACCAGGATGAGCTTCACAATGTGATAATCATAAAGGAAGCATCAGAAGGATATGAGGATGTGGAGCCAATCATACTGCAGGGGCACATGGATATGGTTTGCGAGAAGGCACCTGACTGTGATAAGGATATGGACGAGGAAGGCCTAGACCTTTTGATAGATGGTGATTTTATCTCGGCAAAAGGCACTACACTCGGTGGAGATGACGGTATCGCGGTGGCATATGCGCTTGCTATTTTGGACGATGACAGCCTGTCACATCCACGCCTTGAGTTTGTATGCACTGTATGCGAGGAGGTCGGCATGGAGGGTGCTACAGGCATCGATGTGTCTATGCTTAAGGGAAAGAAGCTTCTTAATATGGACAGCGAGGAGGAGGGCGTGATGCTCGCAAGCTGCGCCGGTGGATGCAGAGCCGATGTGAAGCTGCCGGTAGAGAGAGAGACTGTGAGCGGAACAAAGCTTACTGTGAGCTTATCAGGTCTCACAGGCGGACACTCAGGCTCAGAGATTGATAAGGGAAGGGGCAATGCCAATACTCTTATGTCCAGACTGCTTCGCGACGCATCGGCACCTGTAGCTATAGCTTCTATAGAGGGCGGCAGAAAGGATAATGCCATTCCAAGAGAGTGTACTGCACAGATTATTGTAGCACCTGATGAGGCTGCGGCAGTGAAGGCTTCGATAGAACAGGCAGCAGCTGAGATTGCGGAGGAGTTTAAGGCATCTGATCCTGACCTTAAGCTGACTGTGTCAGAGGAGACTGACTGCAGTGAGTCAGCTATAAGTGCAAAGGATAGCGCAAGGGTTATCGCACTTATCGAGGCACTGCCAAACGGCATCATCAGAATGAGCCGGGAAATAGATAAGCTTGTTGAGACCTCACTTAATCTTGGAGTTTTAAAATCAGACGATGCTGCTGTCACTTTAAGATACGCAGTCAGAAGCTCTGTCGGTGTGGCTAAAAAGAGCCTTAAGAACCAGCTTGTATGCATAGCAGGCGCTTTTGCGGCAGAGGTTACATTTGAGGGTGATTATCCTGCATGGGAGTACAAGAAGGATTCAAAGCTCCGCGAGGATATGGTACGGATTTTTGAGGAGATGTATGGCAAAAAGCCTACAGTTGAGGCTATTCATGCCGGTGTCGAGTGCGGTCTTTTAAGCGGCAAGATTGAAGGACTCGACTGCATATCAATGGGACCGGACATGTATGATATCCATACGACTGAGGAGAGGCTTTCCATATCCTCTGCAAAGAGGTCATATGAGTATATACTCAGAGTGATTGCGTGCAAATAAATAGTTATTCAAGGCTTTTGATAAAGGAAAGAGGTGTCATATGATACCTCTTTTTAAATGCCCTGTGAAAATAGCTCAGATTGTGAAATCCGACAGACAGTGAGACATCTAAAACTGAGGTGTTGCCGCGCTCGAACTGTTCTACGGATTTTTCAAGACGCACATTGTTGATATACTGCACGCAGGTCATGTTCATGTGTTTTTTGAAGAAACGCATGAAGTGGTATTCACTGAAATAGCAAAGCCCGGCAAGCTCTGCAACCTGGATGCTTTCGGCATAGTGCACCTCGATGTAATCGAGCACATTTTTTAGCTTATCGGAGGATGTGTTGACACCGAAATCAGCATTTTTTTCACTGTATTGCAGCAATAGAAATATTGCCTGAAGCAGAAATGCCTTTAGAGCCAGCTCATAGCCGAATTCCTGACCGGAGTATAGATTTGTTATGCGCATGAAGCATTTGCAAAGGGATGAATATGCCGGATGCTTCGGTGCAATCAGGTAAGGCATGGCAAACTCATGGTTGATTAGCGGAGTCAGATATCTTGAAGAGCATATATCGGTATTGTTTCCACCTAAAAAATTGATATGGAATACATACGTTTCCGAGTAAAATTCGTCGCAGTCTCTTATTGAAATGGAATGCAGCAGCAGTGGCGGGATAAAGATGATATCGCCTTCCTTTGCTTCATATTCGAGCAAATCAATCTGATAGGTGCATGAGCCCTTTGTAATCAGTGTGAGCTCTGCCTCATCGTGCCAGTGTGTAGTGATGACAGGGTAATCTGCTGCAAGTCTTGTTATATATTTCTGAACGGGGAAAAATACTTCTCCGTGCTTTGCGTTTTCTTTCTGCCCGAGGGCAGGCAGATTATTGTTTTTCATATTGTTGTTTCTCCATAGCTTTTAAAACTATACCCTTTAAAATTATAAGAGCAGTATTGTGTTATAAAATGAAAAAATATTGCAAGAATTTATACTAAACCCTTTCTATAATAGCAGTATAATACATCGAGGCGAAGTGCTCAAGATGTAAATGAGTGCAAAATTTATGATTAGATAAGAGGTACATATTATGGAGAGAAAATGGTGGCATGATAAGGTGGTATATCAGATTTATCCAAAGAGCTTTCAGGATTCTAACGGAGACGGCTTTGGTGATTTACAGGGTATCATCAAAAGGCTTGATTATCTTGAGACGCTTGGAATCAATGCAATATGGCTTTCGCCGGTATTCAAATCACCGCAGGCGGACAACGGTTATGACATTTCGGATTACAGGGATATTGATCCGACGTTTGGCAGTCTCGATGATATGGAGGAGCTCATAAACGAGGCCAAGAAGCACAATATAAGGATTATGATGGATCTTGTATTAAATCATTCTTCAAACGAGCACAGGTGGTTCAAGGAGGCTAAAAAGAGCAAGGACAATCCATACCATGACTACTATATTTGGAGAGACGGAGATGAAGGCGTGCCGCCAAGTGATATGAAGGCTTGTTTCGGTGGAAGCGCATGGGAATATGTGCCGGAAATTGGACAGTATTATTTCCATCAGTTTTTACCGGAGCAGCCGGATTTAAACTGGGAGAATCCAAAGGTCAGAAGAGCAATCTACGATATGATTCTCTGGTGGATGGACAAGGGAGTCGGCGGCTTCAGACTTGATGTAATCGACCAGATAGCAAAAGAGCCGGACAAGAGAATCACCATAAACGGACCAAGGCTTCAGGAATATTTTAAGGAACTGAGCAGGGAGACCTTCCAGAAGGGCGACCTGATTACTGTAGGTGAGGCATGGGGCGCAGACACAGAGCGCGCAAAGCTTTACAGCAATCCGGATGGCAGCGAGTTTTCTATGGTGTTCCAGTTTGAGCACATAGGGCTTGATCAGAAGGAGGGCGGCGAGAAATGGGACCTTGCACCGCTTCCGTTTAAAAAGCTCAAAAAGATAATGGCTCACTGGCAGAATGAGCTCTACAACTGTGGCTGGAACAGTCTGTTCTGGGACAATCATGACCTGCCGCGTATCGTGTCAAGATGGGGCAATGACGGGGAGTACAGAGTGGAATCTGCAAAGATGCTTGCTATATTGCTGCACGGCATGCAGGGTACACCATACATATATCAGGGCGAGGAGCTGGGCATGACAAATGTACAGTATGATATCGAGGATTATAAGGACTGTGAAATCATAAACATGTACCATGAGCGCCTTGAAAAAGGATACTCAAAGGATGAAATCATGAAGTCCATTTACGCAAAGGGCCGTGACAATGCGAGGACACCTATGCAGTGGGATGACTCGGCAAATGCCGGCTTCACCACAGGAACACCTTGGATAAAGGTAAATGACAATTACGACAAAATAAATGCCAAATCACAGGTGGATGACCCTGATTCAATCTTTAGCTGCTACAAGAAGCTTGTTCAGCTGAGAAAGGATTATCCGGTATTTGTTGATGGTAAATTTACACTTTTACTTGAGGATGATGAGAATATTTTTGCATACAGCAGAAAGAATGAAGAAAAAACCATGATTGTTGTGTGCAATTTCTTTGACAAGGAGATACCAATGCCGCTTGCAAAGGAGTGTGAGGGCATGGAGGTGCTGATTTCAAATTATAAGGATACCTCTGATATGTCAGTGCTCAGACCTTATGAGGCCAGGATGTATATACGATAGATAAAATTGATACCGCTTGTTTTTATAAAGGTGTTTTATAAAAGCAGGCGGTATTATTGTATTTTTTAAGGATAATGTATATAATAAGTTACCGAAAAAATTCAATGGACGATGAAAGGAACCAATTCCATGTATGATATAATAATAATAGGCAGTGGTCCGGCAGGACTGTCTGCAGCAATATATGCAAAGAGAGCCAATCTGAATGTGGCAGTAGCAGAAAAAGAATACGAGGGAACAGGCCAGATAGCCGAGAGCGGAAATGTGAACAACTATCTGGGGCTTCCCAACATAAACGGATATGACCTGGGAGAAAAATTCAGGGAGCATGCAGTGTCTCTTGATGTAGAATTTATCGAAAAAGAAGCAGTGCAGATAGAAGCAGTGCAAAATGGTGAGAAAGAAGAATCAGTGATATACAGAGTGAAATTCGATGATGACACGATAGCAGAGGCAAGAGCGCTCATCTATACTGCAGGAGCATATCCGAGAAAGGCAGGAGTGCCGGGAGAGGATGAGTATACCGGTAAGGGAGTATCTTACTGCGCAATCTGTGACGGAGCATTCTATAAAGGAAAGACAGCCGCAGTGCTGGGCGGCGGAGATACCGCTTTGGATGATGCATTATATCTGTCCGATATATGTGAGAAGGTCTATCTGGTTCACAGAAGAGACAGCTTCCGCGGTGCACAGAGCACAGTTGAGCTCTTAAAGCAGAAAGAAAATGTAGAGCTTGTCCTAAACGAAGCAGTGACAGAAATATATGGAGAAAAAAAGCCAACAGGCATAAAACTTAAAAGTGGCAGGACACTGGCTGTAGACGGAGTATTCGTGGCATATGGCTCAGTACCGCAGTCAGAGCTTATAAAGAATCTGGTGCAGCTTGATGCGAGAGGATATGTAGTGGCAGGTGAGGACGGCATCACATATGCTGCAACAAAAAATGGTGACCATGATAGAAACGTCCAGCCGGGACTGTATGTGGCGGGAGATGTCCGTACCAAGACACTGCGTCAGGTGGTAACTGCAGTATCTGACGGAGCAAATGCCGCAACGACAGCCGCAGAGTATTTAATGGACATTAATGGCTATAAACAAAATATATAACCACGCACAAATAATTTGTATAACTGATAGCATTGACTTTCAACCCACACGTTTGTATAATAATCTCATCAATTCCTAGTAACACAATAGACTATGTAAGAATTAACGAGAAGAAGAATACAATGAGATTTAATACAAGCTTACTTCATGCCGGCGTGACAAAAGAGACAAATGGCTCTACACTGCCACCGGTATATCAGACAAGCGCCTTCGAGCAGGAGAGCGCGGCAGATCTGGAAAAAATATTTGAAAACAAAGCTCCGGGCTACTGTTACACAAGAGTTGCCAATCCTACGATTACAGCTTTTGAGAACAGAATAACAAAGCTCGAGGGAGGAATAGCATCGGTGGCATGCGCATCAGGCATGGCGGCACTGATGAATACCTTCTTAAATATACTAAGCAGTGGAGATGAGCTCATCTCAAGCGCCAGCCTCTACGGTGGCACAATAGATTTGTTCCATGATCTTGAGGCCTTCGGCATCACAACCAGATATGTCGAGAACAACAACTGGCAGCAGATAGAGGACAGCATCAATGGGCATACCAGACTGATTTTTGCAGAGACTATCGGTAATCCCTGTCTGGATGTCACAGATATTGAGAAGCTTGCAGAGATAGCACACGCACATGATATACCGCTTGTAGTTGACAATACCACATCGACAGCTTACCTGATACAGGTTTTAAAGCATGGAGCTGATATCGTGGTCAATTCATCTTCCAAATATATAAATGGAAGCAGCAATGCAATCAGTGGTATTCTGACAGACTCAGGTAAGTTCAAATGGGACAAGAACAGATATCCGGGTTTTGCAGATTATGTGAAGTATGGACCTATGGCATTTGTCGCAAAGCTGAGAAACAGTCTTTTCAGAAATATGGGTGCCTGTTTAGCTCCGGTGAATGCATACTTAAATATTATAGGACTTGAGACACTCGGTCTTAGAATGGAAAGAGAATGCTCTAATGCACTCGAGCTTGCGTCGTGGATAGAAAACAATTATCCTGACATAAAGGTTAATTATCCGGGGCTTGAGAGCAGCAAATGGCATGAAATAGCAAAAAAACAGCTCACAAACGGCTATGGAGCAATCCTTACAATCAGGGTTGGCAGCAAGGAAAAGGCATTTAAATTTATAGACAGCCTGACGATTCCATACACACTCAGCAATATCGGAGATACAAAGACACTTGTCATTCATCCGGGCTCCACAATCAGTCTTCACAGCACAGATAAGCAGAAGGAGGATGCAGGAGTATTTGAGGATCTTATAAGAGTCAGCGTGGGTATCGAGGATATAGATGACCTGAAGGAGGATTTTGCACAGGCTTTTGCAAATATAGCTGATTAAGCCATCATAATAAGGTATCAATGTGTATGCAAATGAGAGCGTGCATATGCATTTACATATAAAACAAAACATTAACATATTTACACAGTAAGGAGATTAAAAATGGCGGAGAAAGTTGATTACGCGGCCCTAAAAAAGGGCGGATTCATGAGACAGAAGCAAAAGGGCTGTTTCTCACTTAGAATTGCGGTTGTAGGAGGAAATCTTACAGCAGAAAATATCAAAACAGTAGCAGAGGTTGCTGAGAAATACGGACACGGATATGTTCATATGACATCGCGTCAGGGTATTGAGATTCCTTTTATCAAGGTTGAGGATATCAATGTGGTAAAAGAGGAACTGGCAAAGGGTGGTGTAGGAACAGGTGTCTGCGGACCAAGAGTACGTACTGTCACAGCGTGTCAGGGCTCAGAAATCTGTCCTAGCGGATGTATCGATACATACACTCTGGCTAAGGAACTTGATGAAAGATACTTCGGAAGAGAGCTTCCTCACAAGTTCAAGTTTGGTGTCACAGGCTGTCAGAACAACTGCTTAAAGGCTGAGGAAAACGATGTCGGAATCAAGGGCGGCATGACAGTAGAGTGCAGCCATGACGATTGTATCCAGTGTGGTGTATGTGTGAAGGCATGCCGCGAGGGTGCGCTTAGCATGGAGGATGGCAGGATTGTCATAGACAGAGACAAATGTAACAACTGTGCGCGCTGCGTAAAGAGCTGTCCGACAGATGCATGGAAGGGAACTCCGGGATATATCGTATCGTTTGGAGGACTTTTCGGAAACCACATCTATAAAGGAGAGCAGCTTGTTACAATTATCCGCGACAAGGAAACTCTTTTCAGAGTGACAGATGCAGCGATTAGTTTCTTCGAGAAGCATGCAAACGGTGGTGAGCGTTTCAGACTTACTCTTCAGAGAGTGGGCGAGGAAGAGTTTAAAAAAGAGATTCAGGCAGCATACGAGGGTAAATAATTCCCATGTATAGCAGGAAATATCCGGCATGCATAAACAACAATGGTTACGGCAAAAATATAATAAATATGAGTATAGGAAGGGAGATGCAAAATGGCAGATATAGCATTCGACGATCAGGTAGATATAACTGACAAGGTTTGCCCTCTTACATTTGTAAAGGCAAAGGTAGCAATAGAGGAATTAGATGACGGTGAGGTGCTTGCAATCCGTATGAATGATGGAGAGCCGGTACAGAATGTTCCAAGAAGCATGAAGGAAGAGGGACACAAGATACTTAAGCTCGAGGACAACGAGGATGGAACATACACTCTTTACGTCAGAAAGGTTGAGGACTAATCATGGCAGCAAGAATTTCAAAGGCGGATTTCGATGAAAAAGTATTAAAAAGCAAGCTTCCGGTAATTGTTGATTTTTACTCGGATTCATGTGTGGCCTGCAAGAAGCTGGCACCGGTTCTCGGAAATATCGAGGATGATTATGAGGATAAGCTTCACGTATACAAGGTCAACACAAACTTTGACGGAGAGCTCGCTGATGAGTATGAGGTGACTGCGAATCCGACACTGCTTTTCGTAAAAGACGCAGAGGTCTTAGATAGAAAGGTCGGCGCACAAAAGCCTGCCGATTTGAAAGCATGGGTTGAAGAATTATTATAGTTTTTAGATTATTATATAAAGCAGTCCGATACAGGATAATAACACATACAGATACCACAATCTGTGACACAGGAGGAAATAAAATGACTATCACAGTAGCAGGAGAGAAGAAAGAATATAAGGATGGACTTACATTACCGGAGCTTATCGAACTTGAGAATGTAGATATGCCTGAGTATGTAACAGTTTCAATAAATGAGGAATTTGTTGCCACAGAGGATAAGCCAAAGACAGTGCTTAAGGATGGCGACAATGTAGAGTTCCTTTACTTCATGGGAGGTGGATGCTAATGGCAATGACTGATGAGCAGATCGAGCGCTATTCACGCCACATTATCCTTAATGAGGTGGGCGTTAAAGGTCAGAAGAAATTATTAAAGGGCAAGGTGCTTATTATCGGTGCCGGCGGACTTGGAGCTCCGGCAGCCATGTATCTTGCAGCAGCAGGAGTTGGCACAATCGGTATTGTGGATGCGGATGAGGTAGATTTATCCAACCTGCAGAGACAGATTATCCACGGAACAGCCGATGTGGGCAAAGCCAAGGTAAAGTCAGCAAAAGAGACAATGAACGCCATGAACCCGGATGTTCAGGTCAATACATACCGTATGTTTGTAGATGCGTCAAATATCAGAGAGCTTATCAGGGATTATGATTTCATCATCGATGGAACTGACAATTTCCCGGCAAAGTTCTTAATCAACGATGCATGTGTGCTTGAGAAAAAGCCGTTTTCACATGCAGGAATCATCCGTTTCAAGGGTCAGCTCATGACATATGTGCCGGGAGAGGGACCTTGCTACAGATGTGTATTCAAGAATCCGCCACCAAAGGATGCAGTGCCTACATGTAAGCAGGCAGGCGTTATCGGAGCTATGGGCGGAGTAATCGGTTCGCTTCAGGCTATGGAGGCTATCAAGTATTTAATCGGTGTTGGAGAGCTGCTCACAGGATATCTGCTTACATATGATGCACTCACCATGGAGTTCCACAAGATTAAGCTTCCAAAGGATACACACAACTGTGCAGTCTGTGGCGACCATCCGACTATTCTCGAGCCAATCGACTACGAGCAGGAGATCTGCGAGGAGACAGCGGGCAGATTTGATGCACCTCGTACACAGGAATAAAAAGACAGTAAGGAAAGGAACGATATGAGTATCATAAGAATGAAATATCCGTTTCTGGATGAAATAGCAAAATATGCTAAAGAGCATCTGCCGGAGGAGGCGTGCGGTCTGATAGCAGGCAGTGAGGACGAAAACGGTCGTCTCATCACAAAGGTATATTACCTGACGAATACAGACCATGCCGAGGACCATTTCACAATGGATCCAAAGGAGCAGCTGGCAGCCATAAAGGACATGAGAGCAAACGGCCTTAAGCCACTTGGCAACTGGCATTCACACCCGTCTAGCCCTTCAAGGCCATCGGATGAGGATATTAAGCTTGCATACGATTCAAGTGCGAGCTACATGATAATGTCGCTTATGGCAGAAAATCCTGTAATCAACTCGTTTCATATCGAGGGTGGACAGGTCACGAAAGAGGATTTACGAATATATTCTGATGAATATTACTTCTAAATCATATGTTAATGTTTTGAGTCGCAGCGAAAGCTGCAAAGAAAAGTCAGCTTCATCGAAGATGGCTTTTCTTTTTTAGAGAAAGATGTTATTATAGCATGTATATTTAATAAAACGAAAGAGCGTGCGAAAATGAAATTAAAAACGAAGGAACTTACAACATGTGCACTTTTTGCGGCACTTATAGCAGTTGGAGCATTTATCAAGATTGATATTCCGCTTCCTATGTACACCATGCATTTTACATTACAGTGGTTCTTTGTGCTGATGGCAGGATTTCTGCTGGGGGCAAAGCTGGCATCGCTTAGCGTGATAGTATATTTGTGCATCGGACTGGTGGGAGTGCCTGTATTTGCGGCAGGCGGCGGCCCTACATATATTTTAAGACCTGGCTTTGGGTTCCTCCTAGGCTTTGTGCTTGCCGCATTTTTAATCGGAGCTATCACAGAAAAGCTTAAAAAGACCAATGCGTTTACACTTATTCTTCCGGCAACGGTCGGACTGGTGGCATATTATACAGTTGGAGCAATATACTTTTACTGCATGAAGAATTTCTATGCGGCAACACCTGTCAGCTGGGGCATAGTAATAGTAGATTACTGTCTGATAACTGTTGCACCGGACTTTATATTATGCGTATCGGCAGCAGTGTTTTCTGCCAAGCTTCGTCCTGTTTTTGAAGGAATGCTCAATGGATACAGTGTGAAGCATAAGGCAAAAAATAAAGCATAAAGCGTATAATAAAGTATAAAATAAGGCATGAAATAATATATGAAATAAAGTATGGATATGGTATTACAGGGAGATAAAAATGGCGTATTTTCCGATGTTTGTGGATATGACGGAAAGAGAGTGTCTGATCGTCGGCGGTGGAAATGTGGCATACCGCAAGGTGATTGTAATGCTGGATTTTGGCGCGAAGGTCACGGTTGTGGCAGAGGATATATGTGATGAGCTGAGAAAGCTTACAATTGATGATATAGCAAGCGAGGATAAAACGGGCTCATATACGGCAAATAAAGAAAACAATCAGACGGACCCGGATGCAGCAGATAGAATTACGTTCATAAAAAGAAGGTTTGAACGAAAAGACTGTGACGGCATGGAAATGGTTATCGCTGCCACTGATGACAATGCTTTAAATCATGAGATTGCAGAGTATTGCAAAACTAATGGCATCATGGTAAATGCGGTCGATCAGAAGGCTGATTGCAGCTTTATTTTTCCGTCATACATAAAGGAAAAGAATCTTGTTGCGGCATTTTCGAGCGGAGGAAACAGCCCTGCGCTGACTCAGTATCTGAAAGGCAAAGAGCAGGAGATTCTTACTCCGTTTCTTGGTGAGCTGAACGAATACATGGGACAGATCCGCGAAAAAGTAATAGCGCAATATGACACGGAAGCCGAGAGAAAGCGTGTGTTTAAAGAAATATTGTGTGCAGCTATTGATAATGGAAGGATTCCGGAAATATAGTTTAAAGTATGGTATTACAGATTTTAAGTTGTTGTTCATTTATAAATTATAAATGGAAAATGGCATGATCCGTAGGAGAGTAAAATGAGGTATTTAATAGGAACGAGAGGCTCAAAGCTTGCTCTTGTTCAGACTGATTACGTGATAGATAAGTTAAAAAGAGCATATCCGGATGATGATTTCGAGGCTGTTATCATAAAGACAACAGGCGATTTAGAGCAGAAAAAGGCACTCGATAAGATTGGATCAAAGGGTATCTTCGTAAAGGAGATAGAGGACGAGCTTTTATCGGGAAAGATTCATATGGCAGTCCATTCCATGAAGGATATGCCTGATGAACCGGCAGTAGGGCTTACATTTGCAAAGGCATGGAAGCGTGAAGATCCAAGGGATGTTTTGGTGCTAAAAAATGCCGCTTCACTGGATGAGCTTCCTCATGGTGCCGTGATAGGAACCGGAAGCAAGCGCAGAAAGTATCAGCTTTTAAAGCTGCGTCCTGACCTTAAGGTGGTTGGCATACGCGGAAATATCGATACGAGGCTTCGTAAGCTATATGATGGGGAAATTATATATGAAGAGGTTTCCGATAATACTGTAAATAACAATGAGATAGCTAACGAAAAACAGAATAAGTATAACGAATACAGGCTGGATGGAATCGTACTTGCAGCGGCGGGAATAAAGCGTATCGGAAGAGATTCTGAGATCACACAGTACTTTTCAGAGGATGATATGATTCCGGCTCCGGCACAGGGCACACTTGCGCTTGAGCTACGTGCTGACAATGCTAAGCTGATGGCAAAGCTTGATGCTTTGTCAGATGAGAAAACCAATCTGTGCGCAGGCATTGAGAGAGAATTTTTAAAGCGAATCGGTGGAAACTGTCATCTGCCTGTGGCTGCATACTGTGATATTGTAAGTGAAAAAGACCGAGGTAATGACAGCAACAAAAATAACAGGCTAAAGCTTCTTGCGATGTTTGGTTCAGAGGATGGAAAAAAGCTTGCAAGGACAGAGCAGGTATGGGATATTACATCAGACAGAAACAATATTGTGGAGCGTGCGGTGCACGATATTCGGTATAAATTAGAAATCGACTAAAGTTTATTATATTTAACCTGGTTTTAAACTTAAAAACATGCAGCCGATACATCAAGTGGCTCGTTTAAAAATATCAAGGCATAATTTTTAATCATAATAATTCAGTAGAAAAATAATTAGGAAAATCATGAGAGAAAACACAGGAAAAGTAGTATTAGTTGGAGCAGGACCGGGAGATACGGGCCTGCTCACTTTAAAAGGAGAAAAATATATAAAACAGGCGGATTGTCTGGTGTATGACAGGCTGTCATCACCAGAGTTTCTTTCAATGGCAAAGGCAGGCTGTGAGCTTATTTATGTGGGCAAGGAAAATCACAAGCATGTCATGAAGCAGGATGCCATAAACGAGCTTTTGTACGAGAAATCAAAATATCATGAGCTTGTAGTCCGTTTAAAGGGCGGAGATCCGTATGTCTTTGGAAGAGGCGGAGAGGAAGCTCTCTACCTGGTAGATAGAAATGTGGAGGTAGAAGTGGTACCGGGGGTCAGTTCGTCGGTTGCAGCGCTTGCAGCTGCAGGAATACCTATTACGCACAGAGGCATAGCAAAAGGCTTTCAGGTCATCACTGCGCACAGCAGAAAGGATGAGGAGGCAGATATAGACTATTCCCTTCTTACAGATGAGACAATCACCTGCGTATTTTTGATGGGACTTGCGCATGTAAAAAGCATTGCAGCAGGGCTTATGAAAGCAGGACGAAGAGCGGATACTCCGGCAGCAGTGATATCGAACGGCACACTTGCCGCGCAGCGCAAATGTATAGGAACGCTTGCAGATATCGGAGAGAAGATTGAGGAAGCAAAGCTGACATCACCGGCTATAATCGTTGTGGGAGATGTGGTTTCTCTGAATGACAGGCTGGATTTCTTTGAAAAAAGACCACTGTTTGGAAGAAAAATCACAGTACCATATATCGAGGCTATGCCTGAGAATATTGAAGCAGGAGCAAAAGATGATGGAAGAAAATTTGAAAGCTCTAAAGCGTTAAAAAATAGTAATAACAATATCAAAACAAACGAATTGATAGCAAAATTACAGCAGCTTGGAGCAGACGTCACACCGGTTAAGACAGGCATAATAAATCCGATAATAATTCCTGAATTTGCTGATAAGGTAAGATCGGCAGACTGGATTGTTTTTACAAGCAAAAATGGTGTAAGATCATTTTTCTATAATCTGAATCTGGCAGGGGCTGACATCAGGATTATAGCAAATGCAAGGTTTGCAGTGGTGGGAAAAGCTACAGAAAAAGAGCTTGCAAAGCATCACATAAATGCAGATATTATTCTGGCAGAACAGACCGGAAAAGGACTTGCAGATGCAATGAAATTATGTATGCCGTATGTCTATGGGGAAAGTGATGAGGATACATTTGATTTAGGGAAAAATAGTACATTGGATTTAAGCAATGGTAATATATCTGATAAAATGTGCAAAGTCTGCATTTTCTCGGCACAGGAGGCTTCACCTGACCTTGAGGCAGGGCTTAAAGAAATATGTGAATTAGAAAAAATTGATGCATATGTAAATGAGCAGGCATATGAGAGTATTCCTGAAAACATTGGAAACATGGTAAGTGAAGCTGTTTTTACAAGCGCATCAAATGTGGAAAGATTTTTTCATATGCTGCCGGAGAATGCATACGTGGAAACAGCATACTCGATAGGTGAAAAAACAACAGCAGCATTAGAGCAGCACAATGTCAGAGAGATACTGCAAGCTGATGACAGCAGCTATGAAGCACTGGTAGATACAATATGTTATAAAGCTTAAGAATTTATGGTGACAAAAGTTATATAATCTGAATTTGTCAAAACGCGCCAAATGTAATATACTATACACAACTGAAACATTAACATATTAAAGGAGAAGCACAATGAAAGAATACAGTATAGGTACAAAGTGTGTACAGGCAGGCTATGAAGCCGGAAACGGAGAGCCGAGACAGATTCCGATTATTCAGTCAACTACATTCAAATATGACACAAGCGAGGACATGGGAAAGCTTTTTGACCTTGAGGCAGAGGGTTATTTCTACAGCAGACTGCAGAATCCAACCTGTGACACGGTAGCAAGAAAAATCGCAGCTATGGAGGGTGGCACTGCTGCCATGCTCACATCATCAGGACAGGCAGCCAATTTCTATGCCATGTTCAACATATGTGAGTGCGGAGACCATATCGTGGCATCATCATCCATATATGGAGGCACCTTCAACCTCATCGCGGTAACTATGGCAAAGATGGGTATTACAGCTACATTCGTATCTCCTGATGCTACAGAGGAGGAGCTGAATGCAGCATTCAGACCGAACACAAAGCTTATGTTTGGTGAGACTATTGCCAATCCTGCGCTTACGGTGCTTGATATAGAGCTTTTTGCAAAGGTGGCACACGAGCACGGAGTACCGCTTATAGTGGACAATACCTTCCCGACACCTGTAAACTGCAGACCAATTGAGTGGGGCGCAGATATTGTCACACACTCTACCACAAAGTACATGGACGGACACGGAGCCACACTCGGCGGAGCAATCGTAGACAGCGGCAAATTCGACTGGATGGCACATGCAGATAAATACCCGGGACTGTGCACACCTGACGACAGCTATCATGGCATCACATATGCAGAGAAATTCGGCAAGGAAGGTGCGTTCATCACCAAATGTACAGCACAGCTTATGCGCGATTTTGGTTCTATGCAGTCACCACAGAATGCATTTATGCTGAATCTTGGCCTTGAGTCACTTCATGTGCGTATGCCAAAGCATGTGGAAAATGGACAGGCAGTGGCTGAATTTTTGGAAAATCATCCAAAGGTTGCCTATGTAAACTACTCAGGGCTTCCTTCAAACAAATACTATGAGAGAGCACAGAAGTATCTTCCAAACGGAGGCTGCGGAGTCGTATCATTTGGCTTAAAGGGCGGCAGAGAGGCAGCGTCTGCATTTATGAAGGCATTAAGGCTTGGTGCAATCGAGACACATGTGGCAGATGCGAGAACCTGCTGCTTAAATCCGGCAACAAGCACGCATCGTCAGATGAATGATGAGCAGCTTAAGGAAGCAGGAGTGCCGGCAGAGCTTATCAGAATAAGCTTAGGTCTTGAGGACAAGGTGGATTTGATTGCAGATATCTCAAACGCACTCGACGCCATAAAATAAAAATACAAAATTTATACATAAATAAATTAAAACAAAACTTTACGGAACAGCATACTAATGATATAGTAGTGTTATGGAAAAATGATTAATTTATAGGTTGAATTATTAGTGGGAAGTATTTATGAATAAAGAAGTTGATGATAAAAAGAGTATAAAATTAGATTTGCAGGCTGCATTTGCATTCTTTGGGAAATATCTTTTCAGATATTTCCCAAAGGAAGGGTATTTGCAGCTTTCTTCTTATGTTGTTTCTACACATGATACAGCAGGCAAGATTACAGATTTAAAAAATAATCATTTTATAGACAATATTGTGGATTCTGAAAAGTTGTTTGAGGCTATGGACCGGATAGCAGACGGTGCCCAAAGTGCCACAGTAGTATTACATGCTAAAGAGGGAACGGATGCATACCGCATTTCGCTTAATTCATCTGAGTTTGACGAAGAAGGAAAGACGACGGAAGCTGTTGGGATTATAGAAAAGCTTGACCACTATACAAACCGCAGTGAAATGGTCAGTGCGCTCGGCAACAATTTCCACAGCATATATTATGTGGATGTTGATAATGATAAAGTGTACACCTACAGAGTGAAGGATGAAATACGGGGGATGTTTGGAGAGCTTCTTAAGACAATTCCGGGCTATACTCAGTTGATTACCGAGTATGTTTCAAATGTTGTTTTAGAGGAAGATAAGCTCCATATGCTTTCGGAGCTATCGGTTGAAAACCTGCGCAGACAGTTCATGATTAAGGATACGTACCAGCATGATTTCCGTATTGTAAGAGACGAACAGGTGAGATACTGCAGGGCGAAATTTGTTAATGTGTCTGGAGTAGGAGAGCTTCACAAAATGGTAGCCGGTTTTTCTGATATCAGTCCGGAGAAGCAGAGAGAGTATGATCGAATAGCGTATTCAGATCCGGTGACAGGTGAGGACAATTACGATAGCTTCAAGAAAAAGATTCGCGACAGAAGAGAGCCTGGGTATCTTTTGTCAATGGATATACATTCATTTAAGATAGTAAACTCTATCTGTGGGGTGGCCAAAGGTGATGAGACGCTAAAATGGATATCGGACAATATACTTGGCGTGATTGGAGAAAAGGATCTGGCGGGGCATATAAATGCGGACAGATTTGCCATATATTGCGCCAATGATGATATTTCAGATGTCATAAGAAAGATAGAGACAATTAACTTACAGCTTCAGAAGGTTTCTAATGCACTTAAGATTCCAAAGATTGTACCGTATTTCGGAGTTACAAGGTGGGAGCCGGGGAAAAAGGTTGAGGAAGCTTACAGTGAGGCGAATTTTGCAAAGAACCGCATTAAGGATAGAAAGGATGTGCTGTATCAGGTATACAGTCAGGCGGATACTGACAAGATACTCGAGGAAAAGCGCATGGAGGACGATTTCTATAAGGATTTGAAAGCAAAGCGTTTTGAGATATGGTATCAGCCTAAGTATGATCCGAAAACCAATGAGCTTGTCGGTGCAGAGGGACTTGTCAGATGGAGAGATTCGTCCGGCAATATTATACCGCCGGGCAGATTTATACCCTTATTTGAGAGAAACGGATTGATAAAGGTGCTTGATGAGTATGTATTCCGTACTATATGTGAGTATCAGCGGAAGTGGCAGCTGGAGGGGAAAAAAATAGTGCCGGTTTCCATCAATCTGTCAAGAGCAAGTCTGTACTTTGAGTCTGTTGTGAAAAGATATCATGACATTGCAGGCAGAATAGGTGTGAAGACGGAGCTTGTGCCGATAGAAATTACAGAGAGTGCGGCGATAGATAATGACAACATAAAGGGGCTGGCAGACAGGTTCCACAGTAAAGGCTTTCCTCTTCTTGTTGATGATTTCGGCTCAGGCTATTCGTCCCTTGCAACACTTAATATGAAGTGCTTTGATACATTAAAAATAGACAAGAGCCTCATCGATTATATCGGTGATTTAAGTGGTGAAAGACTTTTGACCCATACCATTGCTCTGGCAAAAGAGCTGGGACTTTATGTGACGGCTGAGGGTGTTGAGAAAAAGGAACAGGTTGAATTCCTGAAAAATATAGATTGTGACAGCATACAGGGCTTTTATTATTCCAAGCCATTACCGGTTGAAGAATATGAGAAGCTTTTAGGGTAGCAAAAACAGCAGGTCTCATTGATTTTCAATGAGACCTGCTGTTTTTGCTTTAAAGGAAAGCATATAGATAAAAGAGCCGACACGAATCGGCTCTTTTGAGGGGAGTATAAATAATTAATAAGAGGTATAACATTGAAAAGATTTCTCTTTTCACGATGTATTATAGATTAATGGAAACTAAAAAGCAATAGAGTATAAGAAAAATTATTAAATCTTAAGAAACTAACACGTTGATGTACTAAAGTTTGCATTGATATTACTAGACTTAAGGACTATATTGAGGGAAGCTTTGTGTGTCAAACAAAATAGTTGTATGGAAACTCATACATTATTTTCACTTTTTTTGATACATAGAATATTCTGATATAAATAGATAAATGCCGGGTGTGGTTATATTATGAAATTTAAAATAGTATACGCAGATGAACTCGATAATGTGATAGAAGCAAAAAATGCAATGCTTGTTGATATCAGGACACGCGAGGAATATGAGAAATCCCATTGGAAGGCTGCTGTCAGTCTGCCGATGGATATCACGGATTCGTACGAAGAGCTGCTTAACAGAACGCAGCCCGTGATTTTTTATTGTACGCATGGCGGCAGCAGCATGAAGCTTGCCAGATATCTGGGAAACAGGGGATTTGATACTGCAACTGTCATAGGAGGCTACAATGCTTTGTGCGGATATCAAAAAAAGTTGCAGAAATATGGCTAAAACTATTTAAAAAAAAGTGAATTTATGTAACAATAATAGATAATGATTTAAGAAAGAATATAGAAAGGCTGTTTTACAATATATGGATAAATTTGAGCTTGTTGTTCCGTGTCATTTTGGTCTGGAGGCAGTGGTAAAGAGGGAGATATATGACCTGGGATATGAGATAACACGTGTGGAGGACGGCAGAGTGTCGTTTGAAGGCGATGCTGAGGCAATATGCCGTGCAAACATATTTTTGCGCGGAGCTGAGAGAGTACTGCTTCAGGTAGGACGTTTTAAGGCAACGACGTTTGATGAGCTTTTTGAGAATGTTAAGGCGCTTCCGTGGGAGAATTTTATCCCAAAGGATGGCAAATTCTGGGTGAAAAAGGCTTCTTCCATAAAGAGTAAGCTTTTTTCACCATCGGATATACAGTCTATCGTGAAAAAAGCCATGGTTGAGAGAATGAAGAGGTCGTATCATATCGACTGGTTTCCGGAGGATGGGGCTATGTATCCGGTAAGAGTTTTCCTGTACAAGGACGAGGTGATGGTTACACTTGACACATCCGGAGATTCATTGCACAAGAGAGGCTATCGTCTTGCAACGAGCAAGGCACCGCTGACTGAGACTCTGGCAGCATCACTCATCATGCTCACACCATGGCATGCAGACAGGATACTTGTTGATCCCTTCTGCGGCAGCGGTACATTTCCGATTGAGGCAGCCATGATGGCGGCGAACATAGCACCGGGAATGAACAGGGAGTTTACGGCTGAGAGCTGGACCAATATCATACCGAGAAAGCTGTGGTATGAGTCAGTGCAGGAGGCTGAGGACATGATAGAAAAGGATGTGCAGGTTGATATCCAGGGCTATGACATCGACCCTGATGTGGTGGCGGCAGCCAGAGAAAATGCAAAGCGCGCCGGTGTGGACCACATGATTCATTTCCAGCAGAGAGCGGTGGCAGACATGCATCATCCTAAAAAATATGGATTTATCATATCCAATCCGCCTTATGGTGAGCGACTTGAGGAAAAATCAGCGCTGCCTGCACTTTATTCACAGATTGGCGAGGCGTATAAGGGGCTTGATTCCTGGTCCATGTATCTGATTACAAGCTATGAGGATACGGAGCGTTATATAGGCAGAAAAGCGGATAAAAACAGAAAAATCTACAATGGCATGATAAAGACGTACTTTTATCAGTTTATGGGTCCTAAGCCTCCAAGAAGAAAAAAGGATTAAGAATAATAAATGAAATATTCAAAGAGATACATGGTATTTACACTCATATTGGCACTCATTTTTGTGTCGAATTTTTATATATATGCAAAGGATAATTCGACACTTGGGGCATTCCGCGGTGCGAAAATACAAAGCGGTGTATGGAGCCCTCTGGTTGCCGATGATGTAAATGGCGGTACTATTAAGCTTAAGATAGAAAATAAAGAATATACGAGTGAGAATGAGCATGTGTATATGGATGACGAAAGGAATATCATGGTTCCGGTAACGATGCTGCGCGATGCGTTAAACAGCAGTGCACATGTCTATAATAAAGAGGAGCTGCTGGTTGAAAAGCATAGTCTGACGGCTGATTTCAAGCTTTCCGATGATAATGGCTTTGTGCAATATAAAGGTGCATTTTACGTCAGTCTGGACAAGCTTTCAAAGCTGTTAGATATGACATGCAGCTTTGACACAGCATCGAATACGCTCACCATGACAGATAAGTCTGAGGGTGTTTCACCAGTTCCGCCAAAGTATGACTTAAGAGAGAAACAGCGTGTTTCACAGGTCAGGGATCAGGGGACATATGGCACCTGCTGGGCATTTGCCGCTACCAGCGCACTTGAGTCGGCGCTTATGCCGGAGGAGAATCTGTTGTTTTCTGTTGACCATATGAGCATGAGCAATTCATTCAATGTCAATCAGTATGATGGCGGTGAGTACACCATGGGAATGGCATATCTTGCAGCCTGGCAGGGACCGGTCTATGATGCCGACGACCCATATGGAGATGGCGTGACCAGGAGTGATCTTACGGCAGTAAAGCATGTGCAGGAGATTCGTATAATAGACGGAAAGGATTATCAGGGTATAAAGGAGGCTGTATTCAAATATGGAGGTGTGCAGACATCGCTTTACAGCACCATAACAAGCTCAAAGACAAAGACTCCTTATTACAACAGACAGACAAATGCCTACTGTTATATGGGGTCTGAAAAGCCGAATCATGATGTTGTCATAATAGGATGGGATGATAACTACCCAAAGGAGAATTTTAATGTGGACCTTGAAGGCGATGGAGCTTTCATATGTCAGAATAGCTGGGGCTCACAGTTTGGTGAGGATGGAGTGTTTTATGTGTCTTACTATGATACTAATGTAGGTACACACAATGTTGTCTACACAGATGTTGAGGATACTGACAATTACGATAATATTTATCAGAGTGACCTCTGCGGCTGGGTAGGCAAGATGGGCTATGATAAGGAGGATATGTACGGAGCTAATGTTTTCACCGCACAGTCGGCTGAGTCACTTAAGGCTGCAAGCTTTTATGCAACAGCATCTGATACATCATATAAGCTGTATGTGGTCAAAAATTTTGAGAATGAATATTCCTTCCAGAACAAGACACAGGTAGCGGAGGGAACTCTTGAAAATTCCGGATATTATACGGTTGATTTTGATGAGCCGATGGAGGTGGAGGCTGGCGAGCGTTATGCTGTGGTGCTGTATATCAGTACACCGGGCTCAACCCATCCTATGGCTATTGAGTATGATTCCGGTGAAAAATATATGTCAGCCGTGGATTTAAACGATGGTGAGGGCTATATCAGCTACGATGGAGTAGCTTTTATCAATGTAAAGGAAAAACAGGATTGCAACCTCTGTATAAAGGCCTTTTCTGATAACAGATGATATGTACAGAAAAATTTTAAAGATAATAACAGTACTCTTTATGGCGCTGGTGATTATTGTTCCGGTAACAGTCAAGAAGCTGCCGGCAATGAATGAAAAATATGCCATGGCAGAGGAGCTTGAAAATAATGTACTGCAGAATTATGTCAGGGCATCAGCCCTGGCAAAGGAAAAGAAGAATCCGGATGATATATTAAAATCGACAGACAATCAGGATGGAGACCTGAAAATAGAGCTGCCAGCTTCCGTAGGAAAGTCCAAGCAGGATATTTCTGTGGAGACAGATTATCTGACACAGACAGTATATGTAAAGCTTAAAACAGAAGAGGAAAACTATTTCACAAACTATTCAATAACCGGAAATTCAGATTATATTGACTCTATGCAATATTACAAAAATGACGGGGCCGGTGTTATAGCTATCACTACAGATAAGCTGTATGAGATAAAGTACCTGATAAAAAACGGAAGCCTTTATATTAAATTTGTCGATTTACATGACATATATGACAAGGTTGTTGTGATAGATGCAGGTCATGGAAGCAGAATGAGCGGCGCTGTGCGAAATGGTGTATATGAAAAAGATATAAACCTTGATATTGTGCTGGCATTAAAAAATCTGCTCGATGATTATTCCGGCGACAAAAAGATAGGTGTTTTTTACACCAGGACCACAGATGTCAATCCAACACTCCAGCAGAGAGCAGCATTGGCAAATAAGGCAGATGCTGATTTATTTATCAGTGTGCACTGTAATTCATATGAGACTGGTAATTTTACCGCAATCCATGGCACGCAGGTGCTCTACAGTCAGTCTGATGACCGTAAGCTTGGCAGTAAAAGACTGGCACAGATATGTATGGACAATGTGACAAAGGAGACCGGAAGCAGCGCATTCGGACTGCTTGAGGCAGACAATATATATATAATAAGGACAAGCAATGCACCGGTTGCACTTGTCGAAGCAGGTTATATGACGAACCGTGAAGAGCTTGACAATCTGACCAATCCGGATTATCAGAAAAAGATGGCACAGGGCATATATAATGCTATTATGCAGGCATTTGATGAGGGGTACTAGTACAGCGAATAATAAGTAACCAGCCATATGACTTGCCTGATTTTCAAACCGCAGCATCAGAAAGGCATAACGCAGCTGGTTGCGCGGTCCGGCAATAATTGTACCAATACAATAATGAAACACAATAGAGAGGATAGATGATATGACAAAAATAATATTTGCAACAGGAAACAAGGATAAGCTCAGAGAAATCAAAGAAATACTTTCAGACTGTGATGTGGAGATTCAGTCAATGAAGGAAGCCGGTATCAATGTGGATATCGTGGAGGATGGAAAGACCTTTGAGGACAATGCACTCATTAAGGCGCGTGCAATTGCGGCGCACACAGATGCAATTGTTCTAGCAGACGACTCAGGGCTTGAGATTGACTATCTGAACAAGGAACCGGGAGTATATTCAGCGCGCTATATGGGCGAGGATACTTCCTATGATATAAAGAATAATAACCTTATAGAACGCCTTGACGGTGTGCCAAAGGAAAAGCGAACAGCACGCTTCGTGTGCGCTATCGCAGCAGTGCTTCCGGATGGAAGGGAGCTTGTGACCAGACAGACTATGGAGGGCTATATCGGCTGGGAGATAGCAGGTGCAAACGGATTTGGCTATGATCCTATATTCTATCTTGATGAGTACGGCTGCTCTTCTGCAGAGCTTACACCACAGCAGAAGAATGCCATAAGCCATCGTGGCAAGGCTCTTCGTGCCATGAAGGAGCTGCTTATGAAAGTGCTGTAACACAGCAAAAAAGGCTGCCGGAAAGCGCCTGGGCGCGGCCCGGCAATTGCCTTGTAAAAAAATATTAAAAAAAATAAAAAAAGTTGTTGACAGAATGACTTCTTTGCTATATACTAATTCTTGCGTCACGGAAAGAACGCAAAACAAAAACCTTCGGGGTGTGGCTCAGCTTGGCTAGAGCGCCTGGTTTGGGACCAGGAGGTCGCAGGTTCGAATCCTGTCACCCCGACTATATGCGGGTGTAGTTCAATGGTAGAACACCAGCCTTCCAAGCTGGATACGTGGGTTCGATTCCCATCACCCGCTTAGATATTGCAGCATTTGCAGTATCGCATGTGTGTCTGTAGCTCAGTTGGATAGAGCACCGGCCTTCTAAGCCGGGTGTCGGGGGTTCGAATCCCTTCAGGCACATTTCTTATTTCATATTAATTCCATATGGACCATATGAAGTAAATATGGTGGGTATAGCGCAGTTGGTTAGCGCGCCAGATTGTGGCTCTGGAGGCCCAGGGTTCGAATCCCTGTATCCACCCTTTGCATTAGTGCAAAAGTGTCGTGCGCATTATATGCGTATCCGTGCGGCGCACGAGTATTACTCAAGGGCTATCGCCAAGCGGTAAGGCACAGGATTTTGATTCCTGCATTCGTTGGTTCGAATCCAACTAGCCCTGTTACAATCTGATAGATATGGGATATTAGCTCAGGTGGTAGAGCACTTGACTTTTAATCAAGTTGTCCGGGGTTCGAATCCCCGATGTCTCATTCTCAGTATTCATACTACTTGATACTGATTTTATTGCGTATAACTATTTCGCTAAGAAAGTGTAGGTTAAGCACACAGAAAGCGAGGTTGTTATATGTCACAACAGATTCAAATGAATCATCAAAAAGTTCTTAAAGTTGCAGACGCTTATGATTTATTTATTCGTAAGTGTAGAGTTAAAAACTTATCTGATGCAACAATCCAATCCTACAATACTAAAATCAAGCCGTTCATTGATTATTGTAATGGCGGTAATATCGTTTCAGTAACTATTGATACAGTCGATGGATTTACTGATATGCTTAAGACAGAACATCATGTTAATGACGTGTCCGTTGTATCTTATCTACGGTCAGTAAGAGCGTTCCTATATTATTGCATGGAATGTAATTACATGGCTACATTTAAAATCCATTTGCCAAAAGCACAGAAAGCTATCAAGGAAATCTATTCAGACGAGGACTTAGAGAAGCTACTGGTTAAGCCAAACACAAATACTTGTTCTTTTACAGAATATAAGACATGGGTGTTTGAGAATTACATGATAGCCACAGGAAATCGTCTCAGTACGGCTTTAAACGTCCATATTAAGGATTTAAACTTTAATGACGGACTAATTACCTTGCGTAAGACAAAGAACCGCAAACAGCAGATTATCCCACTCAGCGCAAGCCTAGCAGAAATCCTACAAGAGTATTTAGTTGTGCGTGGTGGAAATCCTGATGATTTTCTTTTCTGTAATAACTATGGTGGACAGGCAAGTAACAGAACATGGCAGACATTGGTGTATCGCTACAATATTAAACGTGGTGTTAATGTTACCTCAATTCATGCTTTCCGTCATTCATTCTCACGTCTATGGTTGCTCAATCATGGAGATATTATGAGACTTAAGACCATACTTGGACACAGTAATATAGCCGTGACAAATGAATATCTGCAAATGTTCGGGCAAGACTTACAAATGGATTTTGAAAAATTCAATCCACTAGACAACATGAAGAAGAAAGAAGCACAGATTAGGATGTAGAAGGAGAATATCATAATGAAGAAATGGATTAAGGCAAATAACGACAGAGTAACACAGGTGATTGAATTTGATGATGGCTCAAAGATAGAACTGCCATTAAATAGTCAGGGAAAATTAAAATGGTTTGATGATGAATTATTAAGAAAGGAGAATAAATGAATTATGCGAATGTATTTGGTCGTACACAGAGACAGTTTGATATGACCATGAATAGAGAACGAATCACAGTTACAGATTTTTACAACTCCGATATTAAATATGATGTATTTTTTCGTAGAAATCAGAGAAGCACAATACCAGAGGGTAAGGTTAGATTTTTTTATGCTCAGAGTACACCTATTAATATTGGAACAATCTTTATATTAAATGGAAGTACTTTTATTGTTACTTCCAAAGATGGGATTGAAAGTGGGATTTACAACACTTCCGTTGCAGTTAAAAGCGATTTTATCTATAAGATTAAAACAGATAATGGTATTGCTGAGATTCCATTTTATGTTGTATCTGATAAATGGACGTTATCAAGTGGCAATACTATTGGCTATGTGAATGGCGCAGTAGCTTTATATACTGGATATAACAGTATATTAGAGAATTTAAAGGTAAACGATTTATTTGTCGAATTTGGCAATTATTATAAAATTGGAAACACATTTAGAAATAATAATCTGTTCTATCTGTATTTGGAGCAGACAGTTAAGCCACAAGACAATTATAAAATCATATATAATGGTGTAAGCTCATTTGATATGAAGGATTCTACAACTTATCAGTTAAGCTACACTGTGACAAATAATAATTCAATAATAGTCAATCCGACTATTACTTATCAAAGCTCAGCCAATGATGTAGCTACAGTTGACGAGAATGGTCTTATGACTATGCTCAAAGAGGGTTCAGTTGATATAACGGCTACGGCATACGGAGCTTCATGCACTACAACTATGACCATTACAAATACATCAGCACCACAACCAGAAAATATAAAAATTAAACTGACTGCTGACGATACTGAGCTAAGAATGAATCTTCAAGATATGTTAGTATGTAGCTTTATAGATTCATCAGGTAATGATATTACAGATAGCTTTATAACTAAATTATCAGCAGACGATTTTGTATGGACTTGTTCTGTTGATTCAGTTGAGCTTACAAATAACACAAATGTTATTAGATGGAGTAATAATTCAGCCATTAATAAAAAGATGTTCGAGTTTGTGGAAAGTGATGAATCATACAACTATATTGATAAGACACTTATATGTAAAGTAGCAGTTAAAAATATGAGTGCAACTGTTAATATAATACTTAAAGAAGGATATTAAATCCGAAAAAGCCACATCCCCATTTTTGCCTTATATATCAGGTGATTATGGGGATATTGGAACTAAATTTCGTTCCTCTTGAATGTATAGAAGAGAAACGCTTAAATGTTTGAAAAACTCAATCTCGTGAACCATTGATTTATAAGGCTTTTCGGCACATTTTTAAAAAAAATTTGATTTTCTTAAATGTATAGAAGAGAAAGAAAAATGTCACGGAAGCCTAATACCATACAAGCCTTGATTTCACTAGGGTTTGAGCTACTACGTCTGTTTTTCTTATTATGGTAGGAAGATAAGTTTTGCATAAAATTTTTCTATTTTCCTCACCCAATTTCCCCGAAACCCTTATAAAATAAGCAAATTTTGAATTTCTCTATTTTGAGATAATGACATAAAGGGAAGGACGATAAAAGAAGTTTTGCATAAATTTTAATTAAGCGTTACATCAATTTCCCCGAAACCCTTATAACATAAGCATTTCAGCGATTTCCAAAAAATGAGAAAACGGACTAAGGGGGACGAGCAAAAATGAAAACATTGATTTATTTTAATATGGCTCGGCTTCAAAAATGCAAAAAATCACAAAATTCGGCAAATCAATACTATCTCAGATAACGAATTTCGTGACCAAATTTATTTTACTATGGGGGAGTATAATCCACCTTGACATTTTTTATCATAAAATGCGAAATCGAGGGCTTGTTACAACTCTAGCTCTACTGTATATTTTTATTTTACATAGGAGAGGGTAATTACAAAAAAACAGGCAAAATGCGAAATCGAGTAAGTCTTAGATAACGAATTTCGTGACCAAATTTAAGTTACATAGGAGAGGGTGGTTTTCTGGATTCAGACCAGTTTCCGCATATCTTCATAGTCCATATAACATGGATGTTTTCAGAACTTCAAAAATCAAATAGTCCACTTTTCATGGGTTTTCATTTGTGGCTATAAGGGAAAAGAAAAATAAAGAGAAATGTAGTAGCTAGGCTTTAATTAAAAAATAGACCACAACTAATGGATTATTATATTTTATCAAAAAATCCATAACCCATTACTAATGGTCGAAAATTATACTCCAAATGTTTATATATGGAGAACAACATATCATGCACAAAAATATTCGGCAACTATGCACGATTATGGTGTAATTAAACTCTCAGAATACTTGATTTTCTTAGGTTTTTCAAGGCTTTAAGCGTTTGACTTAATGGGTGTAATATGGAGAGAAGAAAAACTGCACGATTATTACCGAATTAAATTCCCTAAACCCTTGTAAAATAAGGCATTCCGAGGTCATTACAATGGGTGTTATATGGAGGGAAGAAACAATCTTATGAGGAGAAAGAGTAACGCAAGCCGAATCCTATACTAGACGTTTTAAAATCCTTATATCCTCTATAAATTATAAGGGTAAAATCCTGTTTTCATGTATGTATATATCAGTAATGGAAAGTAATGTGAATGAGAAATGAAATTTTAATGAAAAAATACAACTCCGAAAACCATTGATACATAAGTTTTTTAAAGTACATTTTCAAAAAAATTCGATTTTCTTAAATGTATAGAAGAAAGGCGATTTTGGAATAAAAGCCTATTACTCAAAAATCCTTGATTTAACTAGGCTTTCGGCTACCATGCCCGTTTTTCTTATTATGTATAGTAAATAGAATATTGAAATATTTTAGGAGCATACTTCGGTATGTTCCTTTTTTGATGCAAGAAAGTTGCGTAGATTTGGTGGTTACGAATAAATCGGAAGCACCAATTTACATATATAACAAACACACAATGTATTGTGGGGCGTAAACATGAACTCAATGAGGGCATGATAGAGCAACACAGAAAGGAGCAATTTAATGGAACTTAATATTGAAGGATTAACACAGGAGCAGATTGAAGCAGTACAGAGAATCATCCAGTCGGAAACAGATAAGGTCAGAACAAAGTACAGTTCGGAACTTAAAACTGTCAATGATGAATTAGCACAGTACAAGCCAAAACAGAAATCTGATTCTGAACTTGCTTTAGAACAGCGTATAGCTAATCTTGAAGCAAAAGAAAAGGAATTAGCCAATAAGGAAAGAGCAATGACGATTGCCGATAAACTTAAAGCTAAAGGACTTCCTAGCGAACTGGCACAGTATCTTAACGTTGGTGAGGATATTGATGGCTCAATATATAAGGTAGGTGACGCACTCGGCAACTACTTTCTCGGACAGGTATCAAATCCCACGGGGAATCACTCTACCAACAAAGGAATCACCAAAGCCGATTTCGCCAAAATGTCCTACTCTGAAAGAGCAAAACTTTTTCAGGAGAACAATGAACTTTATAAAGCACTTAGTAAATAGGAACTGTTAAGCAGTTCTTTTTTTATTGTGCGGAAAGGACTGACGAATGGATGTAAACACAATCCAAACTGCCATAAGTACGCTTGGCTTTCCTATCGTGTGTGTTCTTTTCTTGGGTTGGTTCATCTGGAAGATCTGGATGAGTCAGCAAGACCAGAACAAAGAGCGAGAGGACAAGTTATATGAGTATATTGGCAAAGCACAGGCGGTCAATGAACAGTTGACCAAGACTAATTCAGAATTTGTAGAAGTCTTACACTCGTATAAATCTGATTTGGACACCATTAAAAATGATGTGACAGAAATTAAACAAAATATGAAAGGTTAAATATAGGTAAATTTATATGGCAACAATTAACAATACAACAACTAGCGCAGTAAATAAAAACATGATTATTCCTGAAGTGTACTCAGCACTTGTACAGGAAAAGATTGCAGGAAAGTGCCACGTAGCAAATATGGCAAAGGTACTTGGTGACTTACAGGGTAAGCCAGGCGAGACACTTACTGTACCTTCAATCGTATATGATGGAGATGCAACTGATTGGACTCCTGGCACTGCAATGACTGCAACAAATCTCAAGACAAAGACAAAGAGCTTTACAATCAAAGCAATCGCAGCACCTGCATATGACATCTATGATTTCGACAATGAGGTTGAGATGGGTAACTCTATTGAGAACGCTTCAAAAAATCAGTCCACAGCAATCGCAAGAAAGATGGATGCTGATGCTATCACAGAAGCACTTAAAGCTCCATTCAGGGCAACAGTAGCTACAAGCGGTGTGATTACACAGGATGAGTTACTTGACGCTCTTGGTCTGTTTGGTGACGATAGAAATGTCGAGGACTTTGCAGGAGCAGGTATCGTAGCACACTCTGCATTTGCTAAATCATTCTATGGCATGGATTTATTCGTTAAGTCAACATCAACAACTGCACAGGCAGGAAATGGTATCGTAAGAAACGATTGCATAGGTTCGTTCCTTGGAATCAACGTATACCTCTCTGACAGATGTGTAGAAGCAAGCAAGCCAGTAATGCTTATCATCAAAACTGAGGCTCTTGGCATTATTCCAAAGGAGACTCCATTCTCTGAGGTTGCTCGTGACGCTTCTAAGAGACTTAATACAATCTACTGCTCAGATGCTTATGCAATCGGTGTGATTGATGAGTCAGGAATCGTTGTTGTTCGTGCTAAAGCTACAAGTGGAAGTACAAGTCACTAATTTGACTTAGTGGGGGTGGTGTCTTAAATGACACTGCCCTTTTAAGGAAGGACAAGACAAATGTTAGACGGAACTGTATTACAAAGATTAAGAATGAGGTCGGGAAAAACATTAGTGCAAGTGGCTGATTGGTGTAATGTATCTAAGAGGTACATAATTTATATCGAACAGAATAAAGAAGTACCAAGCGAAGAAACATATGAAGCTTATCTGAACTGTGTCTATGGTACTGGTAAGCCACTGCCACATGAGCCACGATGTAATCAGACCTCTAGGAAGAAGAAGTCGGGTGATGAGTAATGAGATTATTTGGTAAGAGTAAGTCTATCAAATCAATAGCCAAGTCAACGTCATTTCTTGGTGCATATAGAGAAGCAGGTAGGCAATCCTATTCTGGTGGTGGTTGGGGATTAGCTAGATTTAATAGTATTATAAATGCTCATTCATCAGTAGATGGAATAGTTGATGAGTGGGGACTTGATTCTGAAAATTGTCCTTATAGCTCACTTGATGGATATTCTAATTCATATGAACAAGCATACGATGAAGAAGAAAGACGTGCTGAAATAAAAGCGCAAATTCTTGGAATGTTTGGAGTAGATGTTGATGTAGAAGACCTTATGGATTTTGATAGAATTAAAGAGAACGCATATAAATATGCAGAAGAACTTGCACAAGCATGGTTAGATGGGGATGAGTTCATACCAGAAGAGATTATGGATTGGGCTTGGTATAGCTTATCATCACATAATGGATAAGAAGAATAGAAGGTGCAACAATGACAGGAAAAGAGTTTCGCATATGGCGAAGATACAAAGAGATTTCTCAACAAGTAGTTGCGTCATTTGCGGAATGTAATAAGTCAACTATCTGTCGTTGGGAGAAGGAACAAATCAATTTATATCCTGACCTATATTCTAAGGTCATGGAATTTTATGAAACAAATAACAAATAAACAAATAAGCGACTATAGGTCGAGAAAGGAAGGTGAGATAATTTGTTATGTAATTATTTCACCTTCATCTTTATTCGTAGCGGATTATCTCACTATGGATTAAAGAATGAAGGAAGAATATAGACAGAAATTATTAAAAGGAAACGAATGGATTGATGGCACAGATAAATATGGTCTTACGTTAACTGATGATTTGGATTCACTTTTATCATGTGCAATATTAAAACAGATTAAAGGATGGAACATTGAAAGTGCATTTATATTTAATGACAATAAAGTGCATGAAAAAGATAAGCAGAAACTTGACTGCTATTATAAGGTCGCTGATACAGATAATGAACAGATCGGTGTAGACTTTGCAAAAGCACAGGGAAAATGTTTCGACAATCATCTTACACAGTTTACATATCACGAAGAAATAAATTCACAAGCAATCAATTTAAACAGAGTACAGAACATTTACAGAGAGAAATACTGCAAGAAGTATAATCTGTCAACTGTACTACTTCTATGGTCTTTATATGATTTACCAAAAGAAAAATTAACAGATGAATTAATGATGTTGCTCATAGCAATAGATTCAAGTGACGCTGGCTTTTACACAGATAAGAGATGGGTTGGCATACATGAGTATTGGATAAATGAGGTACTTGATTTGCCAGAATTATTAGAGTTTGAGCGCAGTCATACAAAGGAAGACTTTAACAAATTTAGAAGAGAGCTAGGCTTAGTAAAAGGTCGTAGCAAGATTTGGGTAGAAGATAAAAAGTTATGCACTGACATAGACCTTGAAGCAGTAAATGAAATCTTATGGTGGAACACAGACATAGAGATTAAGCTACCAGAAGTGGACTTCTATCGTAATGGCATATACAAAGACAACATTGTAAACATCCAAGGATTTCCAAGTAGTATTAAATCTATTTGTGACAATCCTTTTTCTTATGCCATGACAAGTAAATATGCAGTAGCAGTATCAGAACAGGTGATGTAATGAATTATTCAAATGAACATAAAACAGAGTGCTATATATTCAGTGGATATGTAGCCAATGAATTGCTTCGTCGTGGGTACAGAATAACTCACGTCAAGGCAGACAAGAAGAACAAACAACGCTCAGTATTCTTATTCAAAGTGGAGAATAATATAGAAAGAGCTATTGACTCTATTACTGAGCAGATGAATTAGCTACCTATTTAGGTAGAGTATTTTTAATAATACTCCTTAAATTTTTGCATAGTTAATATTTTATAGGTTAGCTCCATTTGGGGCTGACCTAATCCTCCCAAAAGAAAGGACACAGAAAGATGAATGAATATTTTTATGAAATGACAAAGGACTTAAACAACAGAGAGTTTGAGAAAGTATATAAATCATACAGAAAGGGGAATAAGATTCATGAAAGAGAAAGATACAGTGATAATCTTCACAGCGAAGAAAGCGAGAACTTTATTGAAGATGGGTTATACGCTTGTGGATATTAAGCCAGATAAGATGGATGTAGATCATAAGAGAAGTGTATTCGTTTTCAAGAATGATGATGGAATTTTGGAGAATATATAAGTGGCTCAAAATTGAATCAAACTTATCTTTATCACTTAAAGGAATAATCGTCTGCCCTGTCGGGCATCCGTTCCTTGAAGTAAGAAAGAGAAGTTTGCAATTTTTCACTTGGAAGATACACATATTTAGTTAGCCCTTGCGGTCTAAGTATCTCTCTTAATGGAAACCAAGTGAAGAAAACAACACAGGCGTATGCCACTCGTACCTACAACTTTCCAAAATCGACCGTTGAGATGCACATATAGTAAAGTTACTTAATATGTACTCCTCAACGGTCGAAAATGGAAAATCAAAAATGTAACACTTGTCCTCAAGGACAACTCAATATGTATCAAACAAAGCACAAAAAGGAGAATTAAAGAATGACAACAACAAATTACACACAAAGAGGAAAGAAGTATATCTATTCAGTTGCAAGAGCAAATGAGTTCATGCAGAGAGGTTATCGTTGCTTAGAGACAGGTTTTAATGCAAAGCAACAGAGATTCTTTTGGGTATTCGATTATCAGGAAGTTCAACCTTTTTATGATGAACAGAATAGATAAGTAAGAGAAAGGATTAAAGCAATTATGATAGAGTTAAATAAAGAGTATACATACAAGCAAATAGTTGAGCTTTTAGGATGGAAATATTATTCAGGTGGTAATGGCAAGAAAGCACAAATCAAAGAGATAGAATCATCATTTGAATATTATCATCCTATAAATAAGAAAACTCACAAGGAGAAGAAGTCATATATCTTTACAAAGCAGTTGAAAGATTTGGTTGAGCCTAAACATGGTGGTGTGCGTAATACAAATTATATTCAACCTATGATGGACTATCTCAGAATGAAAGTCGATATGGGCTATGATTTTAAATCATTTACTACATGGTTCTGTGAGGACTTGGATTTATTGAATAAAGATATGTATGACATTGCATATAAAAGTGAGGATGAGATTGCTCTGTTTTGTCAAGAGAAAGGTATCTCAAAGCCACAACTTTTAAGTGAGTATATCAGCAAGACCAAACATCATATAAAGGATATGTTTCGTAAATCTTTGAACGCACTGGCTAAACAGGATATGGCTGAGTTCTATGATGGCTATACTTTTCGCTATAAGGTTGGAATGAAGAGTCGTGGCAAGTTTGACTCAGATGAGCTTAATGAAATTATCCAAAGAATAGAGACAGATATTTGTAATGAGATGCAAGAGACTTATAACCTTGCTCCGTCTATGAAAGGTCGTCAGTTACTCTTCCTTATATATAGTAATAAAAGTTACAAGGACGAATTTGATGAAAAGAAATATGAAGCTCTTATGGCAGATGAATCAGCCGTGAAACTTATGAATAAAGCTATTGATGAAAAAGAGACAGAGTTTGGAGATTACTGTGGGCGCAAGTACATAGATGAAGAACATCCTCTGATAAGTTACTGGCAGTCCGTAGCTATTTATCAGATAGATGGCTTAGAGTATGACGAGGGCATTGAGAAAGAAGTCAGCAATAATATTCGCAAGAGAGTAAGACGAGACATTTTTAATATCAAGTGGAAAACCAAAACAGGATATTCTTATTGTCCTTATGACTCTTGGGAAGATGCTACTGATATAGTGGCTATTGAGAAATTATTATTCACACATTTTGACGAGGACTTTGATGATGGAACATCACTTGATTTAGCGGTGCTTGATAATGAATTAAAGGATTTTTTATTGGATGACGTTTCCCAAAATGGTAAATCAGATGGGTTCATGGAGATACCGAAATCTCCAGAAGATGAGGAAGAATTAAACAGATTATTTGATAGGGTGTCTATTGCATAGGCATCCTTTTTTGGTTCGACAAAATTGGCGAGTGGATTTCCACTCTTATGTGGAACATATTAACTTAGAAAGTGAGGAACATAAAATGAGAAAGAAAGATTTAATTGCAGAGAACAAGAAGTTAAAAGATGAGGTTGAAGATTTAAAGCGTCAGTTGACATATGCAAAGACACAAATAAATATAAAGGATATTTGCTTGATGCTTAAGGAAAGAGAGGTATATCATGACTAAAGAAAAGACAATTATGCAAGCATTAACAGAGGTTGTTCCTAATTATCTTGCGTCATATCTTTGTTGGTATTACTCTGATCCTAATAAGAGAATTAGTTGGGATGATTTGTGTAAATCTGATTCTAACTTTAGAAGTAAAAACGGAGAGAATAAAACGGAAGATTTTGCCGAACAGAATTGGCTCATTCGTGATGATGTTCAGAAAGCAATGATTATCTATTTGCAGTATATGAAGCGTTATAACTTTATGAAGCGTTATCAAGAGATGAATAAGAAAGCATTATCTGGTGACGTGAACAGTGCAAAGTATGTTGATGAAATGGATAAGCTACTCGATAAAATGAGCGTTGATAAGAATACAGAGAGTGAGATTGATAAACTCTTACAGGGGGTGAATATCAATGCAGATTAGTTTAGATACTGCCAAGAAGTTAAATTGGCTATGGAAAGACGAAAACAAGATTGCATGGATAGAAACCTTTATTAAGATTGCTGATAAAGAGGGGAATATTGTTCCTTTTATCTTGACTGATGAGCAGAGAAAGTTGGTCGAGAATTTAGGACATCAGAATATCATAAGCAAGTCAAGACAGTTGGGAATTTCTGTAGTAACAGTAGCCCTCAGTATTAGGGCTTGTGTTGTAAACTCTAATACTAACTGTGTGCTTATATCACATAATCAGTCCAGTACCAATGCCGTGTTTGATAAATTAAAGCAACAGTTCTATTCATTGCCCGACTGGTTAAGACCTAAACTAATCACTAATAACAGACAAGCTCTTACATTTGAGAATGGTTCTTCTATTGTGTGTATGACCGCAGGAAACAAAGATGTAGGACGTGGCTCAACTTATAATGGCATAGTTCATTTATCTGAGTTTGCTTTCTGGAAAGACCAAGACCGCCAATTAAAATCAGTCATGCAAGCAGTAACAAGTTCAGCAACTGTGATAATTGAGTCAACGTCAAATGGTTACAATGGCTACAGTTCGCTTTTTCTTTCAGCCAAAAATGGCGAGAACTCTTTTAAGCCGTTTTTCTTTAATTGGATAAATGGTAGGTCTCTTTTCAAACCACAGTATGATGAATCTGTAAAATTGTATAAAGCTCAGCATAATGGCAAAATGCTTACGGAGAATGACTATGATGAGGAAGAGTTACAGTTGGCTAAATTAGGCATGACACCAGAACAAGCCGTATGGAGAAGAGACAAGATTTCTATTAGTGGATTAGATGCTTTCCATGTAGAATATCCTGCTACGCCCGAAGAATCATTTGTAGCTACAGGAAGTGCGGTTGTATATGACAATGCTAAAATAGTTAAGCTACAACAGGCATTAGTAGAACAAAAGGTTAAGCCACTATCTGTTGACAAGATAGTTGGTCTACCACAGATACTTAGGACTTATGTGCAGAATAAATCACTTGATATATATAAAGTTCCAAAAAGAGGAATAAAATATTACATAGGTGTGGACGTATCAGAGGGCTTGGGCGGTAAACATGACTATTCTACTATGTTTGTAATGGATAAGGATGGTGAGCAAGTAGCGGAGTTCCATAATAATAAGGTACAACCATATCTCTATGCAGATATATGTAATGCAGTCGGACGATTCTATAATAAAGCATTACTCTGTGTCGAGAAAGCATCAGGTGGTCATTCTGTTATTGAGAGATTGAGATATGAGCATAAGTATATGAACATGGTTAAGTATAAGACCTATGATGAATATAATCGTGCCGTATGGAAGGTCGGATTCGATACCAATAATAAAACAAAGAGCATTGCGGTTAATGATTCAAGGGAATGGTTTGATAAAGGAATGGTTAAGATTGTCAGCAATAATCTTTTAGAGGAAATGAAAACATTTGTTGCAGAAGAGAATGGTTCGTTTAATGCGGTTGTGGGCTGTCATGATGATTTAGTGTCAGCATTTTGGCTCTGTATTCAGGGCATGAAGAGTGGGTTCTGGTATCCATTCTAATCGGAATAATTATTAACAGAATAGGGAATTTAGGACTTTAATGACGTTAGGTATAGATTTATATGCCTAGCTTTTTTTATTGTCTAAATTCCCTATTGTAACAGTAAATAGAAAGGAAGAAATATGACAATACAAGAATATATAGATAAGCAGTATGATGGTTCTGCTACTTGGTTCATGGAAGAAGTTAATCAGAAGAATCATGTGGCTAGAATTGCGAGTGTTGTAGCAAATATGGATTATCTTGCAGGACGACACAAGGTATTAGGCAGAGAAGATTGCTATTACAAAGGTAAGGTATTAAGGACACGTAAGACTATATTGAATTATGCTAAGACAGTGCTACGTTTCCATGATACATTTCTGCTTGGAAAGAAGGTGTCATTAAGCTCAAAGGATAATGAGACAGTTAATACATTCAATGATATTTATAGGCTTGGTCAGTACGAGACAGTTGACTATCAGATACTTGACAGAGTAAATAAGTTTGGTGACGCATATGAGGTTGTATACATTGATAATGGAGTGATTAAGAGTAAAGTGCTTGATAGTGCTTGCAGTTATCCTGTATATGATGAGTTGGGTGAGTATCTGGCTTTCATTGAAACATGGACTGATGTATTCTCTAGTATCACTTATTGGAATGTATATTATCCTACATACGTTGAGCATTGGAGTAATGAGGGTGCAGATGAGCATTTAGTATCTACTACTATGTCTGTTGGTCTGCCTATCCACTATCATAATTTCAGTGATGAAGACTATAACTTCGGTGTGAGTATGCTTACGGACATTAAACCTATAATGGACGAGTTAGAGGATGTTATTAGCAAGATGGGTGATGCTATATATGTCAATTCACTCAATCCTATGAATGTAGCTATCGGACAGAGAATAGAGAGTTCAATTCCTGCTGATGCAGTTGGTTATGTACTAAATTTGGATGCAGGTGACTATAAGGTAGTCAGTGCGTCTATGGATTATAATACGATTAAGCTTTATTTGGATAACCTTAAACAGATGCTCAATGATATTAGTTGTATTCCTAGTGTGTTAGGCTCTAGTACCAATATTGCTAATGTTAGTTCCGTAGCTATGCAGATATTGTATGCTATGGCTCAGGTCAATGCAGATGAGACTAAGAAGTGGCTTAATATTGGATTCAGAGAGAGATTTGAGAGATTTAAGAAGATACTGAGTATGCAGGGCATTAGTGTAGAGAGTGACGTTGATGTTATCTATAATGTGTCTATGCCAGTTGCTACTACTGAAATGATTGCTAATCTGAAGGCATTGCAGGAAATGGGAGCAATCTCAAAGGAAACAATTATGGAAAAGAGCGATATTGTCAGTGATGTAGAGGTTGAAAAGAAGCGTTTGAGTGGTGAAAATGTAAAGGGTTCTCCAAATGGAGTAACCTTAAAAACCACTGATAATGTGGATAACTCTGTGGATAACTTGAAATAAATTGTGGATAACTTTAAATGTTTCACGGATGTTTCACGGAGTGAAGTTTTTTTGGTGGTTATATGTGGTATTTCAAGAGTAATATACACACTATATATAGTGCGTAAAATGATATACATACACTATATGTAGTGTGTTATGCGTTGATACTATACAATGCTAAAGTGGTAAAATTTGGATAAATATGCCAAAAATACAATTGAATATGCACTTTACATCTGCATGATACCTATGACGCAACCTGTTAATGATGCATTCAAAAAACAGTTCACTGTATTCTTATACTCTGTACTGAAAAAATGCGTACTTTCGTAGTTTTTACGTATTTTTATGACGCACATATACAACACGTAGTATTCAATACTATATATAACACAAGAAATCTCGATTTCCTTGGCTTACATTCACTTGACTATCAATCAAGTGAGCGTTTTAGGGGTGATTTGAGCCGATTTTGGGGTTAAATGTGACCAGATACAGGGTGATAGAGCGTAAAAATGCTCTGTGAGAATCCATTGAGCAATATGCACAAAGGGTGCGGATAGGTTTGTTATGCAATACGGAGAAAATACAGTGCTATTTTTGTGCAATTTTTTATCGCATTTTGGAGAGAATTTGAATAAAGATTTGTGAATTTGTCTCTTTTTGAAAAATCTGGTAGGCATGACTAACTGACGATTTCATAAAAAATTTATAAAAACTTTATGATTTTTTTCGCGTTACCCCTTGACAACGAAAAATTTTTTCCTTAATCAGAAAAATCCCCACAGAGCAATTTTTAGTTTCCGAATTATTCGGAATCTAAAATCCGAGCCGAAACTTTCGGATGGGAATCAATATAAAGAGGATTCCGAAACTTTCGGAAGGCATATTTGCAAGGTACATCCACAACCATCACGAAATCGTATGCGTTACACAGATAGTGTGTACCCTTAAACCGATATAGTCGGTTTAGACCATTATGGACTAATCAAGGTGTGGTAAATTTACCACAAGTCCGTTTTACCAAATTCGGTCAAACGAGAATACCGTTTCGGTAAATTTACCAAAACAGTCAGATATGCACACAATGCACTTCCCACAAAATAGTGGTTTTCAAATTCCCTCTTGTATTATTCTTTATAGAGTAGTAAAATATTCCTATAAAATATTTAAAGGGGGGAATGTTTATGGCATTAATTAAATGTCCAGAATGCGGTAAGGAAATTTCAGATAGAGCAAAATCTTGTCTGAACTGTGGGTGTCCAGTTAATGTTTATAAAAAAAATACTAGAAACATCGAATTAAATAGAAAAAAAATTATAGTTATAATAGCAATTATAGTTTTTATAATAGGGATATTATCATTTTTTATAGTGAAATATAAATATAATAAAGATAATCCAAAAATTATTGGTGATATTCGATTAAATATGTCTCAAAAAGATGTAGAAAATATATTACATAAGAAAATCGGTAATAATTTAGATATAGATAGTGATACTGATGGGGACGAAATATGTATTTTTGAAGATGAAATACGTAAAATTGACAATAATAAAACACTGGAAGATCTATATTCAACAGGAGTAGTTTCATTAGATTTTGATAAGAATAACAAACTACAACAAATAGACATTGGTTTTTTTAGTACAACAATTATGAAAAATGATGTATTAGAAAACTTTGGTTTAGGATTAAAGGAGAGTGACATTCATTCCTATCGTCCTGATGTATTTTCTGTTAAATTTTATTATGGGATAACTGGAAATACATACGTTGAATTTAATGATAGATTAGATGGTGTAGATAAAGATTATCAGAGTATTACTTTTATGCGAAAAGTAGATGCTAGAAAGGGGAATAAACATGTTAATTAATTGTCCAGAATGTAATAAAGAAATATCTGACACTGCAAAGAGTTGTCCTTATTGTGGGCATCCAATAAAAAATCCACTAAAAATAGCTAAAAGCAAAGAAAGAGCAAAGACATCAACCCTAATAACTATCACATATGTGGTTATATGGATTGCATATGAAATGACTGTAGCATCTGATAAAAATGCTTCTCATGCGTATTATATGACAAGTGGATTAGGCGATTATCCAAGATATTTGTTAATAGGCGAGTTATTAGAGTTCGTTTTCTTTGTTCTATTAATTGTAACTATAGTCTTTTGGATAATATATTTTGTAAACAAATCTAAATAAAAACCCCAAGAGAGGATTACCTTAAACCAAGGTAGTCCTTTTTTATTGCCTAAAATCACATATGCCAATACGAAATTATTTCGTAGCACCACTTATATATAGAAAGGAGAAATTATGCAAGTATTAGATAGATTAAAGATGGAGTTATCAAATCAACAGTATTTCTCTGATGAGCAATACATTCAGTTCCTTGCAGAGAACTCATTAACTCCAACAGATGAATATGATAAATCAACAATGCAGAAGTCATTACTGTTCACTGTTATTGATGTACTAGAAGCCGTTACAAATGACATAGATTTAATGACAGGTATCAGTACAGAATTTTCTGATATTGGACAAGCATATAGCTTCTTAGAAGCAAGAATACAACAGGTGAAAGATAAGATTGCAGCCATTCCAGATGAGGATGAGAATTATTCATGTTTTTCACTGATGTATACGAATAACAGAAGCAATAATATTACTTCGGCTGTTAAATATCACAATATTTAACAGCCATATATTTCAATATATTTCAGCTTGCTATGCTTAAACAAACAAGTTACCTGTTCCTTATTCTCCTGTAGTCC
>NZ_JBQKGQ010000019.1:0-60193 GCF_052118705.1 Agathobacter sp. LCP21S3_B2 | reverse complement strand
CTTGTATTCTTTAGATTTTACCAACTTTGCCGGTCAGTAATAATCTAAATTTACTTGAGGTATTTTCTTTGGTCAACTCCCTTTACAATTTAAATTATACAGGAAGCTCCTTCAAATGTTTTTTTAATTGATTGGCTATTATCTCTGCCATAAGAGGGGGAACTGCGTTCCCAACAATGAGATTTCTCCCCTGCTTACTGGATGAAACAATTTTATATGAATCTGGAAAACTTTGTAAACGTAATGCTTCCCTAACCGTAATCAGTCTATTTTCGGCATAATGAATGTTACAGCCAACATTAGGTCTGTTAAAATAAGTATTAATTGTATATGAGGGCTCATTGGGGCTCATACGACCATAACATGTAGTGTGTCCTCCCTCACGCTGTAATCTCCTTATTCGTTCTGATTTTACATCTGACGGTATATCCATATAATTTCCGCCTGGTCTTACATGTGATACAATATATTTGTCTAACTCACTCATTTTAGGCATAAAATGTTCCGTTACACCTTGGTTTGTTCGCATTTTTCTCTGATAGTCATTTTCAGCCTCACACCTATAGTGTACTATTCCATTTTCATCCAAAATAGCTTCTGGCAAATCATCTAAGGCATCTTTCACACTTACATATTTTTTTAATCCTACTCCTGATTCATTATGAGTTGGTGCAGGGAATGCAAATTCTTTTCCATTATTTACTCCAACTATCAATACCCTTTTTCTTCTTTGTGGGATACCATAGTCAGCTACATTTACAACCTTACTTTCTATGTTATATCCAATATCACAAAATGTTCTTTTTAATAACTCAAATATTTTTTCCCCATTTTTATTCTTTGCGGATAATAAGCCCATTACATTTTCAAATACAAACGCTTTCGGTTTTACATGTCTAATTATTTCTATATATCTCCATACAAGCTGTCCTCTTTCATCCTCAACATTTCTTTTTCCTGCTAAAGAAAACGACTGGCATGGTGGTCCGCCTATTACAACATCTGCATTTGGAATCGTTGCTAAATCAATATTATTGATATCCGCACATATTATATGATTTCCAATGTTTTCCTTATATGTAGCTACCGCATTTTTATTGTTATCTATAGCCCATATAATTTCATATCCGGCTTTTTGAAAACCCAAATCTAATCCACCACCACCTGAAAAAAGGCTAACTACTTTTATTGACATTATAGACCCTCCAGTCTTTTTTTTCGTTTTGTTTCATATTTTTGTTTTATCTTATTAAAATTGCACTCTGAATAAGCGGATAAAATTTTTGTTATGTCATCTATACATTTTCTATCCCCCTTTTGAGCTAATTGTCTACCGTATTTTTGTAATAAATGCATGTCATTTTCTTTGATAGCATCAATATCAGGAAATGTAATACTCTCAATATCGTATCTTTGCAGTTTCAACAACCCTGCTCCATATTTTTTGCCCATGCTTTCGAGCTGATAATATGTATAATAATTATTTAACAAAGAGAACAAAATCCATTTATCTATTTTAGGAAAAATAATATAAAAATTATCTCGTATTATGCATTGTTCCTCATTCATCACAAACTTCATATCATTTCTTACGAAATAACTAAAAATAATACCTTCACAATCAAATAGATTTAGTTTATACCATGTTTTAGTCGTTGCAATTTTATTCAACAATGTTTGCGGCTTTTTGTTCTCAAGTATTCTCTTTTTCCAATACTTTAAATATTCTATACACTTTTTATCAAGATCTTCATCCAATGGTGCAAACAACCAATCTTTTTTTGCATCTTTTGTAGAAAAGCCACATATGTTTTTGGGAGAAGAGATGATAGGTCTCATATATTTTTTATTCTTTAAGTTAGGATTAATATACATTTCATTGTACCCTGTTGTTAATCCTCTCCTTACATTTGCTAACTTAGAAAAACTAGTTTTCCAACTAACCACATCACTTTGTTCTGGAGCGTCCAGATTGATAAATTTATCATTCGATAAATGAACATATTCAGCCTTGCAATTCGTACTTAAATCTCCTTTTACAAGTTTAAGAATTAGAACTTCAACTAATGCATTTTTTTCAAATACTTCCCCTGAAATATGTATTCGTCTTTTTATTCCCGCACATGCCTTTATCATTTTTTGAAATGAATCTCCACTACGAGTATTTATCCAGCTACTTGGAAATATTACTATCATTTCCCCTCCCATACGAAGTAGAGAGAATCCCTTAACTATAAAATACATATACATATTTGCAGTGTTCGGTAAGCTGTGAAATAAATCATTCTTCGACAATTTTTCTTTACTCACGCCTAATTCCGCTAAATCATTAATTTTTTCATGTCGTATATATGGTGGATTCATAATTATACCATCATATAGCTGATCGCTATTACAACTTAAAAAATCTGCATTTACCAAATTATACTTTGGATACTTATTTTTGACGTTGTCAAACAATTTCTTATCAATTTCATAGCCGTCAACTTCTGAATAACCACTATCTGTCAATGCTCTTAAAAAAGCACCTTCCCCAAAACAAGGCTCAATTATTCTTGCATCCTTTGGAATTGTAAATAAATTAACCATATAAGATGCCACATTGCCCGTTGTAAATATCTGTCCTAAATCCATATATGACCTCTAATCTATGGCACTACGACCACTTTTTATCCATGCATCAAGTTCTGATCGTTTAAATTTCCATAGCTTACCAATCTTATGTGCTGGAATGTCGGTCTTTTTTATCCAACTTCTTATAGTTTCTTTCGATACCCCCATGTAACTTGCTGCCTGATCAATTCCTATCCAAACATCTGAAACCATTTCATAAACCTCTCTTAACAATTCTTTGTTTTATTATAGAATATTTGTTCGTATATTTCAATATCTTTAATGGTATTTGGTGGTATTTGGTGATAATATTTCAACAGATTAGTTAACTCATTTAACAAGTAAATTAAGGAACAAAATATGGTTGCAATCGTTGCCACTTTGCAAGTTAGTAAGCAGTATCTTTTTATATATACATCTTTTCCCGTTTATAAGGCACATCCATGCTACCTTTAGAAAGTCATCTTTGCTGTTACCCCCACTATGTGTGTGCTGATTCATTTTCATAAATGAAAAAGAGGGCAATTACCAATGTAAACTACCCCCATTTTATCTAATAATAGCCCCTAGCTTCCCTCCAATCTTTTACATACCATCTGATTCCAACATATGCCACTTGTACAAGTAACAAGAGCAGCAGGAGATTTATTGGCAATACTGCCTTTATCCATTCTCCAAAGTAAATTGTTATTGCTACGCTTATCAGTGTTACCATTATGGTAATCATATCCCAACAATTTTTCTTATACAGCTCTGCGACCTTTTTTACAATGAATACCGCTAGCATTCCTGCACCTGCCATACATCCGCCACAAATCAATATTCTTATCAGCCAATCCACAATTACGGCAACGATAGAATTTGGAATTCCATTACTGATCTGTGCAGCTTCCTTTCCTGCCAATATGATCCATCCTGCAACAATCTGTAAAAATGTTCTAACTGTATCAATGAATGCGACGCAATCGGAAGTAAATACTTTTGACTGTATTATCTGAAAAATGGTAGTTGAAACTGAATACCATGCAAGCAGAAACATCGAAGCTTCATACATGGTCGTTTTTGCTTTATATCTACCTGCAAGTTTTTCTCTTTGTGTGTCATATTTTTCCTTTGCTTTCAAATAAGCTGTCTGATTACAGTTTTTACACCTTTGATAAAGGACCGACTTTTCAACCGGTACTTCAACTTTTTTCTGATGTGTCAAAGCGTAATCCCTTTCCTGCTCTGCCTGTCTTTGCCTATCTCGACATTCCTCTATCGTGGCTAGAGCGATTTGCGTTTTCTCTTTCTCGCTCTGCAACAATTCTTTTGTTTTTCTCAAGTCGTGCTTTAAGGCTTGAATGTTCCCTGCTCTGTTCTCGCTGTTTAACCTCTCGTTCAAGGTCAGCGATTCGTCGAGCTGCACTTTCAGTTCCCTGATAATCTGATCTTTCTGGTCGAGTTCTTCCTGCATCTGTTCCGTCAGTAGCAGTAGTTCTTCCAGATGATCGTCGCTCTTTGAGTTTTCGTATTCTATCATCAATATCCCTCGCTTTCTCTATCTTCTGTTCAAGGTCAGCAATTCTTCGTTCTGTTTCTGCAATAATCGGTTCTCGTTGTTTAACTTCTGTGCTAATTCCTGCCATCGCTGATTCTCGCTCGTAAGTTTCCTGATTCGGTGTGCCTGTTCGTCCAACAGCGTCAGAAGTTCTTCTGTATTTGGCAAGATTTGAAGCAGCTCTGACAATCCGTTCTCTAATTGCTGCAATCGCTCTTCCTGCTCCTGATAGCATGTCAGTTTCTCGTCCTTCTCCTGCAATTCCCTGAGCATTTCTGTCATGATATTCTGTTGTTCCTCGATCTGCCCGATCATGGATTCCATCATGGAAATTACTTCTTTGCTTTCTTCTAATGTCATTCAACCACCCCTTCCATTGTGATAATGCACCGGATATTTTTTCAAAAGTAGCCAGTACCTTTTGTAACAGTGCATTTTGCTTTTTAATAATCTGGTTTTCTTCCACCTTCCACGACCCTTTCCTTACCTGTCCGGCAAGATACTTTTCTTCAATCTTTCTTGCATCAGCACCCTCATGGATTGTGGGAACTTTCATTTTCCCCTGTCTTTCATAAGAACGATGATCAATTTGATTCTCTTTTGATAAATGCTGGTTGCACACCTTCGCCCATTCACTTCGCCACAGTTCGCAGTTCTTCGGATTGTTCCACCCGGTAGCATCGGTCAGAACACGTTTCCATTGTTTTCTGTTCCTTGCCCCGACTTTCTGCACTCCGTTTTCGTCAAGTACCGGAATACGGATTCCATGCCTGTCTGGATTTTTCTTATCCTGCCACCAATCCGGATGTGATTCGTCAATCACAATATTCCCCCATTCATCTCTGACAAAATCCCAATCCTTAACTTCTTTGCTTCCCCATGAATGATCTGGATTAAATGGTCTCATGGTTACAAGTAAATGCACATGCGGGTTTCCATCGCCTTTATCATGAATGCTCCAATCCGCACACATCCCTTTGTCCACAAAGCACTTTTGGATATATTCAGTTGTATATTCGATTTGTTCCTGCCTGCTCCATTCCTTTGGAAGCGAGAACTCAATAGATCTGCCAAGTTGTGCATCTGCACTTTTTTCTATTTTCAAAACCTCATTCCATAATCGCTGTTTCTGAAATGTGATTTTGAATTTTTTCAAAGCAGATTTCTTATCGTCCGCTCTTTTATAACGAATGGATTGCCGAAACCTTTTTATATTTTCTTCCGGTATATTCAGCCATTCCAGCGGTGCGTTTTTACACATCATCAGACTGGTATATACAACTTCTTTTTTGGAAGTGTAGTAACTGATTTTGCCTGTTTCCTCATTCTTCATCACATCTCCATTCAGATATGCTGATGCGGATATGATGGATTTTCCTTTGCTGCGTCCGACAATTTTTACTGTGTAATGAAATATCGCCATAATCCGCTTCCCCCTTTCTGCCGTATCCGGCATTGATTTCCGGCAACTCCGACTTCTGTTATGATAGAAGTGTGGCTGTCGGAACGCCCTCTGCGTAAGAGTGCCCTGCGCATAGCAGCCTGCATGGAATGCGCCTCTCTGGCGAAGAGTGCCTCCTGCGGCATGAGCAGGTCTGGCTGAAAGCCCCGCCGACGGAACGAGCCCGGCAAGCGCAGACCGGTTGCCACTTGTGGCAAACTTATACGGACGACCTCTGGTTGTCCATAAGTGCGCCCTTCATTAAAATGCGATGAAGGGAATGGAAAATCCACTCCCTCCACCATTACACTTCCTCTATATTCGTAACTGTTTCTTTCTGCATCGCCTTTGAGAAAAATCTTCCATTAGCTTCCTGCTCCTTCAGAAAACCAATCAGCTTCGGAAGATCTTCCTCCTCGACAGGATAGCCAAGCACCGATTCCACCGCACCGCCAATCTGACAGAGCCTGTGGGTTCGTTTCTTACTTTCCTCGGCTTTCTTTCTCTTTTCGAGTTCCTTTCGTTGTGCGACAAGCTTTCTGGTAGCTTCAATGCTTTTCTGTTCTTTTTCCTCTAATGCAAGTATTCTTTCTTCATAACTTTTTGTTGATCTCGCCATATTATCTTCATCCTTTCTTTTTCTGCTGAACATCAGTTTCTGGTTGCACATCAGGAGAAGCACATGGTATAATCCTCTTGTGTGTAGGTATATCATGGCTTCGGTCTGATAGAACCTTTGGTGGTTTCGTAAGAAGCCGCCTTTTTAAGTTGCCATCGTTCTTGTGACAGCTTTTACGTTCCCCTTATCCCTCAGATCTCGACCTTCATTGGCTTCCATGAACTTTTCCAGAATGTCAGTTTTAATAAGAACTTTTCTTCCGACTTTTAACACCGGAAGCTTTTTCCATTCCACCAGCTTTCTTAAAGTGTTTCTGCCAATCCCTGTATAGTCGGCTGCTTCCTCAATGGATAGTGCAATTTTTCTTTCCGTCATAGTATCACCTCCTTGCGAATTGCATTATGCAATTTTTGTTGTGCTGTTAGTATAACGTTTTTATATTGTGTTGTCAAGCATTATGAAATTTCGAAAATAATTATCAAATTGCATATTGCAATTGTAAAGAGTACATGCTATAATTCATACATACCGAAAAAGGAGGCAATCAGCATGAAAGATAAAGAACTACGCAAGCTGATAGGCAGTAGAGCAAAGCAGCGTCGTCTGGAATTAAATCTGACACAGCCTTATGTTGCAGAGAAGATGGGAGTTACCGCTTCTACAATCCTGCGTTATGAGAATGGTTCGATTGACAATACCAAAAAGATGGTGCTGGAAGGTCTTTCGGAAGCACTTCATGTATCTATTGAATGGCTCAAAGGGGAAACAGATGAATATGAAACCGATATTACGGATAAGAAAGAATTGCAGATTCGTGATGCGATGGGAGATATTCTGAAACAGTTACCTCTCGACCTAAATAAAAAGGAAGATGCATTTTCCAAAGACCTCTTGCTGTTAATGTTGAAGCAATATAACCTGTTTCTGGATTCGTTCCAGTTCGCCTGCAAGAATTTCAAAGGGAATACCAATGAAGCTGACATGGCAAAAGTAATGGGGTTTGAATCAACAGATGAATATAACGAGATTATGTTTCTCCGAGAGATCACTCATACTGTCAATGCATTTAACGACATAGCAGACATTGTAAGGCTCTATTCCAAGAAACCAGAAGCGGCAGAACAAAGGCTTGCCAATCTTTTATCAGCAGTTTCGTACGAGGATTCCGATTCGGTATAGAACGACAACCGGAGTTATGATATACTTACACGCAAGAAGCATTTCATCAGTTCCGATTGTTTGATATCGAAAGGAGACACACGATTATGGCAAAAGGATCTGTAAGAAAAAAAGGAAAGAAATGGTATTACCGCTTCTATGTAGAAGATGCAAGCGGCAATCTGGTTCAGAAAGAATACGCTGGAACAGAAAGTAAAAGCGAAACGGAGAAACTGCTCCGTCAGGCAATGGATGATTATGAAAGCAAGAAATTCATTGCAAAGTCAGACAATATCGCATTGAAGGATTTACTGGACATGTGGGCAGAAGAAGAACTGAAAGTTAGTACACTCAGCAATGGTACTGTGGAAAACTATCTCGGTGCAATCCGTTGTATTAAGAAACATCCGATTGCAGACCGCAAGTTAAAAACAGTTACCGCAGAGCATTTACAGTCGTTCCTCGATCTGCTGACCTTCGGTGGAGAGTTTCCTGACGGAAAGATAAGAAAAGGATACAGCAAGGATTACATCCATTCCTTTTCCGCAGTATTACAACAGGCTTTCCGTTTTGCAGTATTTCCAAAACAATTGATTACTTTCAATCCGATGCAGTATATCAAACTGAAAAAACAGGCAGAAGATGTGGACTTATTCTCAGATGAGGATGTAGAAGAAGGCGTACAGCCTATTTCCCATGAAGATTATGAGAGGTTGATAGAATACCTCAAAGTAAAGAATCCACCTGCAATCCTGCCCATTCAGATATCATATTACGCAGGACTTCGTATCGGTGAGGTTTGTGGATTGACATGGCAGGACATCAACCTTGAAGAACAATGCCTGACCATTAAAAGAAGTATCCGCTACGATGGTACGAAACATAAAAACATCATCGGACCGACCAAGCGAAAGAAAGTAAGAATTGTTGATTTTGGAGATACACTGACAGAAATACTGAAAGCAGCCAGAAAAGAACAGCTCAAAAGTCGGATGCAGTATGGTGAACTTTACCACCATAACTACTACAAAGAAGTACAGGACAAAAACAGGGTGTATTATGAATATTATCATCTGGACGGAACCGAAGATGTCCCGGCAGATTACAAGGAAATCTCCTTTGTCTGCTTAAGACCGGATGGCTGTCTGGAACTGCCGAGTACACTCGGCATTGTCTGTCGGTCAGTTGCGAAAAGACTGGACGGATTTGAGAATTTTCATTTTCACCAGTTGCGACACACCTACACAAGCAACCTCCTCTCAAACGGAGCTGCTCCAAAGGATGTTCAGGAACTGTTAGGACACTCAGATGTCAGTACCACAATGAATATCTACGCTCACTCTACAAGAAAGGCAAAGAGGGATTCCGCAAGACTTCTTGATAGAGTAGCGAGCAATGCTTAACTAAAAATTTCCCTTATTTCCCTTGCAGATTCCGTATAAGGGCAAAAATAAGGGAAAATACATATCATTTCACTATTTAAGAGGCTGAAAAGCCTGTAAAACAAGGAAAGTTCAGGAAATCTCTCCACAAATTCCGATTTGCAAATCTCTTTTGTTTTACATATTATATCACATACACATATCTACACACCAGCAAAAGATCGATAATCTCTATCTTCCTGTTGAACCAAAGGACCCAATTTCACGCTCTTTCCAGTTTTCAAAAGTAAAATCCGGTATCAGGACCGGCATGATCACAAGCTGTCCTACCTTGTCACCACTCTTAATCTCATATTCCCTATTTCCAACATTTGAAATGATTGCATGAACCTCCCCCGTATATCCGGAATCAATAGGTGGCAGCTCGCACACAATTCCCTGTGAACTTAATCCACTTCTTGGAAATATGTATCCGGCATAGCCATCCGGTATTTTTAATCCAAATCCCAGAGGCAGCTTACAGATATCTCCCGGCCGGATTACTGCATTCTTTGGGCTGAATACATCCGCTCCGGCATCATTGGCATGAGCCCTCTCCGGACTTCTCCCTCCAAAATCAATCAGCTGTATCTTCATCTGATACTCCTTCCTCCAACACACTCTCTTCGCACAGTTTTGGGAAATCCACCCTGATAATGTCTGTTGGTAACATCTGCGGTGGAACACTCTTTCCGCAGGTCATTTTTCCTTCTTCACAGCCACCATTCATACAGAATGGTCCACAGTCAGAAAACAATTCCCTGTTCTGCTCCAGAAGCTGTTCCCAGATTTTCACCATCACATATCTGGTTTCCTTTGTGTTTCTCCTGCATGTTCTCTGACGGATCATGTGCTTCCACTGATACGGTGTTGCGCTGATCAGAAGAATATTTCTCATTCCCTGCGGTGCGCAGTATCCGGCAGAATCATTATCAACACCTAATCTGATCATCTCCTGGTAATTTTTCATTGCCATGCTGCACTGTCTTAAATATCCTTCCTCCTGGCCGGTTCCCATCAGATCATAAGGAATGACAAAATCCTCCACTCCTGAATAGTCGCTGTATTGCAGGCTTGCCGACATATACTTCACTTCATTCTGGTGTCTGGTAATCTGTGCCAGGAATCTTCTGGATGCACCGACTACAACCACATTGATGATTCCAAACTTCTGGATTGTCGGATGTGGCAGCTTCACAAGATTTGCCACGGTGGATCTCTGATATGGCTTTTCATACAGATCCATGAAATCATCCAGGCAGGAAATCTGATGTCCTCTCTGTGTCAGCCTTGCCGCACAGACCATCAGCTTCTCTGCCTGGTCAATGGATTCCGGGTTTAAAATTTTTACCTCAATCTTCTTCATTCAGTTCCTCCTCTACAATCGCACGGAGAATCAGGAAATAGTTAATACTGTCGGTGATCTTCTCATCCCACTGCTCTTTGGAATACTGCTGCTCACCCATACACATATCCGATACAGAGATAAGGTGCTTGGACAGCATCCCCATAAGTGCCGCTTTTGGTGTGGTATTCATCACCACTGCTGCCTTCTTGAAATGCGCCAGCCTGTCCACTGCCGTATTCTTCACTGCTCTGGGAGCATACTCTGCTCCCTTTACCACCAGCATTGATTTACAATGATCTGTCTGCCTGACGATCACTTCATTGAACTCTTTCTGGTTCATGCCCTTTGCTCCTTCTGTAATTTTATCCATAAGCTCCTGTACAAACGGACTTGGCGCTTTTGCCGATTCCTGCACCTGTTTCTTATCTGCCATCAGCACTTCCATCTTCTGATCAATCTGATAGATGAACTCCGATGCAGTCTGACGGATCTTATCAAGGGATGCTTTCAGCTCCGGTGTTTCCTTTCCCTCTGACCAGCCCGCGACATAAGAAAAGGAATAGTCAGAAGTGTTGATTCCGTAATGCTGGCATACTACATATGCAACACTCTCAGCCTCAACTTCTTTCCCATTCCTTGAAATGTCTTTTGCCTCCGGCACATTATCCTTGTCATGCAGTTTCTGGTGTGCCATTTCATGAAGCAGTGTCTTAATGGTCTGTACTTCACTCATGCCATCCTGAACCACAATTTTTTTGTCTTCCAGATGATAGAATCCCTTGGCATCTCCATCAATCAGATCAAAAGATACCGGGACCGGGCTGATTTCCTGCAATGCCTGCAAGAGCTTGGGATATCCTTCAATATTTCCCACCAGTTCAGACGGACCGATGGTAGGAAGTTCTTTTCCATCTGTCTGGGACAGGTCAAATGTCTTTACCACCTTGAATGCCCGGATTGTGACTTCCACTTTCTCCTTTACCGGTTCTCCATCAGCATCAAATACCGGTCTTCCCTTATCATCCAGTTTTGTCTGTTCCCTCTCGATCTTATAAGGTGCCGGGGCAAGGATACTGATTCCCTTTTCTCCCTTTTTCACATACCGTCCCATCTGTTTCCATCCGGTAAAGCTCTGACACAGCTGCGCATCCGGTTTCTGCATCATGATCAGAAGTGAATTGTTTACGGAATATCTCGGAAATTTCGCCATCGTGTCAAGGAACTGCTTATATCTGTCACTCTGGAACACCTCCACAACTCCCTTCTCCAGTTTGTCTGTTATCTGCTGCAATTCATCCGCCCGCTTATCCCTGGACTCCAGCCAGTCTATTTTCTTCTGGATGCTGTCGGGAATCTGTCCCACAACTTTTACATCCGGCATCTCATGGATCAGGGACGCGATCATCTGCTGTGCCTGCCAGCTGTCTGCAATCTCCGGTATATAACGAAGCATATCCATATCAATCCTTCTCCCGATCAGTACATCCATCTCCGTATATTCATCCGGATCCTTTGGATCAGCCGCCCTGATTCCGATTGCCGGAACTCCGTGCATACGCTCCGGTGAAATTGCTTTGAATTTTGCTACAGCCTCTGCCACACTCTTGATATTCTCATGAAATTCACCCATGCTGTGAAATTCCATGCATTCCGCAACCGTAAGCGTGATTACCTTCTTCTCTTCTTTTACCGCTGTATTTTCTGCCACTCTAAATCCCTCCAGTTCTATATCTTCCAGATCTTTTGTCAGCTTCAATGACGCTAAAGGCATCTGGTTTTTCTCCTGAAATGAATAAAATTCATTTCCAGGTCCCACTATTATGTGGTCCACCAATTTAACACCTATCAAATCACAAATCTTATTCATTCTGTCAGTCAGACCGATATCTTCCACACTTGGAGCCAGTCTGCCGGACGGATGATTATGGACCAGTATGATAGCTGCTGCATTTGACAAAATGGTACTCTTAAGAATCTCCCTTGGATGTGCAATCGACTGGTCAAGTGCTCCTATACTTGCAATATTTATATTGATTGGTCTCATGTCTGCCCGCAGATTCACTACAGCAACAACTTCCCTGTCATAATCCCGAAACGTATCTGCCATAACTTTTACTGCTGCCGCCGGACCGTTCATAGGTTCCTCACTGAAAAGAGGCGGCATTTCCACCATACGGATAGCCACCTGATTCAGTCGATGCATTTCTTTTTTCTCCGGCTCCTGCTTCTCCATGCCGGCATAAAATTCCTGTTTCGGACGAATTCCGCTAATGTTCATCCTCCGCTCCTTCCCCAACAGGTATGTTCATTGTGAACTCCCTGTTTTTCATGCTCCTGAGCTTGTCCAACAAAGACTCTTTTGTAGATGTCTTCTCATGCTTGGAAATCTTCTGCAATTCCTTCATATATCCCATATATCTGCTTTTTCTTGCCATACTACCGCTCTCCTTTCTCCTTTTGCTGTCCTTGTTTCTTCGGAACCCTGGCCGCTTCTTTTTTCTTTTCATGCAGATCTGCTATCACAGAATCCTTAGATTCTGCCCTCTGCATCCTTTCCTTTATCCTTCTTATCTGGTCTCTGGTAAGCGGTTTCTCCACGATACTCCTGTGGAGGATTTTCCCAATCGGAAGCCATGTGACATCCTTTCCAGCCTTTTCCTGCTCCATGATGAATTTCATATGTGATGCGGAAAATTTAGGATTCATGTAATGCTCCAGGTTCAGATCTGCCTCGGCTGCTTCATAGATTACCTTGATCTGTGCCGGCTTGAACTCCTCCGACACCCTTCCGGCATCTTCCATAGCTTCTTCAACACGTATTGATGCAACAGATCTAAATGTATAATCCACTTCAACAAATCCACTGTTATAATCATCTACTGCTTTCTGAAATCTTGCCTTTTTCTCCTCTGGTGTGAGCTTATCAAATTCCTTGTCTTCCATAGATTCCTCCCATCAGAAAAAGGCAGCCTTACGACTGCCTCATTCCCTTGATGCTACTCTTCATCCATCTCGTCCTGATCATCTTCTCCTGTATCTTCAGCAGGGCTTTCTTCCTCTGCATCTGATACAGACTCTTCCTCAATGTCCATATCTGTAAGATAATCCTCGTCATCATCACTGTCGAAGTAATCTGCATCCGGATCCGGTGCATCCGCTTTCTTCTTGCCCTTATTGGACTTCATATACATAAATCCACCGATTCCTCCAACCGCTGCAAAAAGGACTACTGCCATGATTCCGGTCACATTTTTACTTTTCTTTCCGGTTTCAGATGCTTTTGCCTCTTCCTTCGGCTCCTCAGAGATTTCTTCCGTAGTCTCTGTACCTTTGACCTCTTCTGTCTCTTTCTCCGAAGCAGTCATGCCCTGGGAATTCATATAAGATTCCACCTCATCATCCTCCATGAGCTTCAAAAGGTCTGATTCATCAACAAGATTCAGGAAATGCACGGTCTCTGTTCCCTTATCGTCACGGTCAATGATAATATAGAAATAATTGCCGGACTTGGTTGTAACCGTAATGAACTGCTTGCCACCTGCCTTAATGGAGCCATAATCATCCACCAGGTTCATATTTCCATCAGGTGTAAGAGGGCCATAACTCTCCTCGGCTGTCTCAGTGCATTCCTCTGAACCTTCTACATGTGCATCCACCCCCTGGCAGACATTGTAATCATAAAGGCATACTGCACATTCCTCATTGATGGAATCCTGTGAGCATTTTTCCTCACAGATGCATTCCGCTTCCTGACTCTGTGCAAATACAGTAACCGGTGCCACACCCGCAACGGCTGTCATTCCGATTACCAGACCTCCCATAATCCTTGCTGCGATCACGTTTTTCAAATTATTCATTCTCTTCATCTAAGAAATCCTCCTCTTCCTTATCCATATCTGTCTCATTGTCTTCATCCGGTTTCTTACCGGATGTATCTGCATTCACGGCTCCGGGCATCGGAACCTGTCCGCTGAGCATTTCCTGTAACCTGCCACTGTTTGCAAGCTGTAAGAACTGTGCCAGCTGTTCCGGTGATAAATTGTAGGATGCAACATCACTGACGATCTGCTGGTTTTCCTCTTCTTTCAGCTTTGCTTCCAGCTGCTTTACCTTTGCATCCGCTGCCTCTCTTTTGGCTACTGCCTTTTTCAGATCCTCGCGGAGCTTGTCTAACTTTGCATACATAAGCGCTCTCCTTTCCTTTGTGACAGCAAAAAAGCCACCACTTTGGTGACTTTCGCTGCATTTATAATTACTGGATTCTTCCATAGCAATAGGCATGTGCCCTCCAGTATGGCGTATCATATGACGCATACTGGATTGGATTGCCACAGTGAATCATGATCTTATTTACCGGATCGACTACGATACCCACATGGGATGCTCCGGCTGTGTTATAGGTTCCCTGGAAAAAGACCAGATCTCCCGGTTTTACATCGGAAGCTGCCACCCTTGCGGTTGCATTCTTCCAGCCATTTGCCGTAAGTCTGCCATAGTTCCAGCCATTTCCACAATTATTGATGACATAGCTCACAAAACCGGAACAGTCAAAACTTGTACCTGGTGAGGATCCTCCCCATACATAAGGATATCCAAGATACTTTTCGGCTTCCCGGTGCATATTGGAAAACTGCTGGTTCGTCAGGTATTCTCCCGGTACGGCATATCTCTCATATTCCTCTGATACACCCGGATTTGCATATACATTATCCCCGAAGATATCCGGCTTGTTGCCCCTGGTCTCCAGAAGCAGCGTATACCGTTCCATCTGATCCTGCGTCAGATCCAGTGCACTGACAGCTGCGGATATTCCATTGTTGGTCAGCGTTGTATTCAGTATCTTGTACTCATACTCCACTTCAACCTCATATGGTTCATATACCTCATATGGAACTGACACGGTATAGGTATAGGATTCAAGATGACCATTTACCAGGCGGTATCCGGTTCTTTCCTCATCCCGGTAATGTGTCACATAATGCCATCTGGTCTCTGTCCTGGTTCTGATCTCCACAACTTCCGTTGATGTCAGCATATACTGATAATCAAAGATGGTCTGTAATTTTGACTGAACCTCTGACGGTGTATAGTCCTCATACAGAACCGTCAGCAGTGCCGCCAGTTCAAAAGGATTGTGGGATATCTCTGAAAGTGAATAATTGTATTCGTCATATCCTGGATGATCTGTCTCAATGCTGTCCACCTTATTCTGCAGCACCGTCTCCAGTGCCACATAATCTGCTTCCACCTGCCTGATATCATCATCCTCAGCGGTAAATGAAGTTGCCACAGTTCCACTGTTTATGCCGCTTCCAAGAGCAGAACAGGATGTCAGTGCTCCTGATAATACGAGAACAACAATCAGAATTGCCACCGCTATGATCATGCCGATCGGATGGTCTTCACAGAATTCTTTCAGCATCTCTGCAAGCCTTCCCATCAGGTCCTCCGCCTGATCCGTCAGCTTTTTGCTGATCTTTCCTGCCCCGTTTGCAGCTTCCTTTGCCTGCTTCTTTGCTGCCGCCTCAGCAAATTCCCTCTGCATCAGCTTTTTGCGTGTTTTCTTCACGGTAGCTGACATGGTGCTTTCTCCCGCCTCTCCGGCTTCTTTTGCTCCTTTTGCTCCCTGCACGGCATCCAGATGGTCACTGCGGTTATGGATTTTGGAAGAATATTTCCTTGCCTGTCCATGTTCCCGTACTTTTCCAATGCCTGCTTCCACTGCTGCCAGTCCGGCATTCAGGCTGTCTGTTCCACTGTTGTCGTCCTCATTTTTAATCGTGGTTTTTCTTACCGTGGCTGCAACGGCCTGATTTTTATATATCCTCCTTCTCCCCTGCTTCTTCATGCTGCGAAGTTCTTTTGCTTCGCTGACTGAAAGCGAATTATCCTTTTTCCCATACCGGATCTTATCACGGTAACTCCTGGCTGCCGATGAATCATTTTTCAGCTTTTTGCCGTGGCTTTTCCCTGCATGGATATCCGGATTCACTTTTTTCTTCCGGGTGGACTTCTTAGCAGAATTCCTTGTATATTTTTCTTCATTCATGCTCTATCCTTTCCGAAGAAACAGCCTCTACGCTGACTGTTCCTTCTTTGCATCAGCCACTTCGGACAGTCTGGTTGTCATGATACGGTAAAGTTCCGTATTTGCCGGGAATCTGTCCACGAATGGAAGGATCACATTTCCATAGAATAAAAGCCCTTCGCCTTCTCCCGAATGTGTTACATACGAAAGCTGGTGAGGGCTGATATTTAACTGCTTAGCAAGGATCTGTCTGTCACCTACTGCCTGGTTGAGCATATAGATGAAATCAGAGTTTTCAAAGATATTCTCCACTTCCTTGGAAGCAAGAAGGTCCTTTACATTCTGGGTGATGCCGGTCGGGATTCCTCCCCATTTTCTGAAACGCTTCCATATTTCAACCGTATAGGCTGCCGTCTGGTCTTCACGAAGAAGAAGGTGCATCTCATCCATATAGTATCTGGTAGATTTTGCCTGGATACGGTTCTCCGTTACTCGTCCCCATACCTGATCCTGTACCACGAGCATTCCAATCTTTTTCAGCTGTTTTCCAAGATCCTTGATGTCATAACATACAAGGCGGTTCGTAAGCTCCACATTGGTTCTGTGGTTGAATACATTCAGGGAACCTGACACATAGATTTCAAGGGCGGTTGCCACATGCTTTGCCTCCGGTTCCTCCTGGGAAAGTAGTGCCTCATACAGATCTCCAAGGATCGGCATATTCTCCGGACCCGGATTTTCAAAATATTTTTGATAGATCTGCCTGATACAGCGGTCAATGACCGTCTTTTCTACCGGACGCAGACCATCCTTATTCCCGACGATCAGCTCACATAAGGACAAGATAAAATCTGCTTTCAGTGCAATCGGATTGTCGTCATCCGAATAGTTCATATTGATGTCCATAGGGTTGATGTACTGGTCGGATGTCGGACTGATCCTGATAACCTGACCACCGAACCTTGCAACCAGCGGAGAATACTCTGACTCCGGATCCGAGATGATAATGTCATCATCCGTAACCAGAAAACTGTTGGCAATCTCTCTCTTTGCAGAAAATGACTTGCCGGATCCCGGTGTACCAAGGATCAGTGCATTCGGATTTTTCAGTTTCTTTCTGTCCACCATGATCATATTGTTGGAAAGCGCATTCAGACCATAATACAATGCCTCATCCCCTCTCTGGAAAAGCTCCTGAGTGGTGAATGGCACAAAAATAGCCGTACTGGATGTGGTCATTCCCCTCTGAATCTCGATCAGGTTATTTGCCAGTGGCAGTGTGCTCATAAGGCCCTGCTCCTGCTGGTAATCCAGCCTGATCATATTGCAGTTATGTTTCTGTGCAATGGAAGCCGCCTGGAACACATTGTTTTCCAGCTCCTGCTTCGTCCTTCCTGTATTCATGACCAGAAACGTCAGAAGAAACATTCTTTCATTCTGGGACTGCAATTCTTTTAATAGTGCCTTTGCATCCTTGCCATAAGTTGCAAGATCCGATGGGATGATATCCATGTCATAGCCGGCTCTTACTGCCTTTTTCTGTTCCTCTATCTTGGAACGGTCAAGCTCTGTGATCGTATGCTTGATGGTCTTGATCGCCTCATTCTGATCTACGGACTGGATATGCATGGTAACGATCTGGCTTGATTCCATGGAAAGGAAATCTGCCAGAAGCCTGTCGCTGATATCCGATGCATCAATGGATAAAAAGCTCATGCATCCATACATCTCTCCAATCTGAAAATATCTTCCGGTAGGAAATGCAAAGCTGCTCGGTGCAATAAAATCCTTAACCGAAAGTCCTGATCCTGTCAGGTACTTCCAGTCGAAACGGAACTTCGCATCATCCCCCATATGAAACTGTCTGTGCATCAGTTCCAGCCTTTCACTGCCGTTTAAGCTCCTCGCCTGTACTCCCAGCCTCTTGAAGTTATTGAGGATATCCGTTTCGATATGCGTAAGTCTCGGCTTTGCTGTCTTCATGGACTCCGCATGAATCCCGAAAGTAAGATATTTAGTCTTCGTAAGACCATTATTTCCCGCTTCCATCTGGTGAAGGAGCACTTCCGAATACTCATCCCTGACATCATCGAATCCGTCATTTTTATGGGAAATCTTGATGCTCTTCTCAAAATCCGATACATCCGTTGCCATATTCTCAAATGAAAGCTGAAACTTTACGGAACTGTCAAAGAAATTTAAGAATGCGCACCATTCCTCAAAGATCTCCGTCTTGTCTTCCTGCTGTGCCAGCTGGTAATTGATATCCTGAAACTGGACTGTCTTTGTATAATAATCAAGCCCTACACGGCAGATACCATCCGGAAACATCCTGTCAAAAGGAATGCTCTGCTGTGCCGTCTTCGGTATGCCATCATTTTTCCGGGCGTTTTTTACGATCTGCCTTACTGCCATCTGGTCTGCCCTGCTTAATCCTTCCGGCATTGTGAACTTCCTGCTCTCCTGATTTTTCTTTTTGAGAAAGTCTAACAATCTTTTCTACCTCCTTTTCTGCCTCTGCCTGACGCAGAAGTGCTGCGTAATAGTTATCCGTCTTATATGGGCGGATCTTCGGCCTTTTGAAAATTGCCTGTATCATATGGTTCAAAATGACTTCCAGCGGCTGTCCGTTTTTCTCATACATGGCAAGGAAAAAGAATGGCATCATAATGACCATCATTCCCATGACTGCTGTATTAGTCTTCATTACTGTCTTCATCAGAAAAAATGACGGTACTCCGATCAGTACCGCCATGCCAAAACAGATCAGCTGCCTTTTTGTCAGATTGAACATCACCTTGCTTTTTACTTTTGTCAGGTCCCTTGGAACACTGATATAAGATGCTGCCATACTCTGCCTCCTTAATGTGCATGGAATATACTGTGTGCTACTGCTCCGGTCTTAAATAAGGTAAATGCCAGCAGGATCGTAAAGCCCATAACCTTCCATAACGAAGCAATGATATCTGTGCTGAATGCTACTGACTGGATCAGGACTGCATAGATTCCCACACATACCATGATCAAAAATCCCTGAAATCCCAGTGCAAACAGACTTCTCATATAGTTCTGGCCCATCATGCTCTGTTCCCTGTTTCCAAAGGTTGCAAATGGGAGCGGTGCCAGACTGACCATCAGATAGATCTCCACCATACGTCCGTTGATAATCACAAAGATGACTGCCGAAAGTACGTACATGAGAAACTGCACGATAAATGACTGTAGGAATATTGCAAAAAGCGGTCCCAGCTCCATAGCCTCCAGTGTGGACTGCATGGTTGCCAGCGTACTGGCATCTACTGCCGTGCTTCCCTGTATAATGCCTCCTGCCTGCCGCACCACACTCTGCGACACATCAAATACCGCCATTGTGATATCAAATGTGTGTGTGATCAGTTCCACTGCCACGAAAGTCTTAAAGATCCATTTCCAGATGAACCATGTCTCAAAACTTGCCAGATTGTTATAACTGATGATCAGCTGTATCAGCTCATAACACGCAATGAATGTGAGCAGTATTCCGGCAACCGGCATGATCACGGATTCCGACAGGTTCCTGACCATATTAAAGACTGCCGGCATGAAATTACTCGGTGTCTTTCCTACTTCCGTTGCGATCTGTCCCACCTGGTCATTCACAGAGGAAAACGTATTGGTGAGGTTGTCCATGATTCCCGATACAAGAATGCCCTTCAGCCAGTCAGTAATCTGCTGAATTATGCTGTTCAATTATTTCCTCCTTTCCTCCTGGACAGGGATTTTCCCTACCCCATGATCCAAACCTGATTTAGAATAAGCCGGAAAGTAATGGTACAAGTGTAGTTCCAATAAGGGCTACACCACCGCCTGCCATAAGCTGCTTCATTCCCTGTGACTTCGCACCGGGGTTGTCATTTCCGTAGCCTTCCATAAGATTGATTGCTCCCCAGATTCCAAGTCCGGCTCCAAGGGCGATCACCAGAGTCTGTAAAGTTCCTACTGCGCTGTTAAAAAATGCCATAATATAAATCCTCCATAATTTTCATGATTTTCGGCTGTTATTCTTTTCTGCCGAATTTGATTAAAGTTTCTTCCGGACATTCAAAGAACCGGAAAGCACTTATGCCTCCGGTCCTGTGTCCTATCCATATTCAGTTGTCTTCCTGCGTGATCCTGCCACGCTGGCTCTTAGAAAAGACCTGAAAGCAACGGCACAAGTGTGGTACCGATAAGGGCTACACCGCCTCCTGCCATAAGCTGCTTCATTCCCTGGGACTTCGCTCCGGGATTATCGTTTCCGTAGCCTTCCATAAGGTTAATCGCTCCCCAGATTCCAAGTCCGGCTCCAAGAGCGATAACAAGTGTCTGTAAGGTTCCTACTGCGCTTGTAAAAAATGCCATAATTCAAATTCCTCCATTAAATGATTTATGTGTGATATACTTTTTCCTTCTGCCCTGACCAAAGGGCGGTTTATAGTTACTGCCGGTCTCCCTGCAGTGATCCCGGCTATGCGCGCATATTTGCTCCCCATCTGGAAATTCTTTTATTTCCTATTCGGGAATATAGTAAAAGCTCCTGCCTCCCGGCCTTTATCGCCGGATGGAAAGAGCTCTTTACTCGGTTACATCGATGACCTGGTATTCGTCATCTGCTTTCAGTATTAAGTTGTGGCTGAGGAATTTTACTACATCAAAGTAATTCCTCTTATCATAATCTGCTGTCAGCTTGTAATTCGGATGCTGCGTCAGATCATATTTATCGGATAAGAAAGGTCTTACACCACGGACCTGCACAATACATTTTGAGCCGTCCATGACCGCCAGTTCATCCATTGTCATAAGATCCTTACCAAGTTTCTGGTAATTCATGTTGTAGCTTTCCTGAGATCCTTTAGACTGACCTATATTATACATATCGATTGTCTCTTTTCCCAGAATCGCATTCAGATCCTTCAAAGTGGTCTGTTCCGTACCACCAAGAAAAATCTGTGAATCCATATTACCGATGATCGTATCGGCATTATCCTTATAGATTGCCTTTAGCTGCGACTTCGCCTGTAACACCAGACATGCTGATATCTCACGGCTTCGGATCGTTGCCACCAGCTTCTCCAGATTGGGAATCTGTCCGATATTGGCCGCCTCATCAATCAGACATCTTACATGTACCGGTAATCTTCCACCATACACATCATCCGCTTTCTCACACAGAAGATTGAACATCTGTGTATAGATCATGGAAATCAGGAAGTTAAAGGTTCCATCTGTATCTGACATGATCAGGAACAGTGCCGTCTTCTCATCTCCCAGAGTATCAAGCTCCAGTTCATCATAAGCTGTCAGGTCTCTGAGTTCCTTGATATCAAACGGTGCAAGTCTTGCTCCACATGATACCAGGATTGATTTTGCAGTCTTGCCGGCCGCCAGCTTGTACTTGGCATACTGCCTTACTGCAAAATGATCCGGATTCTGCTCTGCCAGTTCATCAAACATCATATCCACAGGATTCTTGAATTCTTCATCATCCTCACGGACTTCCATTGCATTGATCATTTCAAGCAGCGTTGAGAAATTCTGTTCCTCCTCCGGTGCTTCATAATGGATATACCCGATCAATGCCGTATAAAGTAATGTCTCCGCCTTCAGCCAGAAATCGTCTCCGCCTTTGCTCTCCCCTTTGGTATTGGCAATCAATGTTGTTACCAGTTTCAGAATATCCTTCTCAGAATGGAGATAGGCGAATGGATTATAGTGCATTGACTTACTGAAATTTATGGTATTGAATACCTTCATCCGGTACCCGTTCTTATACAGGGCATTTCCCACTTCGTTGACCAGACCGCCCTTCGGATCCGTCACCACATAGGATGAATGCATCTGTAAAAGGTTCGGTTTTATGAAAAATCGTGTCTTACCTGAACCGGATCCACCAACTACCAGAACATTCTTATTTCTGGCATATTTCGGAATCTTCGGTCTGCTGCTCATGGTAATCCTCTCAGACTGTGACAGAATCACATTGTTTGCAAACACAGGGTCCTCAAATGGTTCAATATCAGCATGTCTGCCCCATCTGGCAGAACCATATTCCTCATTGTGCCGGAACTTCTTAGCGTTCTTTCCTTTCAGATATACTGCAAGCCTGAGTGCTGCCCCGCAGGCAATTCCCACCAACAGATCAGCAGGATAAAGGCTCGGCAGAGGATTAGAAAAAGCCGTTGCAAATACACCATCAAGGACCAGACTCTGAACCTTTTCCGATGCATTTACTCCGGCTGTAATTCTCCATGCCTCACCAAGATTTGTTGCAAGCAATCCCAGAATGATATAGGGGATATTCAGGATCAGCTGCTTTTTCAACTGTTTTGTATTCATCGCGACCTCTCCTTCTTTTTCTCTGCTACCTTCTTCGGGATTGCCGCCACAATCTCCTTGAATTTCTTAAGTTTCTCCAGAACACTGGTCTTATCTGCGGAAGGCTTCTTGACCTGTTTTGCAGAATAATCCTGCAAAATCCTTGTGATGGCATCTGTATCTTTTGCCTTGAAAAAGACCGTATATACTGGAGGACTTGCCTCTTTATCTTTTACAACTGCAAAATCAACTCCGTATTTCTTTGCGATTTTCTGAAAATCTTTCAGACCTTCATCTGCTAAGGGAATAGAAGAAACTCCCTGTCCCTGCCTGATCAGTGTTTTCACTGACTGCTTGCCGGTTGTGGTATGAATCTTATTAACTGCTGCTTTCCCGGCAGCCTTCACAGGGGCCTGTACTGCCTTACTTAGTCCCTTCATAAGCTGATCAAGTTCCGGTTTTAACATTTTGATTGCTATATTCACAGATTTGTTGGCAATCTCCCTGTCGATTTCTTCATGAACCAGTTTTCTCACTCCTTTCCATCAAAAAAAACAACCCGAAGGCTGTATCCACAAAGTTACTGTTCTTTTTTATTCTTATCCACACCGAGGACACCCCTCATAGTGGATGAAGCTACATGAAAACGGTTGGCTATTGCTATATCTGTAAGCACCGTATCATCTACCGCTGAACCACAAACCACGAGAATTCTGGATCTTCTTAACATATCTTCTGATATATCCATATAATCCTTGTACTCATCTGCATTACTGGTATCAATTACCTCCGGCAATGATAAAAGCGGACAGATTGGTGTGTAGCCTGCTTCATATAATTTTCTGCAATATCGTTTTGCAGACCTTTTGGCTCTTCTCCTGTCTGCACTCCAGGCAGATGTTACATAAGCCCACGGTTTGTTATTCATCTGCCGCCTCCTATCCCAGCTGGTATGCCTGAATTCTGTATTTTCCAAGTGCAAGCATTGTCATCCTGCTTTTCAAAGCACCGATCACATTCGCAATATCCTCATCGTCAATCGCCTGTAATCCATTACAGGACTTCATGACCAGATACCCGGACGGAAGGTATGCCTCCCCGTCAATGACCAGCTTTCTGCTTGCGTTATATATCAGAATATAATCTGATTTTCCAATCATTACTGACGCACTGTTATTTCCAAATCCATCAAGGATCCTTAATGCTTCTCTGGTACTGATATAATTCACCTTCTGTTCACCGTCTACATAAATTGCCCCATCAGAAGGCATACTGTCACATCCGATTGCACAAACCAGTCCTTCCAGGTTTTCTGCAATCTTCTCAACATATGCCATGATTTTCTCCATATCCATCTTTGTCTCTCCTCTGCTATATTTTTCCTTCTGCCATATCGTGATTAACCTCTGCACGATAATAGCTGTCTATTGTTGCCGGTGCGTTATACAGTGCTGCCAGCATATACTGCTTGATGCTCCTGATCTTGGTAGTGTTTTCCTGCATACAGTTCATAACATAGCGGATATGCTCCATGTTCAGCTTCATGAACCGCCCCTTTACCACATTTACTGACTTCACATCCCCGGCAATACAAATGGTCTTTCTTTTGGAACACACAACATCCAGAATAAGCTCCATGATACCGTCTATCATTTCTCTGTCATATGGATAATCCTGTTTCAATGCCTCAATATTGAGCTGTTCCATGAAATATTTCTCATATCCCATCCTATCCTCATCCTCTGATAAGATAGGATTAGTATTATTAAAATCAGTATTATTGTTATAAGTATAATTAGGCTGTAAATTATACAGGTCCTGACCTGTAACTTTTACTGGTGGTGAACTGTAATTTTTACTGGTCCTGACCTGTAAATTCTGCTGGTCTATGAAATTCTTTACATAGATCAGTGCCGGCTTGCCAAACCCCTGCCGGATCCTTTCGATCAGACCAAACTCTTCCAGCTCCGTCAGATACTTGATTGCTGATTTTTCTGCACAGTTCATTGCCTGTCTTATAGTTGTCAGGGTGAAAATGATATACACTCTTCCCTCATCATCAATCCAGCCGTTTTCCATTGACAGAGATACCCTGTCCAATAAAAGACCGTAAAGGACCTTTCCCTCTGTGGAAATATTCTGGAACCGGTTATCTGTAAACAGCACCTTGGGAATCCGGTAAAATGCAAACTGCTGTGACTGTGCCCCATAGAAATAATCAAATGCCATTTCCTGTTTCCTTTTTCTTTCTCATGTCTTCCACCAGCTTTTTATAGCATGGAAAACAAAACGATTTATCATGACCATACGGACACTCATGACTGCAATTCTGCGGATGACTTATAGGTGGTCTTCCACCAATTCCGCTGTAACTCTTTCCATTCTGTCTGCTTGTATCCTTATGTGCTTCTGCCACTGTAATCACCATTCCTTCCCATCAAAAAAATGCCAGTCCCGTGGCAATCACCACAGGCTGACACAATCCTCTTTTTTATAATACTTCTCTGCCTTTTGATTTTGCTGCTTTTTCCGCAGCATCCTTTACCGGAGGCTTTGCAGCTGCTTCCTTCTGCTTATCCTTCAGATCTTTTAATACGGATCCTTTCTCCTCTGCTTTTTCATCAATCTCCGTTTTCTTTTCCTGCTGTCTTGCCTCAAATTTCTCTGCAAGTTCAAAGACATGATCCTTGGAATCGTAATGGTATACATTATCAGAAAGTCTTTCCTCCGGACTTACCTCCTTGGCATTCACATCCTTTACCATATCCCTGAGCGCATCAGCTGTCATGTCTCCATTATCGGGAACCAAAAGGATCTCATTGATGGAAGACGGAAGCACAAAAAAATCTCCGCCAACTCTTTCTGCTGCCTGATCCATGAAATCCTGATAGGCAATTACTCCCGCTCCGGAATTCTTATCAGGGACTGTTGCAACATACATGGTTTCCTCCGCATCATCCGGAATTCCAAACATCTCATATACTTCCGGTCCCATCATTTCCTTCATGACCTCATTCATTCCCATGATCACTACCGGTCTGATCTCCGGTGAATTCTCCAGAGCATCTGCCCTGAGCTGTTCATGGGAAACTCCCATACGATCCATCAGATTGTTGGTGACCAGAATAGATGCACGTCCATCTTCGCTGCTCTCCATCACAAAACGATATACAACTGCCAGATCTTCCATTCTGTCATGCGGTACGTTGGCAAGCAGATCAGCGTTTGCATCCGCTGAAATGACTTCCACAGAAAGCTTCTCTTTCATGTTCTCATAATCCATAAGAGCACTTACATCAATAGTAGGGGCTCTGTCAAGACCATCAGCAATGACCTTTGTTGCACTGGCAAGCACTCCGGCATAATCATCCGTGTGCTCATAGCTTGCAAAGGCATTCTCAATATTGAAATTGACACCCACATTGTTGCCTTCCGGAACAACCGACATAGCTTCATAATTCTGATTTGTCTTCTCCACATTATTGAAGCTGATACTTACATCATCATAGCCTCTCTCATAGAGCTTTTCTTTTATATCCTCTGCAAATTCCTGCTTAAATGTTTCGCAATTCATAGTTTTCCTCTCTTTCTCAGCAGAAACCATAAAATCCATAACCCTGTATTCATCTGGGATGTTCTCACGGTCTCCATCGTAATATTCTGTAAAAGATTCCTGTGTATCTCTCACATATCCATAATCTGTAAACTGCCCCATTTCGTTAATGGCCACATCTCTGCCGTAGGCCTCATAATCAATGTAATCAGCAAGATAATCCGGAACTTCCATCATACCGAGTTCTTCGATATAGTAATGTCCCAGATCAGCATTGCTTTCTACTCCCGGATAAATTTCATACTTATCCAGGTTATCAATAAGATTGATCACATCTTTAATGCTGCCTGTATAATCACTGATCTGCATTGCCGCCTGAAAATAGTTATAATCATGATCATCCAGCTCATCGAGCTTGGAAGCCAGATAATTGAGTTCATCCAGGTTTTCATATTCTCCCAGCTTTTCATACAGCCCATCAACATAACAGTCATAATCACTAATGAACCATTCTTCATAAGGATTACCGAAATCATCTTTTGAGCCGATTCCAATTCGTTCAAATACTTTTTGCAGTTCTTCTGATGTGGTGGGAAACTTCACCCATTCGCCGACCAGCTCACCCTCGTTGTATTTTCCAAGATTGGTGATGAAGGCTTCAAACGGACAGTCATGGTCATATTCATATGCCATGCAATTTCCTCCTGATTTTATTATTCAGGTCGTCACCTGATTTTGACATCAAAAAAGCGCCATACCCATCACCGATCCGGTAATGAGCTGACGCTTCATTCTTGATCCATATTCTTTTGCAAAAGAGAAACAAATGCCTGACCGCTCTCGCGTTTCATGTCTCATTTGTCTATGATAATATTATCACACCCCTATTCAGAAAAAAAGAGTCAAAATAGTAGTCAAACCGTAGTCATTTGTAACAAAATAGTAGTCAAACCGTAGTCGTTCGTCGCGGTTATTCAGATTCCCTAGCTTTTATTCCTTTCCACGATATCAGACCTAATATCACAGTAACAGCAAAACATATTACCATAACTGTATTTCTCTGAAGTTCTGTATCATATGCTTTCCAGCCTGCACCTATTATTGCAACTGCTATACTTACAAAGATTGTAAAAATAATTCTTCCTGCCAAGAACGCATGTTGTAAAATCATTGATGCGATGAATATTACAAAAGCCACTGTAATGTAGACAGCCACATGCCACTCTCTTGTATAAGTAAGCATATAGAATAATAATGATGCCAATCCTGAGCTTAATACATCAAATCTCCTTAGCAAAAATATTAAGCATGATAACACTGCACCAATCAATCCACCTATGACGGTTGCAAATGTCCCCGCCAGTTCAGCATCTAATTTTGCATTTTCTTTTTTCCGTGCTTCATAATAATATTCATCTTCATACATAACCTAATACCTCCCAGCCTTACATACAATTATCAAATGTTTCCTTTTTCTTTTTCATTTTTTACTTTATATGCTATAAGATTCAGTACATAATCAGGGACCTCGCTCACACCCCGCTCCCAGTCCTGCATCGTTCTATACGGAATTCCAAGCCATTCAGCAAATTCTTTCCTGTTCATATTTGTCTGTTCACGGACCTTTACACACATAGCAGACATTCTTTTCTTCCTTCCTTCTTTATCAGCCTTTTCATTTTCGATTACCACTCCATCAGGTAATATAAAATCATAATTTTCAAAATTGCTCATATCTGCCTCCATATACGGAATCCGTGTCTATTTGTTAATTTGATTATATACACGAAATCCGTATACGTCAAGTCATTATTTGCCACTTACAGCAAACTGAGGATAATCATGGTTAACCTCTGCCTGATAATAACCACTGATTGTACTTGGTGCATTGAACAATGTTGCCAGCAGATATTTCTTGATGTTATGCACTTTTGTAGTATTTGATTTCATACATCCAATTGCATATTCAATATGCGAACTGGTCAGTTTCAGAAATTTACTTCTGACCAGCTCTGCCGGATATTTATTGGATGCCACTACAATTTCATTGTTCCTGCATAACACTGTTTCCAAAATCAGATCAAAGATGCCATTAAGTAACTCTTTGTCAAACGGATATCTCTCTAACAGAATATCCAGATCAATATTATCTCTGATAAGTTCTGCATATGCTTGTACGTCGGATCCTATCTCATCATTTCCAGATACGATAAGATAGGATTCAGTATTACTTAACTCAGTATTATTTATATTATTCTTATTAGTGTGAATATTTTTCACTTCTGGAAGTGTAATTTCTTCACTTCTAGACATGGCATTTTTACACTTCAAGATATGTAAATTCTTCACTTCTGAAACTCCTGTTTTTTGCTCAGAAGTGAAATTTCTACACTTCTGAACATCCTGTACCACAAACTGTTTTAGATAAATCATGGTTGGTTTTCCCTGCCCCTGGCGCTTCTTTTCAATCAAACCTATACCAGCATCCGTGTCCAATTCCTTCATTATGGATATTGCTTTTTTGTTACTGCATCCCAGAGCCTCCATGATATCTTCAAGCGAATAATATATGTAGGCTCTCCCTTCATCGTCCATCCACTGATTTTTCATAGATAGTGACATCCTATCCAGCATCAGCCCGTACAACACCTTTGCCTCCACTGATATTTTTTTGAAATACTCTTCTGTAAATAATAACTTCGGTATCTTATAAAATGAAAACTGATCCGCTTCCTTTCCATAGAAATAGGATAGTCTTATTCTGTCTTCCATTTGAATCTCCTTTCTGTTCCAGAAGTGCCGTTTCTACACTTCTGAAACATCATAATTATATTTCTACTCTGATTGTACCTGATCTGCACTCCACTGTTCCAATAGCTGAATGATTATATTTTCACGTTCTTTCGTTGAATACTGCGGTGGAAAATATTTATCCAGTTTCTTTGCTGAAAAAGATAACTTTGATTCCTTGCTCTTCTTCGGTAATGCATCATTCATTATAGAAATGACACTGAATTGTGTTACATTGGATAAGTTAGGATAATTCTTCAATGCATCAACCTGTACCGGCTTCAAAAATCCATTTTCCTTAAAATATTCATATACCCATTTCTGCACCTGTTCATCAAGGTATGAAAGATCAACTGCCATTACCAATCCAATTTTCTTATTATCTGTGCATTCCAATAATTCGAGGATTAGTTCTGTCAGTCTAATATATCTTTTTACTTGCGTAGAAGATATTCCTACTGTTTGTCCTACCTCAACGGCTGCTAACTTTGGACCATTATGGTCCGAAGTTAAATCAGACCTCTTTCCTTGCCTTTTTATTGCATCCATTTTCATTTTCAAGCTAAATGCCCTTTCACTCGGAAGTATCTCTTCCCTCTGAATATTGGCATCCACCATTTTTATAATGGCTTCATCATCAGACATTTCCTTTACTATAGCCGGAACCTTTTTCAATCCCACAATCTTTGCTGCGTGTAACCTGCGATGTCCAGATATCATTTCATAATTTCCGCTCTGATCAGGTCTTACAATTACTGGATTCAGGATGCCATTTTCCCTGATACTATCAACCAAAGTGTCCATCTTTTCATCATCCAGCACCTTAAACGGATGGTTCGGAAACGCATGAATTCTTCCAATCTCTATTTCCTGAGTACCGGCAATCTCCGGTACTCCCAATAATTCATCTACTGACTGTAATTTAATCTTTCCTGCTACTTTGCTTGCCATAATTACTCTGCCTCCTTCAATACTTCCTTAGTTAATGCCATATAAGCAAATGCCGCTTTACCCTTTGGATCATAGGAATAGATGCTTCCACCCTCCACACTGACCTCTGATGCCCTGACTGACATCGGTATCTCTGTTCCAAATACCTTGATTGATGCAGAATAGGTATCATACACCATCAGGGAAATATCCCTGGCATAATTAGTTCTGTTATCAACCATAGTTAGAAGAATTCCTTCAATCTTGAGTTTTGGATTCAGCTGCTTCTTTACTCTTCCTATTGTCTTGATCAGCTGCTGTAAGCCTTTGACCGGAAGATACGCTGCCTGCACCGGTATCAGTACAGAATCTGCACATGCCAATGCGTTAATTGTCATCATTCCAAGCGAAGGCATACAATCAATAATGATGTAATCATAAAATTCTCTCAGCCTGTCTACCATAGATCTCAGAATCAGTTCCCTGCTCATGGCATTTACTAATGACACCTCAATCGCTGACAATTCAATGTTAGCCGGGATAAGGTCCACTCCTTCCTTATGGTGTAAGATTGTCTTTTCTATATTCAGTTTTTCATCATTCACAATGTTCATCATCAGTGTTGCCAGAGAATACTCCATTTCATCCGGCTCCTCATATCCCAGGCTGATTGTTAGACTTCCCTGTGGATCTGCGTCTATCAGAAGCACTTTCTTTCCTTCCTGTGCCAACCCTATTCCAAGATTTACACATGATACTGTTTTACCTACTCCGCCTTTTTGATTTGATACTGCTATTACTCTGCACATATTCTGTTTCTCCTTTCCTAAATCCAGTTACTATTTCTCCATGATTTCAATATTTCCAGTATTTCTCTCCGCATCTGTTCCGATGTATAGGTTGATGGGAAGAATCTGTATAACTGTTCATTCTTAAAAACTACTCTGTCTGCTTCCTTCTGTTTTATCTCTCCAAGGATTCCTTCCGCTTCGCTTTCTGTAAGCTTTCCAGCCTCACTTAATTTCTTGATCCTTATTGCCTGCGAAAGTGATGGCGTACACTGGGTTGCCTCCATTGCATCAATAATTTCCTGCTGTTCTTTCTTTTTCAGATAAGATAACTGCACTGCCGGGGTAAATCCCATTGATCCGTCATCCACCTTATCCAATAGAGCCGGTATCAATTCTGTCATTTTGATATAACGCTGGACCTGCTTTGCACTGTCTCCACAAAGTTCTCCGATCACATCAATACTTCTCTTTCCTGTATTGTGGTCAACTTGACCACAATTCTTTCTGCCTGCTTTCTTTTTAATGGCATCATATTTCATCTTGTAGGCATATGCTTTTTCACTTGGTGTAATCTGCTCTCTCTGTAAATTAGAATCCACCATAGTCACTACAGCTTCATCATCCTGCATCATGCGGATAATCACAGGTATTTTCTTATACCCCAGTCGCTCCGCTGCATATTTCCTTCTGTGACCTGAAATGATTTCATAGTAGCCTTCTTTCCTCGGCCGGACGATCAATGGATTAAGAACTCCATATTTCTTAATACTGTCCTGTAGTTCAATCATCTGACTGTCACCGATTATCTTGAATGGATGATTTGTAAAATTTCTTAACCGCTCCATTTCAATTTCAACTACTTTTTCATCCGAATCTCTGATATCCGTCTTTTCTGTCAATGACATTTCCTCCTTTTCCCTGAACGAAAAAAATCGCCCAGACTAGAATTTTTAATCTAATCTGAGCGATACTTCGTCAGGCCTGTTTTCTTCAAGCAAGAAAACCATTTTTACATTCATTGACAACCTAAATCTTATCCTACACTTTAGTTATCTCCATTTGGTGCTTGGATAGATTTAGTTCTCGGTGCCCGTTTTGTCTTTTCGGTGCTCCAATTACTTATTTTTATATTTTTTCGGTGCTCGCAAGACCCATAAAATAAAAAAAGCAACAATGAATTTTTACGATCATTGTTGCAAAAAATCGATGTTCCCGGCGGGAATTGAACCCACAACTAGCGCTTAGGAGGCGCTTGTTATATCCATTTAACTACGAGAACAAATGCCGTATTTTCAAGCTTTTCAGCCTTTTTCGGTTACGGTGACCTTCTTTATGAACTCAATCACTTTTGTGATGAATCATCTGTTTTCTTATTTCGACATTTCTATATGCCACAGTTCAAATCGAACTCTTAGTTACCGCCTTTTCCTATCTCACGGCTCTAACCATGGTTATATCTTAGGAGGCGCTTGTTATATCCATTTAACTACGAGAACATTTGTATATTATAAACAAATACTACCCTGCATCCAGATGTTTCCTTTGAAACGTCTGCCAACCATTGGTTCACCGATGAGAGCATTTTCGTTTATACATACGCTAAATATTATATCATTACATAATAGCTTAATGCAATATATTTTTTCATTTGTAATGAAATTTTTTTCTTCTGAGAACTCAATAATGTCTCCCATCACGCTGTATTGGTCACTTTCTATGCCATATGGCATGAAATATGTTGTTACGATTGAAAGAATATCCTCATTTTGGATTCTTCTGGAGATGGATGAGTATATATCTATATCCTCCATTGTAAGGCTTTCCATAGCAGATTCATCACCATCTCTTGCTTCTGCAATTAGCTGCTTTCTATCCTTTTTGTCTGAATCAACAGTATTTAACGTCTTAGCCTTTTTTTGTTTCATTGGAAGCAAAATACAGCCATCAACCGACAGTCCTGAGAGTACTGCTCCATTTGCCCTTACCTCTCTGCTTGTGTGTGCCTTTTCCGACAGATAATCACACACATTCTGCAGATAAAATATAAGCGTCACTCCAAGATTTGGGTCATCGCATAAACCTGCATATGATTCCTTCTCTGAGTGTTTTTCAATATCTATTATCTCATTTGTAGTCTTTTCGCTTCCCATGAAATATGGATAGTAGTAATCTATATCAAAGCCATCATCATCATTGTATATTCCTCTGACTGTGATTCCCATATTTGGTGCCACATCACATGACAACTCGGCAAATTCATTACCCTCCGAATCCTTTGTTACCTTTAATTTTTCCGGTTTATCAATTATATTTTTTATAACATCATCTAATTGTTTTTTCGTTATATCTGAAAATCCTATTGCTTTTAGGAATTTATGCATTACCTGTTACTCCTGTGCCTACTTCAATTATCCTAAATAACTTTTAAAATTGAAATATCCTTCTCAAGCATCAGATTCAACCTATCATGCAAAATCCTTTTTCCATTATTATGAGTGTTAAATATCATGATTACAGGGTTCTCCGGATCAATAGTCTGTGAAACAACAACTCCCTCATCCTGCTCATTTGTCTTGATAGTAGTTCCTACAGGATATTTGGCTATTGATGAAAGCAGATTTTTAACAACTTTTTTATCAAAGCATACCTCTATACCATCAATCATCTGCTTTATAGCATCCTGTACTGATATCCTTTTGCATTCCATGCCGCAGATCATGCAGTCAAACGCATCACATGCCTGAATTATTTTACATTCCAATTCTTTATTCTTTTGTTTCATAGGAAAACCTGTTCCGGACATATTCTCATGATGGGACAAAACCATCTTCATCGAAATAGGTGAAATCCAATTTTCCTCATCCAATGCAGAATATCCCAAAATTGTATGTTTCTTATATTCAAACATCTCTGCCGGATCTGCATTGATAAAATCTCTGTTTTTATACGGTGTTACTATAAATCTAAGCCCGATATCGTGTAAAAGACATCCCACCGCTATATTATATTTTCTTTTATTATCAAGCTTTAATTTTCTTGCTACCAAAACAGATAATAATGTAACCATAACTGTGTGTTCATAGAGGTTTGAATTATGCTCTTTTATATCAACTATCACGTCGGATGGCATATTGCTGATATCACGAACTATATCATTTGCAATAATTTCAAACTCCTTGAGTGACTTTCCACCATGATAGATATGACTTTCCATAAGTCTGCGGACCTTTTCAACATATTTATTGAAAATAGCTATATCTATGATAGAATTTGGGCTCTCATAATTCTCATAAGGATCCTCAATCATTACTGAATCAATTCCCAAAGCTTCAATCAATGGTACATACTCATTTTTTAATGTAGTTCCGTTTGGTATCAATATTTCGTTTTTTTCGGTTACGATTGGCTCTGCCAGAATTTCACCGCCAACTAAACTGTTGACTGTTTTTATCCTCATAAACTAAACCACCCCATTGTTATTTTTCTGCAGGTTCATTTGCCTCCCTGGCCATTTTCAACGCTTCCTGCTCTTCTTCTGCTAAAACAATAATGGAATTTCCGCCAACAATTTCCTTTATGTAAGTGTAACATCCTTCACGGCTGTGAACTGCATTGAGTACGAAACCATCATCCTTGCCATTAAGCATCGCAAGTGAAAAACTAAGCTTTCCACCCATCTCATTAAATGCATCATACTTTACTAGTCCAACCTTCTGGTATGTTCCGTTCATGTTAGCAAATAATTCATCAATATTCTTTTCATTTGCTAAGTTTGCAGCAATAAGCTCATCTACCTGGTCTAATCTCTTTAAAAGTGTATCTTCCAATGACTTTGCTGTCTTACCACTCATAAACGCATTGTATCTTTTTTTGAGTTTACTGGTTTGTACCATATTGACAATGATGAGTATCAATAAAATTATTACAACACCCACTAATCCCAATATAATAAAATCAGAATCGAATCCTAAATATTCAGAAATCATCTTTTGCTCCTATCTATATTGTCGGTCATTTTACATAAAATTTAAATAGTCTGTTTGTCTCATTTTTACATATTTATATATATTTATTGTGAATATTTATTATAAATTTTATTTTGATTAATAAATATCCTATTTTACCGAATTAAGCAAACCCACTATTCTATCAAGCTCATCATGTGAATAATATTCAATTTCAATCTTACCGGCTTTTTCATTTTTTCTGTTAATAAGAACTTTTGTTCCTATACTGTTTTTAAGCTTTTCTTCAAGGTCTCTGTAAATTGCCTCCATCTGAGGATCAACCGGCTTTTCAGCTTTTGTTTTTTTCTTGGTATTCTGCAATGACTTGACCAGCTTCTCTGTATCCCTTACGCTAAGCTTCTGATCAAAAATCTGCTGAGCAATGACATACTGCTGTTTTTGGTCCTCTATTCCAAGAAGAGCCCTTGCGTGGCCTGTTGTAAGCATCTCGTCAATGACCATCTGCTGTACCTTATCGTTGAGCTTGAGTAATCTCATGGAATTAGTCACGGCTGTTCTACTCTTTGATACTCTCTCCGCAACCTCATCCTGTTTCAATTTAAAATCCTCTATCAGTCTTTTATATGCCAGCGCTTCCTCTATCGGGTTTAAATCCTCTCTCTGTATATTTTCTATTAGAGAAATCTCCATAATCTGCTGATCTGTAAGCTTCTTGATTATAACAGGAACTTCCTTCAGTCCAGCCAGCTTTGCAGCTCTCCATCTGCGTTCTCCTGCTACTATTTCGTAGTAATCATCTCTATCCTGACATAAAAGAGGCTGTAAAATGCCAAACTGCTTTATTGACTCCGATAACTCAATAAGTGCATCCTCATCAAATTTTTTTCTGGGCTGTTCTCTATTAGGCTCTACCTTGTTTATATCAATCATTACAGCATCCGCTGCATGATTACTCTTTGGCTTTGCCGGCTTTGAAACCTTATCTGTTATTAATGAATCAAGTCCTTTACCCAATCCTTTTTTTGCCGCCATACTATATTAAATGTCCTTTCTCGCTATAATTTCCTTTGCCAGATTTCTGTAGCTTTCTGCTCCGGCAGATTTACTGTCATACATATTTATTGGAATACCATATGACGGAGCCTCCGCCAGTCTGATATTTCTTGGAATCATGGTATTGTAAATCTTTGTATCCAGGTTTTCTTTCACTGTCTCTACAACCTGATTTGACAGATTCGTTCTGACATCATACATTGTAAAAACAATACCCTCAATCTGAAGCTCCGGATTCAGTCTTTCCTGCACCAGATTGATTGTGTGAATCAACTGACTAAGTCCCTCTAAAGCATAATATTCACACTGAATAGGAACCAAAACCGTGTCGGCCGTGGTCATGGCGTTTACTGTCAGCATGTTAAGTGACGGTGGACAATCTATAATAATAAAATCGTAATCATCCTTTATATAATCAACCGCACTCTTTAATATGTATTCTTTATCATTGATGCCCAAAAGCTCAATCTCCGCTCCGGCCAGATTTACATTAGAGGGAATAACAGATAAATTATCAACAACTGTCTTTTCAATACTCTCAGAAATTGAACACTCATCCAGCATGAGATTATATACCGTATTCTCCGCTTCGTCTTTATTTACACCAAGACCGCTTGTCATATTGCCCTGCGGGTCCAAATCAATTGCCAGCACTTTTTTCTTTTTTTCAGCCAGACACGCTGCCAGATTGATAGAAGTAGTAGTCTTTCCAACCCCACCCTTTTGATTTGCAACTGCTATAATTCTTCCCATTATAAATCCTTTCGCAATTTACTTAATACTCTGATGCTATATGTTATATTCTATATTTTATATTCTATATTTTATATTTTATATTCTGCATTTTACATGCTATATTCTATATATCATAATTGTTTTATAATAATTATTCCAAGTCATCTTAATCTTGATAACAAGAAACTCTTCTACATCATCATATTTTTAAAATTGTAAATTGAAATCTTACATACTTAAATTATTATATCACTCTTAACTCTATAATGCTATAAAATTCCATTATATAAGTACAATATTTTTCAAAAAATCATTTATCCGGTTCATTTTCTATTAAGCGTAACTATGCATTCTTTCCTGGTTCGTTTTTTATTAAGTGTAACTATACACTCTTTCCCATTTCATATACTTTATTTAATATATCATACTTTGTTTTCACATCCTCTGTTTTTCTTGTATCATAAGCAAATACAATACCGCCCTCTTCACTTCCATTTTCTCCGAAGCACGAAATATACTGTCTGAAACACTTAATCATGGTTTGTACATTTGTCTCTTTCCTTGTAGCTGCAGCACTCAATAAATAAAAAACTTTTTTATGCATATAATCTTCAATTGCAAAAGTTCTGTCAATCATTCTTTTCATCAAAGAAGGCCAGGTATAAAAAGTAAACCGGACATGCTAAAATGATTACATCGGCTTTATGCATTTCATCATAAATTTCATTCATATCATCGTCTTGCACACATTTACCACCATTTTGCTGACAAATAGCACACCCACTGCAATCCCCTATTATTTTATCTTTCAATACAATTTTTGTTACTATATTATTATTTTCACTTGTGCCTTTTGCAAATATATCTGCCATTGTTGCAGTATTTCCTTCTTCTCTTGGGCTTCCTTTAATTATTAAATTTTTTTATTCATAAAAATAATACCTCTTACTCCTTTAATTTCTATTTCATATATTACAATATTAATATTTTAAATTTCTTTAACGATTAAAATTGATCATAATACATATGTCGGTAGCTGATAGTTACGTGCATTCACGCATGATATAGCTTACTACTCTCATTATTTCATGAAGCTTTGCATCATGATCATAATTAATCGTTCACCAAATATATAAACGCCTTATTCTCACTTGCACTCATTATATCATATGCTTACACATATAATAAGCCTGTGGCTGATACTTATGCGCATTCGCGCGTGATATAATTTGCTACGCTCATTATAACATGTAAATGTTTCACGTGAAACATTATATTTTGTTATTTGATATTTAATCATGTAATATTTAGTTATGCATTATTAAACTGTGTACTCTTTTATATATTATATTATATGATATTTATATTACTTACATAGCATAAATAATCCACATACATATCATTCTAAACAATTCTACGCAGTAATAACAGTACATCATTTTGCAAAAAATCAGATAAATAACGTATATAAATTTTCATCTGTAATAAAGATAAGCCTGAAAGCAATCCTCTATGCCTGATTTTTCTTATTTTCTAAAAACATTCTACGCTATTGGTCCAGTAAATCTTTGAACACTGTACTAAAGTATGTTTAAATTACTTCAAAACGTAACAACACTCGTACCAAATGTACTAGCGAGTCTGTACTGAACCTGAATGACTAATATTGACATTTGCGTACTACTATCTTATCATTTATGTAATTTCTTGCATATTATCATTTGTGTGGTAAATCAAGAGCTGAATGTATATTTGCTTTATTTAATGGACAATTCTTTTATATGCATGCAATGTTTTCGTAATACTGTCTAAACTATCATGTAATTTCTTACATACACTTAGTTGCACAGTAAAACTAGTGTAGAATGTATATGTATGACGGATTCCGTACTACTGTTAATAAATTAAATTATACACTATATTCTAAATTACATATCGAATGTGGAATGTTTCACGTGAATCATTGTCTTATACTATTAGGTATTTATTATGTGATTAGTTATATTACATAATATTTGACTAATAAATTATCTATATAAAGATTATATATGAATCTCGTAACTATTCAGAACCACTGAGAACAAAAAAGCTGATGTGTCATGCTTGCATGTAAGCAGCAGATTTTCTTGTTCTCAAGGTGGCTCGAATAGAGCCACCCCCACACATATGAGCAAAATTAGTTGCGTAGCAACGAGAAAGCACGAGTATCGTGCGTTTTTGCGAATGTGTGTGGGGTGGTTCTGAATAGTTACTGAATCTCGATATATATTTAGATATGTGATATATGAGGTATTGGTTATATGATATTTTCATTACATCCACAACGTGAAGTATCCGCCATACATATACATTCCAAACAAATTTACGCAGTAACTTAGAGTATGTTTGAAATCACTTCAATACGCAAGCAACACTCGTACACGGATGTACGAGCGAGTCCATACTGAGCCTGGATGGCGAACATGAACGGTTGTGTCCTACTGTCTCATCCTTTATGTGATTTCTTACATACTCTTAGTTACGGAATAAAACGAGTGCGGAATGTATATGTATGTTGGATTCCGTACTACTGTCAACAAACCATACTATATACTAAATTGTATAATAAAAGAGGAATGTTTCACGTGAAACATTCCTCTTTTAAAAACATAAAATATATTACATAATCTGAATAATGTTGTTACGAATAGCAAAAACAGCAGCCTGAGTACGATCAGTAACCTCCAGCTTCTTAAAGATGCTGGAAATATGATTCTTAACAGTTCTCTCACTAATCTTCATCTCTTTTGCGATATCTCTGTTAAACTTACCAACAGCCATCTCCTTGAGAACCTCGAGCTCTCTCTTTGTAAGAGCATCAATCTTGAGTTCATCCTCATTTTTCTCAATCATCTTTGAATTGAGTGCCGGGATAAGACTTGGCTGAATATAAGTTTCTCCATCTGCAATAGTAAATATAGCTTTCTTAAGCTCGGCAGATTCAGAATCTTTTAAAACATATCCATTAATTCCAATATCAACAGCTTTCATCAGATACTCTGTCTCATTGTGAACTGTAAGAACAAGCACCTTTATCTTTGATTTCATATCCTTAAGTTTCTTTAATACCTCAAGACCATTCATCTTTGGCATATTGATATCAAGAAGTAAAACATCAGGAGTAACCGTCTTAAGCTTTTCAAGACAATCCTCACCATTTTCAGCCTCAGCAATAACCTTTATATCACCATCAAGCTCAAGCAAATTTTTCAGACCCTCTCTGATCATTGAATGATCATCTGTAATCATAATGTTAATAGCCATCTTCTTAATCCTCCTTATTAATTGGCACCGTAACTTTTATTGTGCAACCCTCTCCCGGTTTAGAATCAATTTTGATTTTACCGGAAAGAAGATATACTCTCTCTTTCATCATTGACAATCCAAAACCTGAATTATCACTTCTTGTAACCTCCGGAATTGCAGAAACATTAAATCCATCACCATCATCCTCAACTGTTAAAGTAAGACTATGTGATTCATAAACAATAGTAACATTTATAACCTTAGCATGACCATGCTTAATAGAATTGCTGCAAGCCTCCTGTATCACTCGAAGAAGTGTAAGTGAAACAATACTGTCCACATTACATTCATCACCCTCTGTCTTAAAATTGCATCGTATATTATTAGCATTTTTAAGTTTATCAAGAGCTCTCTCGACTGTGATATTAAATCCAATATCATCAAATGACATTGGTCTAAGATTGTAAATCATATTACGAAGCTCATTTATAATATCCTTAAGTATCTTTCCCTGTGATGTAAGCTCCAGCTTGCATCTTATAGGATCTATATCCAACAGCTTAAGGCAAAGCTCCGTCTTATGCAGCAATGACGTAAGACTCTGAACTGTGGAATCATGTAAATCCCTGGCAATCCTTTGTCTTTCACCTTCCACAGTTTCAAGCAGAACCCTGTTAAAAAGCCCGCTATCCTCTTCATTGATTACATCTGACATAACCTCGCTAATTTCAACATCAGCGGCTGAATCATCCGTATTACAAACCCTAATTATACTATTGATTTCATCAATTTTACAATCAATATCAGAAATCTGTTTATGCAGTGTCTTCAACTGTGGCTCAATCAGATTCTGTTCTTCCTTGATTTCTCTTATCTTATTTTTATTATATGAATTTACCTCGCGTGGAGTAAAAGCCTCATAATTTTCATCACTGGAGTCCTCAAGCATCTGTATGAGCTTAATATTCTCTTTGTAATGATTTTCGGCAGTTGTCAGCTTCTCTATAAGACTCTGCCTGCTATCGTAAAATTCATCTCTTGTTTTTTCTAAATACTCTTTAACCATAATCACCAGAACATATGTTTTATTTATATTTAAACTTTTACAAAATAATTATATATCATTTTTGCCATTTTTAAAAGCATTTATAAAAAATAATTGTATAAAACAACATTTTTGATATAATAATAGTAGAAAATTAACACAGGGAGGTTTTATAATGAAAAAAAGTACAAAACGACTTTTAGTTCTCACAAGTGCAGCCGTGGCCGGAATGTATGCATACAACAGACTTGTCGATTCAAATGCAGCGAGAAAAAATCTGCTTAAAGTTGACAACGGACATTATTATAAATGGAAAGAGGGAAACATATTCTACACCCAAAACGGCACCGGAACACCTCTTCTGTTGGTTCACGATACAGACTCAAGGGCTTCCGGTGAGGAATGGAGCAAGATAATCAAAAAGCTGTCAAAGAAAAACACTGTATACACCATTGATTTACTTGGCTGTGGACGTTCTGACAAGCCTTCAATTAAATACACAAATTATATGTATGTACAGATTATAACAGCATTTGTTAACGATGTTATAGGTGAAGCATGCGATGTTGTGGCTACAAATCTTTCAGCAGCCCCGGTTCTTATGGCAAGCGTATTACAGAAAGATTTATTCAACAAGACAATACTTATCAACCCTGTCCCACTGCAACAGCTAAACCAGATACCTGATAAGACATCTAAATTCAAACAGACCGTGATAAATCTTCCTATATTTGGAACATTTATCTATAACAAGCTTATGAGTCCTCTTAAACTGGATTTACTATTCAGAAATAAGTATATGCTGAGAAGTCAGCTTATTTCATCCAAGGTTGAAGATACTTATTATGAATCAGCTCACCATGGACAAAGCCGTGGCAAATATCTATATTCAAGTATATTGTCACACTATATTAATATAAACATAACGCACGCGATTAAAAAACTTGATAAACCGATATATATTATTGGTTCCACAGATATCAAAAATAATCTCGATGTTATCAACAATTATCATAAATTGAATACAAATATCGACATTATTCATATATCAAATGCTCGTTTATATCCGCAATTGGAGATACCTGAAAAGACAGCTTCAATTATTAAAAAGATAATTAATAATTAGGACATTTCCTTATTTATCCATATTTTTTATAATTATTAATTTTAGATTTTAATGTTTTTTACAATGGTTTCTTTGAAGGCAGTCCGGCTTTTCTCGGATACTTATTGCTAGTATTCATGACCTTATCAATTATGACAAAAGAGCGATGATTATCCGAGTAGCCAAACTGCTCTATTTTATTCAGCTTTCCTCCCAACAGATAAATGGCCGACTTTGCATCTGCCACCTCGCTCTCGCACTCACCTGATTTATATGACACAAAGCAGCCTCCCATTTTCACAAACGGCAGACAGTATTCTGAAAGAGTAGACAGATTTGCAACTGCTCTCGATACACAAATATCATAAGCTCCTCTGTACTCTTTATCTCTGGCAAAATCCTCTGCCCTGCCATGAACTGCTTCAATATCATTAAGCTCAAGCGCTTCAATAACTTCATTTAAAAATCCAACTCTCTTATTAAGTGAATCTAATAAAGTAATCTTAAGCTGAGGAAAAGCTATCTTAAGAGGAATACCGGGAAAACCAGCTCCGGTTCCGACATCAATGATATTTTTTTCCGCGTTTAAATCTAATGTGTGGCACAAAAACAAGCTATCAAGGAAGTGTTTCTCTATTACCTCATCGAAATCAGTGATGGCAGTAAGGTTCATAACCTTGTTTTTTTCGATAAGCATGTCATAATATAGCTCAAATTGCTCTAATTGTGAATTATTTAATGTACATTTAATTTTTGATAATTCATCAGTGAAGTGTGTGAAATCATATTTCATATTTTATTCTCCATTATTATTGTTCAACGCTTGTATTATCTGGGTTTAATCTAGAAAATAAATCAGGATTTGAGTATTTTAATTGTTCCAGAAATACCAGTAAAACCGATATATCAGCCGGTGTGACACCTGAAATTCTGGATGCCTGACCTATACTAAGCGGCTGAAATTCATTCAACTTCTGCTGTGCTTCAATTCTCAGACCCGAAATAGTATTATAATCAAAATCAGTAGGTAACAGTTTTTTCTCAAGCTTCTTAAAATGAGAGACCTGCTTGATCTGTCTTGAAATATACCCTGCGTACTTAATAAGAATATTAATCTGTTCTCTTATGTCATCAGATAACTTAGGTCTGTCGGGATCTATCGGAGCGAGCTTGTCATAATCCAGCTCAGGTCTTCTGATAAGCTCCTCAAGTGTGGTTCCGTTGCTTAGCTCTATACTGTTGTATTTCTTCAGAATCTCCTGTACATCAGCCCTTGCACCGATATTTACATGTGACACTCTCTCTATTTCTTTGTCAATAAGCTCTTTCTTTTTACATACATAGTCATATCTTTCCTTTGAAATCAGACCAACCTCGTATCCCTTCTCGGTGAGACGCAAATCTGCATTGTCCTGTCTTAAAAGGAGACGATATTCCGCTCTTGAAGTCATCATGCGGTAAGGTTCTCTATTTTTCTTAGTGACCAGATCATCTATCAACACACCTATGTACGCTTCTGACCTGTCAAGTATCAATGGCTTTTTGCCAAGTATCTTCATGGCTGCATTAATGCCGGCGATAAGTCCCTGACAGGCTGCCTCCTCATATCCGGACGAACCGTTGAACTGTCCACCACTGAACAGACCATGTATTTTCTTAAACTCGAGCGATGCATATAGCTGGTTTGCATTGATACAGTCGTACTCTATGGCATAAGCATCTCTTACTATCTTTACGTTTTCAAGTCCCGGAAGAGTGCGGTACATCTCATACTGCACATCCTCAGGCATAGACGAAGACATACCTCCGACATACATCTCGTTTGTATTAAGTCCCTCCGGCTCTATAAATATCTGATGTCTTTCCTTCTCAGCAAACTTAACCACCTTATCCTCTATTGAAGGACAATACCTCGGACCTGTTCCCTCTATGATACCTGCATAAATCGGCGAACGGTCGAGATTGTTTCTGATAATCTCATGGGTCTTACTATTAGTATATGTAAGCCAGCATGAAACCTGATCAATCTGCACACTTTCAGGATCAGTTGTAAATGAAAACGGCACTACCCTCTCGTCACCGAACTGTTCCTCCATCTTGGAAAAATCAAGACTTCTCTTATCTACACGCGCTGGAGTTCCTGTTTTGAATCTGCGCATCTCAATTCCATGATCTATGAGCGACTGAGTCAGATGGTTGGCAGCCAAAAGTCCATTCGGACCTGTATGAGTGATCATCTCGCCGGTTAAGCATCTGGCTCTTAAATATGTGCCGGTACACAGCACAATCGCCTTACAATGATATAAAGCTCCCGAAGTAGTTTTTGCACCGACTATATTATTATTCTCATCGGTAACAATCTCAGAAACCTCACCCTGTCTGATGGTCAGATGGTCGGTATTTTGAAGGGTTTTTCTCATTTCCATACTATATTCCGCTTTATCTGCCTGCGCGCGGAGAGAATGAACAGCAGGCCCCTTCGATTTATTTAGCATCTTTGACTGGATAAAGGTCTTGTCAATGTTTTTTCCCATCTCGCCGCCAAGTGCATCAATCTCCCTGACGAGATGCCCCTTCGAGCTTCCACCGATATTCGGATTACATGGCATGAGCGCTATACTGTCCACACTTACCGTGAAAACAATAGTCTCAAGTCCAAGCCTGGCACACGCAAGTGCTGCCTCACATCCCGCATGTCCTGCACCAACTACAACAACATCATAATTTTCTTCAACAAACTTACTGCACATAACTGCCTACTTTCCCATACAAAATTTACTGAATATCTCATCCATCAGATCATCCTCAACCGATTCTCCTATTATGAGTCCGAGTGACTCATACGCACTCATCAAATCAATCGAATAAAAATCCTCCGGCATATCATCATCAATACTGTTCATAACAAGCTTAAGACTTTCCTTAGCATCTGACAATAGTTTTTTATGCCTGATATTTGTGATATAAATCTCATCATTGAATGACACCTGTCCATCAAAAAACATTTCCTTTATTGTATCAGAAAGCTCATCTATTCCCAAGCTTTCCTTTGCAGAAACCGAAATAACCGTTTTATCCAAAAGCTTTTTTATATCATCTGCCGACACCTTTGAAGCCAGATCCGACTTATTTAGTAAAATGACTGCCTTTTTATCCTTAATAAAATTGATAATATCATAATCATTATCATCAAGTGCAACTGACGAATCAACTACATATATTATTAAATCAGCTCCATTGGCATGCTCCATAGCCTTTTTCACACCAATTTTTTCAACAACATCCTCTGTGCTTCTGATGCCTGCAGTATCAACGAGATTTAAGGTGATTCCACCAATATTAATCTGTTCCTCAAGCACATCTCTCGTGGTTCCGGCTATATCAGTAACAATTGCCCTGTCACTTCCTACAAGCACATTTAAAAGCGATGACTTTCCGGCATTTGGCTTTCCAATGATTACTGTGTTTATTCCTTCCTTCAGAATCCTTCCATTATCTGAGGTTTTTAACAGACTATCTATCTCCACATACTCGTTATCCACAATTGCACGTAGCTTTTGTGGATAATCATCCAGAGAAATGTGTTCAGGGTCGTCAAGTGCCGACTCAATAAACGCAATCTCATGCAAAAGCTGCTCTCTTATCTGCCTGATGCTTCCAAGCACGGCTCCGCCTAGCTGGCTTAAAGAGCTTTTGAGTGCAAAATCATTTTTTGAATTTATTACATCTATAACAGATTCTGCCTGGGATAAATCAATCCTGCCATTTAAAAATGCCCTTTTAGTAAACTCTCCGGGCTCTGCCGGTCTTGCTCCGTTTTTGATTACGGCTTCAAGCACTCTCTTCATCACATACACACCACCGTGGCAGTCTATCTCCACAGTATCCTCCCTCGTGTATGTATTGGGAGCCTTCATCAAAAGCACCATAACCTCATCTATTTTCTCATCGCCGTCATATATAAAACCATAATGAATGGTATGTGACTGACAGGCGCTTATTTTCTTTTTTTTATTCTTACTTTTATAAATCCTGTCTATTACCGAAAGTGCATCATCTCCGCTTATCCTGATAATTCCGATTCCTGACGGAGACATAGCTGTGGCAATAGCCGCTATCGTATCATTTTGCATATGAAATTCCTCAAAAATTCTAAGATAATATATATTCAAAAAGGATACCTGAAACCAGATACCCTTTTAATGATTTATATCTATTATTTCTTAAGTGTCACAACAACGTGTCTGTAAGGCTCATCACCCTCGCTGTGTGTTTCAACAAATCTATCATTCTGAAGCGCAGAATGAATCACTCTTCTCTCAAAAGGATTCATCGGCTCAAGAGAAACAGGTCTCTTTGTACGCTTAACCTTGAATGAAATATTCTTTGCAAGATTCTCAAGAGTCTCTCTTCTTCTCTTTCTGTAATCCTCAGTATCAATCTTTACTCTGTAGTAATTCTCAGACTGCTTATTGATAGCAAGATTTGTAAGGTACTGGAGTGAATCGAGAGTCTGACCTCTCTTGCCGATTAAAACGCCCATCTCAGATCCGTTAAGCTCAACATCAACATTTCTGTTGTCCTCATCCACTTTGATATCAATAGTAACCTCAAGCTTCATTGCCTTAAACACACTATCAAGGAATTCGCGAATCTCATCCTCAACACTTGCCTCGGCCTTTTTAACCTTGATGACGGCATCACGGCTGCCAATTCCAAGGAAACCATTGCTTCCCTTATCAATTACCTCATACTCGAGCTTATCGCTTGTTGTTCCAAGTTTAATAGATGCCTCTGTCAAAGCATCGTCAATTGTTTTTGCAGATACTTCAATGTATTCCACTATTTTCTCCCCCTATTTGCGTGAATTGCGTTCATTAAACTCTTTAACCATATTAGCCTTTGAAGCAAGTGAGCCTGCCTTTGCATTAGCCTTGTACTCAGCAGCCTTTGCCAGCTTCTCCTCTGTGTCTGCTGATGCAGATACGTTTGCCTTATTTTCAATTGACTTTGTCTTAATCTGAGCTGCCTTCTTTATATAATCCTCGGACAGTCCCATTTTTTCTCTCTTCTTCTTTGCCTTTTCCTCGTTCTTTGCCATAACAGCCTCAAGATCAAGATTCTCGATATGTCTGTTTACGAAGAACTGCTGGATACCTCTTACAAGTGCAGAGCAGATCCAGTAAATACCAAGACCTACAGGAACTGTAAAGCAGAAAAATAATGACATAAGCGGCATCATGAGATTCATCATCTTCATCTGGCTTGCCATCTGATCATTGCCGTTTGTAGCCTGTGGCATAAGCTTGATATTGATCATCTGTGTCAGATATGACAGTACAGGAATAAGCAGTGCAAGTATTACAAAAAGTAACCACTTATCAGGCTTGTCCGTAAAGTTGCTCTTTATGATATACCAAGGTGTATCTGAGATATTCAGTCCCAAAAAGTAGTTGAAATGCAGTAACGCATCATGTGTCTTCTCAACTGCGCTCTGGATACCATCAAAAAACTTACCGTCCATAAGAGCATCCCAGCCCTTTGAAGGAAGCTTATAAAGGATATCAATGATATAATTGCTTAAAGCATCACCACTTGCATCAGCAAGCTTTGAAGCCGCATTTGAAGCGTTAAGACCGCTTGATGTGACAACATTATATTTTTCCATCAGACTGACAAGTGTATCCTGATATCCGCTTGTCTGCTGAATTGAATCAACAAGCCCTGTAAAAGAGCCCTTAACTCCGCTAAGATAAGCAGGGATATTGTAAAATACACGATACAATGCAAGCAGAATAGGCATCTGTATAAGCATCTGCACACAGCTTCCCATCGGAGAAATACCGTACTTCTGGTACAAAAGCTGTGTCTCCTCCTGCATGGCCATCATTGAAGCCTGGTCCTTTTTATTTTTATATTTAGCCTGGATAGCCTGCATCTCAGGCTGCATTTTCTGTGATAGCTTAGAAAACTTCTGCTGCTTTATAGTCAGTGGCAACAGACACATATAGATTATAATCGTAATAATTACAATACTGAGTACAACGCTCTCAACTCTTCCACCTGTAATATTAGATATACCACTGTATATCCAATCCATCAGCATACCGAGAAGCTTGGCAATTGGTCCAAGAATAGAGCCTGGATATGCGGTTAATAAAATGTCCGACATAAAAACCTCCATTGCTGCTATGGAACCGGATCATACCCACCCTTCGAAAAAGGATTACATCTCAATATCCTCCATGCCGCAAGCAGACCACCCTTTATGGCACCGTACTTTTGCACAGCCTGCAAACCATACTCTGAGCAGGTCGGACAATATGGGCATTTCGTTGATTTCATCGGGGAAATATACTTCCTATAAAATTTAATCAAACATATCAAGATACTTTTCAAAACGATTCCATCTTCTTTTTCATTATTCAAATATTTTGTTTCTTAATAATACTGTGAAGACCTCCAAGATGTAAAACAGCACTTTCTATTTCCTTATAACCCACATGCCGCGCTGCAACTCTTGCGATGACTACGATGTCCAAACCACTATCGAACATGTCCTCATGTAGTCTGTAACTCTCTCTCACGAGACGAGTAATATGATGTCTAATAACACTATTTCCAACTTTTTTGCTAACTGATATACCTATACGATTATTTTCTGTGTTATTTTTCAGAACATACATAACGAGGTATCTGTTAGCAAACGATACACCGTTATTATATACATTCTGAAAATCCTTGTTTTTTTTCAACGAATCTGAAAATTTCATTTGAAACTGTCCTTCTAAAAACAATCAAAAATGAAGAAAAGACCACAAAAATTGTGGCCTATGCTGATAATTTTTTTCTTCCTTTTAATCTTCTGGCTGCGATTACTTTTCTTCCGCTAGCAGTTTTCATTCTCTGTCTGAATCCATGAACTTTTGCTCTCTGTCTCTTCTTAGGTTGGAATGTCATCTTCATATATATCCACCTCCTTTACGTTAAAAAACATCGGTATAATTATAACAAAAATTCCTGTTGTGTCAAGGATTTTCTCAATTTTCTTTAAATTTCTACATATATTTTTTTATCGATTTACATTCCACAATAAAAATGTGGAAAACGAGTTTCTTCTATATATATAATAATTCTTGATAACCGTCTATATTTTGATATAAACCACCTATTGTGACCAACATATTGTGGAAAGTTATCAAGATATCAAAAAGTTATCCACAATATGTGAATAACATGTTGGTAACTTTGTATATTTGTGGTTAAAAAATGTGAATAAAGCATTTTTGTAAATCTTTTTACATTGCCTAAATGCCAAAAATAGTGTACTATATAGTATGTATGGGATTGTGGAGAACATTCCCATAATATACTCTTTATATGTTAAATAATGGAGAACTTTGATGGATAAAGTAATGGAAAAGTGGAATGAAATACTACAGATGGTCAAGGAAGAGCATGGTCTGACAGACGTTTCCTTTAATACGTGGATAAAACCGCTTGAGGTGTTCGCCATAGACGGCAATACACTGTATATTCTCGTTCCGTCTGAGCAGATGGGGCTCAGCTATATCAACAAAAAATATTATCTTCCTCTTAAGGTAGCTATAGGTGAGGTGACAGGTATCGAGTATGATATCCAGTTTATTTTACCGGATCAGGCTCAGAGTCTTAAGTTTAAAAACAATGATACTCCACAGCTTGAGCCACAGACTCCTGTAAAGGGGGATCACTCAAACTTAAACCCTAACTATACATTTGACACCTTTGTCGTAGGTAATAATAACAGGTTTGCCCATTCTGCTTCTCTTGCAGTGGCAGAAAGCCCGGGTGAAGCATACAATCCGCTATATATATATGGTGGTCCGGGACTTGGCAAGACTCATCTTATGCATTCAATAGGTCATTTCATCATTGACCAGAATCCTGATACCAAGGTGCTTTATGTTACTTCTGAAGAGTTTACCAACGAGGTTATCGAATCTATCCGTAACGGTAATTCTTCTGCCATGACAAAGTTCCGTGACAAATACAGGACTGTAGATGTGCTCATGATTGATGATATCCAGTTCATCATAGGAAAGGAAAGTACTCAGGAGGAGTTTTTCCACACCTTCAACACACTGCAGACACAGGGCAAGCAGATTATCCTTACCTCTGATAAGCCGCCTAAGGAGATGGAGACTCTTGAGGAGCGCATCCGTTCCCGTTTCGAGTGGGGACTGATGGCTGATATCGGTACTCCTGACTATGAGACGAGGATGGCTATCCTCCGTAAGAAAGCTGAAACTGACAATTTTGATATAGATGATGATATCTTAAACTACATTGCTTCAAACATCAGCTCCAACATCCGTGAGCTTGAGGGAGCCTTAAACAAGCTTTTAGCCTTCCACAATCTCGAGCATACTCACATCACTATGGATATCGCTGAGAGGGAGCTTTCCAATATCATAACGCCTGACAAGCCAAGAGAAATCACTGCACAGCTCATCATTGAGGTAGTTTCAGAGCATTTCCACATCTCTGTGGACCAGATGATTTCAAAGACCAGAAGCAGCGAGATTGCACGTCCAAGACAGATTGCCATGTACCTCTGCAAGACCATGACCTCTGATTCACTTGATGTAATCGGCCAGCTTTTAGGCGGCAGAGACCACTCTACTATCATCCACGGCATCAAGAAGGTCACCAAGGATTACGAGGAGAATGACAGTACACGTACTCTAATAGAAACTATCAAGAAAAAGATTAATCCAAATTAGTTTCTACCTATTTATATATGTGCTCATTTGCATGTTAATAATTTGGTTATAACCTTGCTTTTATTTCCACATGAGCATGTTAATGACAGGTTGAAGGAAAGTGAATAAAAAGTTATCAATTTTTATCATTTTTACTTCAACAGGCTTTTAAGCAAGTTATCAAGCCGCTTAAAGCTTGTCTTTAAAGGCTTTGAAGGGGTTTTGAACTTTTTAACAGCCCCTAAGAAGAAGATTACGAATATCTTTTAAATATTTATATATACGCGCAGGAAGGAGTTTTTCCAAATGAAACTTATTTGTTCAAAAGCAAATTTACTGAAAGGTGTTAATATCGTATCGAAGGCAGTACCTACACGTACTACAATGGCAATTCTCGAGTGCATACTGATTGATGCATCCGCGAACGAGATTAAGCTTATGGCTAACGATATGGAGCTTGGAATCGAAACAATAATAGACGGAACTATCGAAGAGAGAGGAATTATTGCTCTTGATGCCAAGATTTTTTCAGAAATAGTGAGAAAGCTTCCTGACAATGATGTAACAATTGAGACAGATGCTTCCTTTAAGACCGTCATATCATGTGAAAAGGCCAAGTTCAATATCATCGGAAAATCAGGTGATGATTTTTCTTACATACCATATGTTGAGAGAAATGAGTCTATTGTCCTCTCACAATTTACCCTTAAAGAGGTTATCAGACAGACAATTTTTTCAATTGCCGACAATGACAACAATAAACTGATGACAGGTGAGCTTTTTGAGATTGAGGAGAATAAGCTTCGAGTTGTTTCTCTTGACGGACACAGAATATCTATCAGATATATCGAGATGAAAAATCACTATGACAGCAAGAAGGTTGTTGTTCCTGGCAAGACTCTGCAGGAAATAAGCAAGATTATTCCGGGTTCAGCTGATGAGGATGTTGTTATATACATCACCAATAATCATATCGTTTTTGAGTTTGAAGAAACTACCGTTGTATCCCGCCTCATAGAGGGTGAGTACTTTAAGATTGACCAGATGCTCTCATCTGACTACGACACTAAGGTTCGAATCAATAAGCGTGAGCTTCTTGACTGTATAGACCGTGCTACTCTTCTTGTCAAGGAGGGAGATAAGAAGCCTATTATCATGAATATCACAGATGGCAATATGGAGCTTCGCATCAATTCATTTATCGGTTCCATGAATGAGGACATCGATATCGACAAAGATGGAAAAGATATTATGATAGGCTTTAATCCTAAGTTCTTCATAGATGCACTTCGTGTTATCGATGAGGAGGAGGTTAATTTATACATGGTCAATCCAAAGGCACCATGCTTCATTAAGGATGATGATGGCAAGTTTATTTACCTCATTCTTCCGGTAAATTTTAATACAGCAGCAAACTAGGAGATTTTATGAAACAGATTTCTATAAGAGAACAGGATGAGTTCATTAAGCTGGGACAGGCTCTTAAAAAGGCTGACCTTGTGAGCTCGGGAGTTGAGGCAAAAATTGTTATTCAGGATGGTCAGGTGACTGTAAACGGTGAGACTGAGCTTCAGAGAGGAAAAAAGCTTCACGACGGAGATGTTTTCTCATATGACGGCGAAACAGTTAAGGTTGTTAAATAATGATTATTAAGTCAATCCAACTGAGTAATTTCAGAAATTACGAAAAACTGGATATCAGCTTTGACAGTGAAACCAACATAATCTACGGCGATAATGCCCAGGGCAAGACCAATATACTTGAGGCTGCATATTTGAGCGGCACTACAAAGTCGCACAAGGGCAGCAAGGACAAGGAAATGATCCGTTTTGGCGAGGATGAGGCACATATCAGGACAATTGTCGAAAAAAATGACAAGGAATACCGGATTGACATGCATCTGCGAAAAAACGGTGCAAAGGGTGTGGCCATCAATAAAATGCCGATCAAAAAAGCGAGTGAGCTGTTTGGTATTTTGAATATTGTGTTTTTCTCTCCTGAGGATCTCAATATTATCAAAAACGGTCCTGCCGAGAGACGCAGATTTATAGATTTGGAGCTTTGTCAGCTTGACAAAATATATCTGTCTAACCTGAGTAAGTATAATAAGACATTAGTTCAGAGGAACAGACTGTTAAAGGATATAGCTTACAGACCTGATTTGATTGATACACTTCAGGTATGGGATATGCAGCTTCTTGAGTATGGCAGGCATGTTATAAAAAAGCGGCGCGAGTTTGTTAATGAGCTAAATGAGATAATACAGGACATTCACAGCAATATTTCGGGAGGCAGGGAGAAGCTTATACTCAAATATGAGCCAAGCATTGATGATATTTTTTTCGAGGACGAGCTGCTTAAGGCAAGAAGCAGGGATTTGAAGCTGTGTCAGACAACCGTTGGACCGCACAGGGACGATATGCTTTTTTCAGTGGACGGTGTGGATATCAGAAAATACGGCTCGCAGGGACAGCAGAGGACATCTGCTCTCTCACTCAAGCTTTCTGAGATTAGTCTTGTAAAGACAAATATAAACAGCACTCCCGTGCTTTTACTGGATGATGTGCTTTCAGAGCTGGATGGAAACAGGCAGAACTATCTGCTCAACAGCTTAAGTGATACACAGACCATTATCACTTGTACGGGACTTGATGAATTTGTAAAAAATAGATTTCAGGTGGACAAGGTCTTTCATGTCGTGAAGGGCCAGGTGGAGGTTATTGATGAGTAAAGAAATACAGCAGAACAATCAGGAATACGGAGCTGACCAGATTCAGATACTTGAGGGTCTTGAGGCTGTCAGAAAAAGACCGGGTATGTATATCGGCAGTACGTCTTCGAGAGGACTTCATCATCTGGTTTACGAGATAGTGGACAATGCAGTTGATGAGGCCTTAGCCGGTTATTGTAAAAATATCGAGGTAACAATCGAAGAGGACAATTCCATAACAGTACAGGATGATGGACGAGGAATTCCGGTCGGAACCAATCATAAAGCAAAAAAATCAGCACTTGAGGTCGTTTTTACAGTGCTTCACGCAGGTGGTAAATTCGGCGGTGGAGGCTATAAGGTATCAGGCGGTCTGCACGGAGTTGGTGCATCTGTAGTAAATGCTCTTTCCACATGGCTGACAGTTGAGGTCTACAAGGACGGAAATATTTACAGACAAAGCTACAAGCGTGGCAAAACAGACGATACAGTAAAGATTGTTGGACAGTGTGACGAGTCGCTTCATGGTACAAAGGTGCATTTTCTGCCGGATCCGGAGATTTTTGAGGAGACAGTGTATGACTACGATACCTTAAAGCAGCGTCTCAGAGAGACAGCCTTCCTCACAAAAGGACTTAAGATTACTTTAAAGGATGTGCGTGAGAACAGCCATCACAATCATGTATTCCACTATGAGGGCGGAATCAAGGAATTTGTAGAGTATCTTAACCGTGGCAAGGAGGCTCTCTATGATGAGGTAATCTACTGTGAGGGAACACAAAACGGTGTTTATGTTGAGGTTGCATTGCAGCACAATGATTCGTTTAATGATTCAACCTTCAGCTTTGTAAACAATGTAATCACACCTGAGGGAGGTACTCATCTCGCAGGCTTTAGAAATGCCCTGACAAAGACCTTCAATGCCTATGCGCGTGAGAAAAAGATACTTAAGGATTCAGATCCGGCTCTGACAGGTGATGATATCCGTGAGGGACTTACCGCAATCATCAGTATCAAGATTGAGGAGCCTCAGTTCGAGGGACAGACAAAGCAGAAGCTTGGAAACAGTGAGGCCAGAGGAGCCGTAGATGCAGTTGTATCGGAAAAACTCACATATTTCCTCGAGCAGAATCCTGATGTAGCCAAAAATATCTGTGAGAAATCACTTTTAGCACAGAGAGCCAGAGAGGCCGCAAGAAAAGCAAGAGACCTGACCAGAAGAAAGACCTCTCTCGATGGAGGTACTCTGCCGGGCAAGCTGGCTGACTGCTCAGACAAGGATCCTAAAAACTGTGAAATTTTCATAGTCGAGGGAGATTCAGCCGGCGGTTCTGCAAAGACAGCAAGAAGCCGTGCTACACAGGCAATTTTACCTCTGCGAGGCAAGATACTGAATGTTGAAAAGGCAAGACTTGACCGTATATATGACAATGCAGAAATCAGAGCCATGATTACAGCATTCGGAACAGGAATTCATGAGGATTTTGATATAACAAAGCTGCGTTATGACAAGATAATCATCATGACAGATGCCGATGTAGATGGTGCCCATATCGCTACTCTCATGCTCACCTTCCTCTACAGATTCATGCCTGATCTGATCAAGGAGGGACATGTATACCTGGCTACCCCGCCACTTTACAAGGTGGAGAAAAACAAGGGTGTATGGTATGCCTACGATGATGACGAGCTCAAGCAGATTTTAAATGACATAGGCCGTGACAATAATAACAAGATCCAGCGATACAAGGGACTTGGCGAGATGGATGCTGATCAGCTTTGGGAGACAACAATGGATCCTGAACACAGAATTTTGAAACAGGTCATGATAGACGGAGAAAATTCATCTGAGCTTGATGTGACATTTACCACACTGATGGGTGATAAAGTAGAGCCAAGAAAAGAATTTATTGAAGCTAATGCCAAGTATGTAACAAATCTTGACATCTAGCAGGGAGGAGTAATTTAAGTGGACGACAAAATTTTTGACCAGATACAGCAGGTCGATTTGAAAAAAACAATGGAGAGCTCCTACATAGATTACGCGATGAGCGTTATTGCAAGCCGTGCCCTCCCTGATGTCAGGGACGGATTAAAGCCTGTTCAGAGGCGAGTACTCTACTCTATGGTCGAACTCGGAAATACACCTGACAAGCCACATAGAAAATGTGCGCGTATTGTCGGTGATACAATGGGTAAATACCACCCACACGGAGACAGCTCAATCTATGGAGCACTCGTAAATATGGCACAGGACTGGTCTATGAGATACACACTCGTGGACGGTCATGGAAACTTTGGTTCAGTCGATGGAGACGGAGCCGCCGCCATGCGATACACAGAGGCAAGACTCTCAAAGATTTCTCTTGAATTAATCAAGGATATCGGCAAAAATACAGTAGATTTTGAGCCAAACTTTGATGAGACAGAAAAAGAGCCTACAGTGCTCCCATCAAGATATCCAAACCTTTTAGTAAACGGAACCACAGGAATCGCGGTAGGTATGGCAACCAATATCCCACCTCACAATCTGCGTGAAGTGGTCAATGCCGTAGTGCGCCTTATCGACAACGATATCGAGGACAAAGAAACCACAATTGATGAGCTTATCGATGTGGTAAAGGGACCGGATTTCCCTACAGGCGGCATAATTCTCGGAACAAGTGGCATCAAAGAGGCTTACAGAACAGGCCGTGGCAAAATAAGAGTCCGTGCTGTCACCAATATCGAGCCTATGGAAAACGGCAAAAACAGAATTGTAGTGACAGAGCTTCCATACAACGTAAACAAAGCTCGTCTTATTGAGAAAATAGCCGAGCTTCATAAGGACAAAAAGATAGATGGAATAACAGACCTCCGCGACGAGACAAGCCGTGAGGGAATGAGAATCGTGGTAGAGCTTCGCCGAGATGTGAACCCGAGTGTAGTTTTAAATCTGCTTTTCAAACATACACAGCTTCAGGATACGTTTGGAGTAATAAACCTTGCACTTGTAAACGGAGAGCCAAAGGTATTAAATCTATACGATCTGCTCAATTACTATCTCATCCACCAGAAGGATGTAGTGACCAGACGTACAAAGTTTGATCTAGACAAGGCAGAGGCCAGGGCACATATTGTAGAGGGTCTCATTATTGCCCAGGACAACATAGACGAGGTAATAAGTATTATCCGCTCAAGCCAGACCACACAGCAGGCAAAGACCAGATTGATGGAGAGATTTGGCCTGTCAGATGAGCAGTCACAGGCAATTGTCGATATGCGTCTTAAGGCTCTTACAGGGCTGGAAAGAGAAAAGCTCGAGGCTGAGTATAAGGAGCTCATGGCTCAGATTGAGCAGTTAAAGGCTATCCTTGCCGATGAGAAAAAGCTTCTTGGAGTAATCAGGGAGGAAATCATCGCAATCGCTGATAAATACGGTGACGACAGAAAGACAGAGATAGGCTATGACGAGTATGATATGTCGATGGAGGATCTCATTCCTGAGACAAACACAGTCATAACAATGACAAAGGTAGGCTACATAAAGCGCATGAGCACTGACAATTTCAAGGCTCAGCATCGCGGTGGCAAGGGAATAAAGGGAATGGAGACAATCGAGGATGATTATATCGTCGAGATGCTCATGACCACATCACACCACTACCTGATGTTTTTCACAAATACAGGAAGAGTATACAGAATCAAGGCATATGAGATACCTGAGGCAAGCCGTACATCAAGAGGCACAGCCATCATCAATCTCATACCGCTTCAGCCTGATGAGAAAATAACAGCCATGATTCCAATCAAAGAATACGAGGATGATAAGTATCTGTTCATGGCTACAAGAAACGGAATAGTCAAGAAAACACCGATAAAGGATTATGAGAATATCCGAAAGAACGGACTTGCAGCAATCAATCTGCGCGAGGACGACAAACTCATAGAGGTCAAGGTCACAGACAATTCAGAGGATATTTTGCTCTTCACCAAATTCGGACAGTGTATCAGATTCAAGGAGACAGATGTGCGCTCAACAGGCCGTACAACCATGGGTGTTATCGGAATGAATCTTGCACCAAGTGATGTAATAATCGCAATGCAGACCGCATCAATGGGTGAGGCTGTGCTTTTAGTATCATCAAACGGCCTTGGAAAACGTACACGAATTGACGAATTTACCACACAAAACCGTGGCGGTAAGGGAGTAAAATGCTACAAGATTACAGAAAAATCAGGTAATCTCGTAGGAGTCAAATCAGTTGAAAACGATGACGAGCTCATGCTCATCACAACAGAGGGCATTATCATCAGAATCCAGGTAAGTGATGTAACAGTGCTTGGACGAATCACAACAGGTGTCAAGCTTATCAACCTAAAGGAAGGTGTGAGCGTAGCCAGCATCGCAAAGGTAGTAGAGGATAAGACTCTCATGCCACCTGAGGAATCTAAGGCAGAGACTGACGAATCAGAAAATAGTGACGAAGACTCACAAGAAAATAATAATTCACATGCCGAAGCTATCGAAAATAATACAGAAGCATAACTAAATTCATAAAAGCAGGGTCATAAGATCCTGCTTTTTGCGAATGTGGTGATACTATTCGAGCCTTATTGCGAAAAAATGTTTACATGCAAGCACTATGCAACATATTTGCGTTTCAGATGTTTTGAATAGTAATAAATAAACATAATACGGAAAAATAAATATGTTTATCCACAAAAACACAAAAAATAATATTGAATTGTGGATAAAAGGTGCTGGAATTTAAAATCAGGTGTATAGAGTGGTGAAGAACAAGTAACTATTCAGAAGCATGATTCTGATTAGTTAAGAATACAATAAAAATATTTAAAATACAGAGAATAAAAAGAGAGGAAAAGAAATGATCAGGGAAATAAACGTTTCAGAAATAACAGCTGCAATAAAGGAAATGTGCATACAGGCAAATCATTTTCTTTCGCCGGACATGGACAAGGCACTTAAAGCTGCAACAGCAAATGAAGAATCACCTTTAGGTAAAAAAATATTAAACCAGCTACAGGAAAACTTAAAAATAGCAGGCGAGGATATGATACCGATATGTCAGGATACCGGAATGGCAGTTTTTTTCATAGAAATAGGCCAGGATGTCCATTTTACGGGAGGCGTATTGGAGGATGCCATAAATGAAGGCGTCAGACAGGGCTACACAGACGGTTATCTGAGAAAATCAGTGGTAAAGGATCCGCTCATCAGGGAAAATACAAAGGACAACACACCTGCAGTCATCCATTACTCAATAGTTTCCGGGGACAAAGTCAAAATAACCTTTGCACCAAAGGGATTTGGAAGCGAAAACATGAGTCGTGTATTTATGTTAAAGCCGGCAGATGGTATAGAGGGAGTAAAAAACGCGATTCTGACAGCAGTTTCAGATGCAGGGCCAAACGCATGTCCTCCTATGGTTGTCGGAGTCGGAGTCGGTGGAACCTTTGAAAAATGCGCAATAATGGCAAAGAAAGCGCTGACAAGAGAAGCAGGCAAACATTCAGACATAGAGTATGTGGCAGAGCTTGAAAAAGAGATGCTTGAAAAAATTAATAATCTGGGTATAGGGCCTGGAGGACTCGGCGGAAGCACTACTGCCCTCGCAGTAAACATAAACACATATCCAACCCACATTGCAGGATTGCCGGTTGCGGTAAATATTTGCTGTCACGTAAACCGCCATGTAGTGAAGGAATTGTAAAGATTTACTGCATAGAAGAAGAAAGAAAGTGGCAATTTTAATTGTTACAGCTACAATTAAATGTGAACCGTAATTAAAAAAGCTATAATTATTACAGGTTATATTATGCTGGAAAATAAAAATTCAGTAACTATTACGAGCCATCTTGAGAAAAAATACTGTTTACATGAAAGAACGAGTATCAGCATTTTTATTCTCAGTGGTTCTGTATAGATACAAAATACAGTAAAAATAAAAGAATCAGGAGAAAAAAATGGAAAAACATATAACAACTCCAATCACACAGAAAATAACAAAAGACCTGAAATCAGGAGACTATGTATACATAACAGGTGAAATGTATGTGGCAAGAGATGCTGCACACAAAAGAATGATAGAGGCGCTGGACCGTAAAGAGGAACTGCCAATAGATATAAAGGATTCGACAATCTACTATATGGGACCATCACCGGCCAGAGATGGACGTCCAATTGGCTCAGCCGGACCTACAACAGCAACAAGAATGGACAAGTATGCCCCAAGACTGCTTGATTTAGGTGAAAAAGCAATGATTGGCAAAGGAAAAAGATCAAAAGAAGTAATAGATGCAGTCATTCGCAATAAAGCAGTGTATTTTGCCGCAGTCGGTGGAGCAGGCGCTCTCCTTTCAAAATGCATAAAATCATCAGAAGTAATCTGCTATGATGATCTCGGTGCAGAGGCAATAAGAAAGATATACGTAGAAGATTTCCCGGTAATTGTGGTAATAGACAGTGAAGGAAACAATCTGTACGAGACTTCAATAAAAGAATTTAAAAAAATATAAAAATACTATTGACAAAACAAAGAAAATTTTATAGAATAAACAATGCGTCACGTAAGTGCGTAAAACATTTAAATAATTTATGTAAAGACTTTGGAGAAGTACTCAAGTGGTCGAAGAGGTGCCCCTGCTAAGGGTATAGGTCGGGAAACTGGCGCGAGGGTTCAAATCCCTCCTTCTCCGCTTTATCTTCTACATAAAATAATTTAAAAAAGTTCTTGACAAATGAAAAACATTTTGATAGAATAAATAAGCTGTCGCAAGACAGAGAACTTAAAACAGAGTTAAAAAAATAAAAAAGTTCTTGACAAACGAACAGCGATTTGATAAAATAATCAGGCTGTCGCAAGAAAGCAAAACAAAGAACATTGATAACTGAACAGTGAGAAACCTTGAAAGATTTTGAGAATCAATCAGAACGCTTCAATGAAAATTGAAGACCTTTAAAACAGTAAATTCAGAATTTG
>NZ_JBQKGQ010000018.1:0-63136 GCF_052118705.1 Agathobacter sp. LCP21S3_B2 | reverse complement strand
GGCAGGGGTATGGATATCCTGACGATGAGTATTTCTTTTTAAAACTCATTGATATGAGCAGAGTTGATTATGTGAGGAATCCTAAATCCCATAAGTTTTGTGATTGAGCCATTAGTTTTATACATATAGTAATTAACCCTGATGAATGGTATACTAAGTATAGTGTAGCAATTCATATTAACAGTAATTGGGAGGTAATTATATGTTAGAAAACTGGAATAAACCACAAATACCTGAGGATGATGAGCTTGAGGAACGGCTGCATACAGCGCGCGCAAAGCTGTCATCCTTAGCGATGCAGATCAAGGAGCACGGCTTACCGGTGCTGGTACTGTTTGAGGGATGGGGAACCGCCGGAAAGGGCAGTGTGCTCGGCAAAGTAATCAAAAATATTGATCCGCGTTTCTTCAAGGTTGCGACTATGGATGAGCCAACGGAGGAGGAAAAGCGTAAGCCGTTTTTGTACAGACATTTTGTCAAAATTCCGGAGAAGGGCAAGTTTGAGTTTCTTGACTCTGGCTGGATGGACGAGATTGTAAACGATTGTCTTCACAAGGATATGGATGAAAAAGAATACAAGAAAAAGATAGAGAGTGTGAAGCGGTTTGAACGACAGCTTACAGACAACGGTTATCTTGTTATGAAGTTCTTTTTTCAGATTAGTCAGAAGGAGCAGAAAAAACGTATTGATATACTGAAAGAGGACAAAAATACCAAATGGCGTGTAAGTGACAATGACAATTGGCAGAATAAGCATTATGACAAATGTCTGCATGTGTTTGACAGATATTTAAATGATACAAATGCCCCGGCAGATCCATGGTATATCATAGATGCCAAGAGCAGAAAATGGGCAGAGCTTCAGGTACTTGAAACCTTAGTCAGTGGAATAGAGACTGCATTAAAAAACAGTAATCTGGCTGTTCCACTGTTACAAAATGTATTTCCTTTGAAGAAAATCCCAAAGCTTGGCGAGATTTCCCTTGATAAGGAGCTGACAGAGGAAGAATACAAAAAGGAGCTTAAAAAGCTTCAGTCAAAGCTGAGTGAGCTGCACAACAAGATATACCGGTTGAAGATTCCCGTAATCATCGCATATGAGGGCTGGGATGCCGCAGGAAAGGGCGGTAATATAAAGAGAATTACCGAAGCACTCGACCCAAGAGGCTTTGAGGTTCATCCAATTGCAAGTCCGGAGCCTCATGAGAAGGCAAGACACTATTTATGGAGATTCTGGAATCGTCTGCCAAAGACAGGCCACATAGCTATTTTTGACAGAACCTGGTATGGCAGGGTGATGGTTGAGCGTCTTGAGGGCTTTTGCAATGAGAATGAATGGCAGAGAGCATACAATGAGATTAATGAATTTGAAAAGGAGCTATCCGACTGGGGTGCGGTAGTAATAAAATTCTGGGTTCAGATTGACAAGGATACCCAGCTTGCACGCTTCAATGACCGTCAGAACACGCCTGAAAAGCAGTGGAAGATTACAGATGAGGATTGGAGAAATCGTGAAAAATGGGATTTGTATGAGATTGCAGTCAATGAAATGCTTAAAAAGACCAACACCACATACGCTCCATGGCATGTGCTTGAATCAAATGATAAGAAGTACGCAAGAATTAAGGCTTTGAAAATTGTTATTGAAGAAATTGAAAAACGTATTAATTCCGTTAACAATTAGATACAGCTTTTTCCAATTTTTATCATTTATTTAATATAATACCCTGCATAAACAATTGAAGATATATGACCAAAGTGATATAATACTTTTAAATATGACGAAAGGTAGTGTGATTATGAGGGTTGAAGCTTTATATAGGCAAAAAGACAGTACAATGATTACATTGGAAAGAGACATTACAAATAGCGGATATACGAAATCTATTATCAATGGAAAAGAATATGATTTTAAGATGAATCCGGATATAGAAAGGACAATTATCATTAAAACTGATGTAGGTGAATTCGAAAACGTAGATTTCAAATAAATGATATTGATTCTGAACAATAATTTAAAAAATACATTCTAAAAAGCTATGAGGACCAGGTTAAAGGCTCTCATAGCTTTTTCATTCCGGGGCGGATATCATCAAGTCCCATGAATCCACCAACTCCGAGCTCATGCATGAGAGTCTGGATAATAGATTCGATATTATTTATATTTGTTGCACTTTCATCGTATTTACTAAGCATCTTCCTACTTACCACATCAGAATCACTGATACATGAGGTCATGGTTTACAACGATGTCAGAAACCTTTTCCATATTTTCTACAAGCTGCTGGTTAGATGATTCAACCTACTGCATTGCAGTGTCAATTTCACGAATATGGCTTTCAAGCTTATTGGAATCCTTTGTGATTTTTTCTACATTGCAATACTTACAATAAGGCTTAGCATATTTGCAACAGCACAGTAAAACGGAACCGGTAGTAGTTTTTTATTATATTTACTTAGTCGCATAATGTTGATTATGCGACTAACATGTGTTATAATAAACCCCACAGGGGTATATGGATTAAATATACCTCAATATCAATAATCTAGTAAATCATACAACTAACAATACACAAATAAACAAAAAGGAACTTCTATGGCGCGAGAATACAAAGAACAAAAAAATGCTGAAACTACAGTTAAGATACTTGAACTTGAAGCTATTCTACCAGATTTCTGTCACGGCTACATTGTTTCCATTTCCGGTTACAATAAACCATTGACACAGCTTGCATACCTGCAGAGAATACATTTTTTCCTGCAATGGTTGCTTGAATACAATTCTTTTTTTTGCAAGCATTACACCAAAATAAACGAATTTAAAGTTTCTGATTTAGAACTTTTAAAAAAGGCTGATTTTGAAGAATTTTTAGCTCATATTTCAAAGTTCGGGGCTGTTTCAAAGGAAGAAATCAAATCAAGCATTGAAACCGGTAAATATATAACCGAGTCAAAGCCGGCAACGAGAAACAATTATCTCAGTGCTCTGCGCTCTCTTTTTACATATTTCCTTGAAAATGACATGATTGATACCGCTCCGGTCCTTAAAATCCGTCAGGCTACAGTTAATAAAACAATTCCTATCTCTCTGAACGACAATCAGATTGACAGAATATCTGATACCATTATGAACGGCTCCGAATTTATATCTGCAAAGCAGGAGGAGTCAAGACTTATTACATCTGCAAGAGACCTTGCCATCTACACTCTCGCACTGCATACAGGTATTCGTATCTCTGAGCTTGTTTCGCTCGATGTCAAAGATATAAATTGGAACAATCGCAGCTTTAAGGTCATACGAAAACGAGGAAATGAGGATATAGTTTACTTCGATAACACAACAGAACGAGTGCTTTTAGACTGGCTTGATGAACGAACAAATTTAAAAGAAACTCTGGGAATTACTGATGATAATGAACCTGCTCTTTTTATATCAACCAAGGGACGTAATAGAGGAACCAGGCTTTCTGTACGAAGCGTTGAAAGAATGGTAAAAAAATACGCTGAAATCGCAGTCCCTGAAGTCAAAGGAATGCATGTGCATTCCTTAAGATCCACCTGCGCAACCAATGTCTACGAGAAGAGCCATGATCTTGTATACACCAAAAGTCTCCTGGGACATTCAAGTGTCAATACCACCATGAGATACGTAAAAGATGATGAGCAAAAAAAGAAAGACAACAGAACTCTTTTGGACAGAAAAAAAGACGGCTGAAATTAAGATGTTTTATGTTTTCATACACACAAAAAAGGCTGCAGCAACCGGTATTCACCAGTTGTTGCAGCCGAACTGTCATTACTACATGTAACTGTATTAGGCTCCTCAAAACCATTTCATTGACATTTACGGGTTTTATCATATATAGCCAAAATAATTTTATATATTTTATGCCTTTTCATTGTACATCACCTGATTCCTTGTATTTTATACTCATACAATACAATGTCAATCTCAATTTTACCTCAACAGAATTGATTTCTCAAAAAATCCGCTATACTTTGCTTTAAGTATAGCGGATTTTAGTTTAATCATTTTACAATCATTTATTTACTATTTTAGATTTTACATCCGGCTTTGACGTAGCTGTTTGGGAAGAAGGAGCCGGCTTAGCCCCCGCTTTCTTCGTTTTATTTTCATTTACCGCCGATTGGGAATTTCTTGAACTATCAGAATGCTTACCCTCTTCATGTCCATAATAGTGTCCATAGTATTTTCCATAATACTTGCCATAATACTTACCGTAATATCTTCCCTGTTTCTTGTAATCTACCTTATTCAGCACAACTCCAAGTATTTTACACCCGCTGCTTTCAAGCTGCTCCTTAACAGACTGTGCATAACGATATTTAATCTCTCCCGATTGCATCACAATAGCCGCACCGTCTGCAACTCTCGCAAGAATTGCTGCATCTACAACCATACCAAGTGGTGGTGCATCAATGATAATATAGTCATAATTATCCCGCATAACCTTAAGTGTCATTTCCAAAAGCGGATTAGATAGTAGTTCGGCCGGATTAGGAGGAATAACATTTCCAGCAAGAATCACATTCAAACCTTTAACATTTGTAGGAAGCAGAACCTCTGTAATCGAAGCTTGTCCTGCAAGAAAATGAACAAGCCCTTTCCTGTGTGAGCCACCCTTCACATTTGTTGCCATAACTGATTTCCTTAAATCTGCATCAATCAAAACAACTTTTTTATTTAGATCCGCAAGAGCAATTGCAAGATTCATTGAGGTTGTACTTTTTCCTTCACCACCAATACAGCTTGTCATTACGATAACCTTGGTATCCGGTCCGCTGAACTGAATATTTGTTCGCAGTACCTTCATCTCTTCATTTACCTCATAAGACAACTCTCTGTTCTTAATGATGATTCCATTTTCATTTAAATCATATTCCTGATTACTCATTCCAAGTATGACCCTTTCCTTCTGTATTTTCTAACTGACTTTCTTTCTGTGACTACGCTTTCCTGATGATTCCTGCTGATTAAGTGGAATTGCTGCAAGTGTAGTAAGACCAAGATACTTGGTAACATCATCTTTATCTACAATCGTATCATCCAATAAAACGCGGATTATAAGATATGCTGCTGCAACAAACATGCCCAACAAACCACCAATTGCTGCATTTTTCTTTGTGCTTGGACTTACCGGATGATCCGGTGTAACTGACACATCTGCAACTGTCGGCTTATCAGTCCTCATAACTTCTGCAATACGATTAGCTGTAGCCTCAGACATTGCATTGGAAATATCCTTTGCCAGAATAGGATCCGGATTCTTAACATTAATCTTTAATATCTGTGTTCCGGATGGATTTTCCACGGTAATATCTCCAACTAATTGTTCATATGTAGTATCAAGTTCAAGCTCATTAATTACAGTCTCCACAACCGTCCTTGTTGTTGCAAGTGTCTCAAAATCGACAGTCAGCTGCTGACCGAGCTGTACGTCAAGGTATGAAGAAATACTTGTACTCTTCGACAAAATATAGATCATTGAAGTAGCCTCATACTGTGGTGTAATAAAAAGCTTTGTTCCTCCAAATGCCACTGCTGCACCTAAAACCAGACAAATAATTAAAACCCACACATTCTTAAGAAGGACATGGAATAATTCCATAAGATCAATTTCGATTTCTTCATCTTTGATTTGTTCGTTCATTACTGTTCTCCTTATCTTTTCTAATTGTCATATCCGAGCTACTGCCGTATCAATGTAAGTTTTGCTTCATTGGACGCATTGCCATCTGAATCATTTACCGAGTATACAATCTCATAGGTTCCAGCTGCTTTTGTCCGATAATCTCCATCCAAATGAAGTCTCCTGCTCAAATATGCCGAATCATCTTTATTATCTGTTATAGATTCTACATAATCGATATAGGAAAATTTATCTTTTACGCCAAGAGTAACCGTATCTGTATTCAGCTTAATCACAGGTGCCTCTGGATTCTCCGGCTCTGTACTATCTGCGACCGGATTGTCCGTAGATTCATTTGCATTATCATTCGCTGCCTGTGTCGCGTCATTTCCACTTTCATCAGCTGAACTGCTTTGTGTTTCCGTATTCTGCTGTGCTGCTCCTTCACAGGACAAATTCTGAGAGGCTCTTGTCACATTATTGCTCTTATCCACTGCAACATACGTCACCTTTGCCCTCGTTCCATCCTGCGAAATACGTACACAGTCCACATACACCGTATCTGTCACATCTCCATCTCGGCTATCTACAGCCATTACATTCGATAAAAGCTCTGGATCTGCTGTATCGCCCTTATATACCGGTAATTCTGAGCCAAATGTAATCTCGGGACCATGCTCATCCTTTACGACTCCTATATAAAAACATACAACCACAGCAAGTGCGGCAAGCAGCCCTATCAGAAATCCATATTTCTTTTCCATACGTTATTCTCCTTTATAGTTCCTCATCTCTAACCATACGTTTTGGATTATCATATAATATTCGTTTCATATATTTTGAACCATGTACTTTTTCCAAATATTCCGCACATTTTTTCATATGCGGTCTGCGATCTGTAATGTTGTGCGCATCAGATCCAACAAAATCAATCAAATCCTGCTTCACAAGCTTATGTACAAATCGCTTTGCCTGAAATCCACATTCACCTGTAAATGTTCCGGCATTCACCTGAATATATGCACCAAGATTGATAAGTTCTTCTATTCTATCCGGCTTTCCAAATAATGCACTGCGCCTCTCGACATGTGCAATAATCGGACGATAACCTGCTGCAATCAGCGTTCTCAAACATGCATGCAGTAAATCATATTCATCTCCCAGTGAAAATTCAATCAAAGCATATGACGTATCTGCCATTGTATGAACTTTACCACTTTGCAACCATTCCAAAATATTCCGATTGTAATGAATCTCATTTCCCAGATATATGCGAAGCTTTGGATCTACCCTCTGTGCAAGAGCTTTCACTTCTTCAAATCCTTTATCTATCTGCTCCCTAACAGTTGTGAAATACGGTTCCCTGTAGTGAGGTGTCAATATAATACTTCGGATTCCCTCATCACGGGCCATCCGGAGCATCTTAATTGTCATATCTGCGGAAGATGAACCATCATCCACTTTTGGCATATAATGGCTATGCACATCAAAATAACCCGGCATGTTATCTCCTTACTGTAAAATCTATTCATGCGTACAATGAAACATCTAAAATTGCAACCGAACTTTATTTATTTTCTAAAACGCCGATTACAAGATAGCGATTATTTGATTCATTTCCTATACATGTACTTAGTGTCAGAAGCTTACTGTCCGTATTCACTTCAATTTCACTGTCAACTATGCTTCTGCTATCTGAATTACTATAAATCGAATCCAGAAATGCTTGTCTGCCTTTTATTGTCTCAAAATCATATTTATTCGGGATTAACTCATCCCCATACACAACCGCTGCAAAAATACGATAAGTAAATTTCTGATTTGGTGTATAAATTATAATTTCCGGATGTTCTTCCCAATAAGATACATCTCTGTAGTTCTTCAATGTTCCAAAAATTGAGCCATCCTTCATGTTATGTCCATAAAGAATTGTATTAAAATCCTGGAAATCTTTACTGTTTTTGGAAGCCTGTGAGTAGATTGATCCAGGAAGTCCGCTGTTTCCTTCTACTGTAACATCAAGATAATAATCATCATCTCCATCTTTCTGGAGAACCGGATATGCCACCTTTGTATTCGGAATCTCGATCCATGCATAAATATCAGGGTTCGTATCCCATAATACATTAAAGTCGACGGAAATCGGCTCTTGTGTATCCTCTATTGCAACTGTATCACGAATCTGCTCTGTCGTGTTATGAACCTCAGACTGCAGATTGTCATAAACCTTGTTATTGTTCTTCTGTATCCATACATGTCTTACAATAATTACCAGACATATTGCAATGATACAAGCAAGAACAGCTATAATAATTGTACTTGTTTTCTTCTTCATAATTCTCTCTCTGAATCTCTTTATATCATACCTATCTATTGTTTAGTATAACACTGTTCAACAATCATTTTCATCAGAGCATCTTCATCCAAATGATATTCCTCCGGTGAATTATCTCCGGTAGAAATGCGTTCTCCCGGAATCGTAAGCGTCTCATCCGCAAGTGAACATGTCATAAGCATCTTCATCTCATCTACATTCATATCTGTTGTAATATAACCCTTTGTCGCATCCAACAGCGACTGGATATCAGATGAAAATCTATCCTTCATCTGTGGAACAAGCGCACGTATAAACTGGTTCTGTCTCTCCATACGCCCTTCATTGCTGGCAAACTCATTAATATCCCTCTTACGTACATATTTTTCAGCAAGTTCTCCCTTTAAGTTCAAAGTTTCTCCCTTTTTAAAGCTTGGGTCAATACTCGTATAATCTTCCGGAACCGTAAGCGTCAAACCACCAATCTCATCCGTAACCGCAGCAATTCCATCCAATTCCATTGACATATAGGCATCAATCGGAATGTTTTTTAACATTTTGGAAACGGTCTTCTTTGCCAGCCAGCAACTGTTTTTCCCACCATCTCCATAAGAATATTGTAATGCAATCTGTTCATTCACCATTCCCAGATACTGATCGTCTACAGAATAAATCTCAACGTCCGTCATACTCTCGCGTGGAATCGAAATCATCTGAGCCTTTTTATCTTTGGTATTCACAAGAAACAGAATCATACAATCTGATCTTCCTGCAGTTCCTGTAAATTCCGGATCCACATCATCCTGATTCTTATCAATACCAAGGAAAAGGATTGTTTTCAAGTCGGTATTATATGTATACTTCTCTCCATTATATACAATTTCAGAATAATCTGTAGAAGAAGCCTCCACCTCTGTGCCGCTTGCTGCTTTATTATTCTGTCTTACTACTGTAGATTTCTTTTTTTCCTGCATTACCAAAAGCAAAACGATTCCTATTAATACGATTGCAACAACTGCAAGTACTCCGATTACCGCAGCTTTTCCGTTCTTTTTCCTCATATTCACCCATATCCGTTTATATCCATTACTTAAAAAAGGGGGGAAAGCTTCCCCCTTTTTGCTGCTATAATCTTATACGATTATGCTCTGCTTTTCTTAGAAACTAATACAACACCAGCCATTGCAAGTACACCAATTAATGCTACCATTGGCATAGCAGCTGTCTCACCAGTCTTTGGTGAAGCTGTTCCATTTGCAGCACCAGTTGAAGTACCATTTGAAGTACCATTTGTTGTAGTAGTAACTGTTGTCTTATCTGCTACAAAAGCAAATGGAGAGCAGCTCATTAAACCAGAGATTGTAACTGTTCCGTCTCCGCATGTAGATTCCTCTGTTTGCCATTTGCCATTAACATAATGTAATACAACTAATTTTGTATTAGCTGTAACACCAGCAACTTTAACAGTTACTTTTGCAGGCCATGTTGTGCCTGCTGGTAAAGAAATGTCTACAGAGCCAATAATTGTAGCGTTATCAAGCTTAGTATCTGCAACTACAGCTGTATCTGGCTTCTGAGTTGTTTCTGCAATGGTAGCTGTGATAGCCTTGCCTTTACCGTCTGTAGCTGTAGAGCCTGTTGTACTAACAGCTCCAATAGATGTTGGACTTGGTGCTGCAAAAACTGTGCATGTCATAGATAAAGCAGTTACAGCAGCAAGCATGAATGTAACCAATTTTCTCATAATGTTTCCTCCTTTACAATCTAATACTATTATGAAAATTACATCAATAGTAGAATAGCACTACTATCCCCTCATGTCAATCGTGTTATATAATTTATGCCTGAATCTGTAAAATTTGTTACTGTTCAGACGCAAGCTTGACACCGCGCTGTCAAGCTCCTATAAGACCAATTAAAAATACCGCATAATTTTAGTTTATTTTCGTTATTTGATCAATGGCTGCACATTTTTATTTTCGCGGATAAAAACATATCACTGCACACTCAGATAGCTTGTCACACAGTAAAGTGTCTGTCCATTATATTCCACGCGTGACCAGCCAAACTCCTCATTGATTCCGGTTCTGGTGACTGTTTCCCCATTTTTTATAGTTGCGATAACTGTAGCATCCGGATTTGTGACACTTGGAAGTGCACGCAGATTAACCTCTATCTTTGCAGTGACAGTATCATTACAATCCTTGAATTTTGTCTTCAGTCCGTCTCCGCTGCCACTTCCGTCCTGTCCGGGAACTACATAGTTCATATCTGTTGTGAGGTAGCTTGAAATGGCATAATACGTCTGTCCATTATATTCGATACGAGACCATCCACTGTCACTGACCCCTGTTCTTGCTGCCGTATCACCGTTATTGAGCGTTGCCTTAATTGTGCTGTCATTGCCCTGACTAGGAATATCCCTCAGGTTGACGCTCTCCTTGGCAGTTACTGTCTCATTTACATCCGAAAACTTCATAATTGCTTCCGGATCAGATGTTGCATTGTCAGCCGCATCACCATTTTTTGCAGACTCTGTTTCATCAAACCCAAAGTATGCCACATTCAAATCTACCGGCTTATCAATTCCTGACACCTTTCCCTTATTGGTATACTGCCACATGGCATGTGTGCCCTCATAAGATGACTGTGGTGTTTCCGGGTAAGCTGTATCCGGATATTGTGACACCCAGATTTTGTACCTGCTCTCAAGTGTTTTAGTATCCCACTGGCTGTTTGCCGACAACTCATTCATTGCAGCGTAAAACATAGGTGTATATCCTTTATTATATATTTCCTGCAAAAAAGCCTCCGCTACTTTGGTGCGGGCCTCTGATGACATGCCATACTGTCTGCTGGCTGAGTCAGTGAAGCCCTCGCAGTCAAATGCCACCGGATATGTAATCTGATATTTTGAGATGTAGTCTGCTACCCAATCTGCCTCCTCAATGGCTTCTGTTTCATTTACTGCTGATGAAAAGAAATATACTCCGACCTTTATGCCATTTTTCTGTGCCTCCTGCATGTTATATCTTGCATTTGTATCAACACACATCTCGCCTGTTTTCTGGGTTCTGTAGCCCACACGTATCATTGCAAAATCAATTCCGCCTGCGGCAACCTTGTCCCACTTTATAGTGCCCTGATATTTAGATACATCAATTCCGAAGGTCAGGTTACTGTTTTCCGCAACAGAGCTTGCAGACAGTATCTGTGTCTCATCCGCAGAAGCTCCATCATCAGATGTCACACTCATTGAGCCGGCATTGTCTCCTGTATGCTGCGGGTCGTCCTTGTCTGAACTATCCTCTGTGGCTGTTTCCGTCATCTGTGACGAGCCTTTAGCCTCGTTTTTTGCTGATTTAATCACAAAAAATGTGGCAACTGCAGCCAGTGCAGCTACTATAGCAACAATTATAAATATTGCTATTATCTTTCTTTTATCGTTCATAGCTTTTCCTCTTCATTATTTATATATGTCACCATGTACAGGCAATCTGTTTTCATGCAACAAAATATATCATATAATATACTAATTTTCAAATACTTGTCCATTTTTAAGAGTCTTTTTTTCAGAGAAAATATTAAAAAATCCGCTATACTCACCTATCGTATAGCGGATTAAAAAAACATTATTCAATTTTCATCTTATTTTTTATTGCTCTAAGCTATTGTGCCATTTGCAATGTCATTCTTTGCAAGTAAATATGTAATAGCCGGCATAAGAATGGCTGAAATAATTGCTTTGACAATATTAACGGCACTAAGCTGTGCTGCAATAGCATATGTAACCATATTTACGATGAATCCCAGGGCTGCAATTGCAAAAATAAGCACCAAACCAATCTTTTTGTGTGCGAAAAGCAAAATACCGATAGAAACAGTTATGATAATCTGTAGTATAACGCTAATGAAACTCAGTACGACATATATCGAACCTAATCCTAAAGTAGCTCCTACAACTGAAGCACCCAGTGCAACGACAATCCCGCCAATTGTTGAAAGAATATCCACCACGAAAATAATCCATAACCATACGGTTAAACCTGTTGAAAGCTTATTGTTTTCCATAATTATCCTCCTTTAGTAATCCCAATTTTTTTCAACGTGTTCATTATAATGTATTGGAAAAATATTTCAATAGTCAAAATGTCTCATTTTGAACTTTTTCATCCCGGCCAGCAAAAAAATATCATTGATTTAAATGACAGATGCATTTACAATATAGCTATTATGAAAAAATTATTTGTAAAATATGTCTCACAAAACATACTCGGCATGGTGGGTATGTCATTATATATACTTGCCGATACCTTCTTTATATCAAAGGCGGTCGGCTCAAACGGTATCACCGCGCTCAATCTGGTGCTGCCTGTATACAATTTGATTTTTGCCATAGGCGCAATGATCGGAGTCGGCTCCGCTATCAGATATGTCGTAGAGAAAAATAAGGGCGATACATCCAGCGAGAGCTACTTTTTTCATGCCCTGCTGTGGTGTATTATAATAAGCGTTATATTCATATTGATTGGTATTTTCATCCCGGACAGGCTCGTAGGGCTGCTCGGCGGAGATTCGGCAATTATAAATACCGGTAAAAACTATACACGTATTTTCATGCTTTTTACACCGTTTTTCATGTGCAACTATGTGTGCAACGCTTTCGTAAGAAATGATGGCGCACCATCCATTGCCATGTGCGCAACACTTTTCAGCAGCCTTTTTAATATTGTTTTTGATTACATACTCATGTTCCCGCTTGGGCTTGGTATGGAGGGAGCCGCTTTAGCTACCGCTATTTCACCGATTATAGGCATCCTGATATGCTGTATTCACTTCTGCTCAGACAAATGCTCCGTAAAGCTTAAGCCGGCGGTTCCATCTGTCAAGAGACTCTTTTACTCCTGCCAGGTTGGTGTTTCTTCCTTTGTTGCTGAGATATCATCAGGTGTCATAACTATTGTCTTCAATATGATTATCCTGAGGCTTGCAGGAAATATCGGCGTGGCAGCATACGGTGTGGTTGCCAATACATCACTGGTCGCTGTAGCTTTGTTCAACGGAATAGCACAGGGTTCACAGCCTCTTATCAGCGACTATTACGGCAGAGGACTTAGAAAAAATGTAGGCTCGATACTCAGGATGGCTGTCGTTTCATCTCTCTTAATTGCTGCACTGCTCATTTTGTACATATGCACCTTTGCACCTTTTGTGACATCTGTTTTCAACAGCGAGCACGATGCCAGGCTTGCTTCGTATGCCGAGAGCGGACTGCGCCTTTACTTTACAGGCTTTATTTTTGCCGGAATCAATATAGTAGGTTCTGCTATCCTAAGCGCCGTTGAGTCCGTAAAATATGCATTCGCGGCATCTATCATGCGTGGTTTTATCGCTATAAGCATTTTCGCATTCGCACTTTCAGCCGCCTTTGGCATGACAGGTGTGTGGCTTGCTTTTCCGGCGGCTGAATTTGTGACTATGTTTATTATTGTTAAGGGATTAAGAAAAAACTATTCTAATTGTAATAGATAAATTTTTTTCAAAAGTATTCTTTATGTTGGAAATCAAACATACAAGTTGTTTTTATAACGCTACTATTCTGTCAGAAACATAAAAGAACTACTAATGGAGGAAAAAAAGATGTTTTGTTTTCAATGTGAACAAACGGCCGAATGCATTTGGATGTTCAGTAAACGAGCTTCCGCTTTCCTTTGTACTCTCCTGGTATGAACAGAAAGCAGTCTGCATCCTCTTAACACTGTTATATCTTGGTATAAAAAATATCCGTCTCGGTCCTTCTCTACCGGCGTTCCTTTCTCCTAACATTCTGAACTTTCTGATAGAAAACTATGGGATTGCACCTATTACCACACCGGAGGAAGACATCAAAGTGCTGTTGAAACAATAATATGTATTTTTTCCGATGTTCTAATACACTAATAGGGAACTATAAATTAATTTGCAATCATTAGGGTAATCTAAGCTAATTCTCCCCATACATCTCCGGCCGCCTGTCCCTGAACAGCCCCCAGCTCTTTCTCTCACTCTCCAGCTCATCCAGATCAAAACTGTGGAGTATGAAGCCCTCCGATACTCTGTCCATCTGCTCAACAACCTCTCCGGTCGCATCTGTGATAAACGAAGAACCATAAAATGTTAGTGCAGAGCTCTGGTTTCCGTTTTCTGCACACGGTACAACCTCCTCTGTGCCTATCCTGTTTGCTGCCACAACCGGCATCAGATTGCAGGCTGCATGCCCGGTCATGCACCGTCTCCAGTGCGGCATGCTGTCACATTCCAATATCGGCTCGCTGCCTATGGCTGTAGGGTAAAAAAGTATCTCCGCGCCCTTTAAAGCCATGCCTCTTGCCGTTTCCGGGAACCACTGATCCCAGCATATACCGACTCCAATTGTTGCATATCTTGTCTTAAAAGCTTTAAAGCCTGTATTTCCCGGTGTGAAGTAAAACTTCTCCTGATAATAATGATCATCCGGGATATGTGTCTTTCGGTATATTCCAAGCACCTCTCCGTCGGCATCTATCACCGCCACTGAGTTGAAGAGCTGTCTGCCCTCTCCCGCCTCATAAAAGCTCACAGGAATCACTACGCCAAGCTCCTTTGCAAGTGCCTTCATGCTCTGCACCGCATCATTTTCAGAAAGCGGCTTTGCATAGTCATAATAATCGTACCGCCTCTCCTGACAGAAATACTGTCTCTCAAAAAGCTCCGAAGGAAGTATTATCTGTGCTCCGGTCTCTGCTGCAGCCCTTATAAGCTTTGCTGCTTTTTCAATATTTTCTTTTACGTCACGGCTGCAGCTCATCTGGATTGCAGCAATTGTAACCTCTCTCATACTATTCACCTTTCTCATCCTGTCGTCTCACAATGGGCTTTTCCCAAGTCTCCAATGTAAGCTGGAACGATTACAACCAATTAAATTACTGTGGTATCTGCTGTGTGATACAGTGTATATTTCCCCCGCCGACAATTATGTCACGCGCATATATCGGATACACTTTTCTTCCCTCAAAAAGGCTTCCGATTGCCTTAAGCGCAGGCTCATCCATCACATCACCAAACTGAGGAATGAGCACACCGCCGTTTGTGATGTAAAAATTCACATAGCTTGCCGCTAAGCGTTCTCCTGCCTCGCGCTCATCCTCACCCTCCTCAAAGGTGAAGCCCGAAAGCTCATATTCTGTGATACACACCGGATTCTTTGGAATGTAAACCTTGTGAACCTCAATTTTCCGTCCTCTAGCATCAGTTTCATTTTCCAATATTTCAAGGTCCGCTGAGGACATCTGATACTGTGGGTCGTCCATGTCATCAGTCCACGCAAGCACCACATGCCCCGGGCTTGTAAATGCACATACGTTGTCGACATGCTCGTTGGTTTCATCATTGTATATTCCATAAGGAATCCAGATAATTTTTTCGGCACCGAGATAATCCTTTAATTTCTGTTCTATTTCAGACTTCGATAATTCCGGATTTCTGCCCTTGCTGAGCAGACAGCTTTCCGTCACTATCACAGTTTTCTCTCCGTCTGTGTGGATGGCTCCACCCTCTAAGACAAACGGATGCGCATCATACATGTCGTATCCGGCTTTGTTGCAAAATAAAGCCGCTACTCTGTCATCCTTTGTCCAGTCTGCGTACAGTCCGTCTACCTTGCCGCCCCAGGCATTAAAACACCAGTCGATTCCTCTGACAGCACCATCCTCATTTTTCACGAAGGTCGGCCCCACATCTCTGGCCCAGGCATCATCTGACTCCATTTGTATATATTTCACCGGGAAATTTTCCTGATAATTTTTCTGCTTTCTGACAGCTTCCACAACAGACCTTGCATTGTCTATCACATCTTCCTCAGCGAGCACATATGCCTGCTCAGACTCTGCTATTGCACATATCACCTCCGCAAAAGCCTCTCTTGCCCGCCTGGCACCGTAAATCCATGATCCCGGGCGCTTTGGCCAGATGATGATGGTACCCTTGTGGGGAGCATACTCTGCCGGCATATAAAAGCCGTCTGCTCTAGGACAGCCTGCATTTAAAATCTTCATATTCGAATCTCCTGATAACCTTACAATCGTTATTTTCATCCATTACTGCAATGTCCGGAAGCGGCATGCCGTTAAAGGTATTATTTTTGACCATCGAGTAGATTGCCATATCGCAAAAGCACAGCCTGTCGCCGGTTTTTATCTCTCTGTCAAATGAATAATCCCCTATCACATCACCTGCCAGACAGGTACATGAGGACAATCTGTAGGTATACTTCTTCTCACCCGGCTTGCCACTGTCCATAAGCGGCGGACGGTACGGCATCTCAAGCACGTCCGGCATATGGCAGGCTGCGGAGGTATCCAGAATGAGTATCTTTATGCCATTGTTTTCAACTATATCAAGCACCGTTGTCTCCAGATATCCTGCATCAAGCGCAACCGCCTCTCCCGGCTCCAGATAAATTTCCAGGTCGTATTTGTCACGCATATGCATAATGCATTTTTCAAGCCTCTCAATGTCATAGTCTGCCCTTGTGATGTGGTGTCCGCCTCCCATATTGAGCCACTTTAGCCCATACAGTAAATCTCCAAATTTCTCCTCTACCACTGCAAGAGTCGTTTCGAGCGCATCCGAATCCTGTTCACAGAGCGTATGAAAATGAAAGCCCTCAATACGTGATAAATCAAGCCCGTTTTTAATAGCCTTATCGAGTGCCTCTCTCGTTATCCCAAGCCTTGAGCCCGGCGCACATGGGTCATATATCTCATGCCCCTCCTGTGTGGAGCACTCAGGGTTTATTCTGAGCCCGACACTTATTTTTTTATCAGCCTTTTCTATTTTATCCCTGTGAAGCAGATACTGCGATACGGAATTAAATACAATATGGTCACATATTTCTACCAGCTGATCCATCTCCTGCGGCAAAAAAGCGGGACAGAATACATGGTTTTCCTTTCCCATTTCTTCATGTGCAAGGCGGGCCTCAAAAAGCCCGCTTGCAGTTGTCCCGCTTAGATATCTGCCGATAAGAGGATATTCATAAAATGCGCTGAATGCCTTCTGTGCAAGAAGAATCCTTGCACCTGTCCTTTGCATGACACCGTTTAATATCAAAAGATTTTCAGTTAATTTTCCCTCGTCTATCACATAACAGGGAGTTCTTAATTCATTTATCTTCATACCGGCCTCCGGACTAATCCATATGTACTGACTCATCCTCAGTCTTGTAGCAATCCACAGGAACCGGATTCTCCACTACCTGCCAAGGCAGTCCGAACTTATTAAGAGCCTCCATGTATGGATCCGGATCCATCTCCTCAAGGTTGAACACTCCCGGCTTCTTCCAAAGTCCCTTTACTACCATCATGGCACCAATCATTGCCGGCACACCTGTGGTATAAGAAATCGCCTGCGACTCAACCTCCTTGTAGCACTCCTGATGGTCGCATACATTGTAGATGTAGATTGACTTTTCCTTTCCGTCCTTGACACCTGTAAAAATACATCCGATATTTGTCTTTCCGACTGTACGAGGTCCCAGGGATGCAGGGTCAGGAAGCAGCTCCTTAAGTACCTGTATTGGCACTATTTCCTTTCCATCCACCATAATCGGGTCTGTCCTTAGCATGCCGACATTCTCAAGACACTTCATGTGTGTGAGATAGCTCTGTCCAAAGGTCATGAAGAATCTGATTCTCTTTATTCCCGGAATGTTTTTGGCCAGTGACTCAATCTCCTCGTGGTGAAGCAGATACATATCCTTTTCTCCGACCTGGTCAAAATTGTACTGCGCTCTCCACTCCATAGGCTTTGTCTCTACCCAGTGGCCGTCTGTCCAGTATGAGCCGTTCGCAGAAACCTCACGCAGATTTATCTCAGGATTAAAGTTTGTCGCAAATGGGTATCCGTGGTCACCGCCATTGCAGTCGAGAATGTCTATTGTATGTATTTCATCAAAATAATGCTTAAGCGCATATGCAGAATAAACAGAGGTCACACCCGGGTCAAATCCGCTTCCAAGAATAGCTGTAAGCCCTGCCTCCTTAAATTTCTCCTGATATGCCCACTGCCATGAATAATCGAAATATGCCGTAAATCCAAGCTCCTTGCAGCGCTTTTCGTAGATTGCTCTCCACTTTGGATCCTCAGTATCCTCACACTCATAGTTGGCAGTATCGATGTAGTCAACACCACACGCAAGACATGCATCCATGATTGTAAGATCCTGATACGGAAGCGCAACATTTAAAACCGCATCCGGCTTGTATGCATTAATCAGCTCTTTTAATTCCTCCACATTGTCGGCATCAACCTTTGCAGTCTCAATTTTTGTGCTTGTCTTTCCCTCAAGCTTTGCCTTTAAATCGTCACATTTTGACTTGGTTCTGCTTGCAATCATAATCTCGGTAAATACCTCGCTGTTCTGGCAGCATTTTCTGATTGCCACCTGCGCAACTCCACCACATCCGATAATAAGTAATCTGCTCATTTATGTCCCTCCTGATTCGCTTTGGTTATGATATAGTTTTTCTAATTTGTTTTACCTTGTTTCCTCTTCCTCGAGTAAATCCTCCACATATTTCGGAAGCATGAAGGCTCCCCTGTGTAAATGTGTTGTATAATACCAGGTTTTAAGCCCCAGTGCATCCCATCTTTTTGCATCCAGATCATAAAGCGGATGATATTTCTTCGATGCAAACCCAAACAGCCAGTAGCCTGACGGACAGGTTGGAATATGTGCCTGATATACCCTGCTTATAGGAAATGATTTATACACCTTTCTGTGCATTTTCCGGCACTCAAGCTCATCCTCATCATAAAAAGGACTGCCGTGCTGGTAAACCATGATTCCATCATCCTTTAGTGCCTTATAACAGCTTCCGTAAAACTCTTTTGTGAAAAGTCCCTCCGTATGTCCGAGCGGGTCTGTGGAATCGTTGATTATCAGATCATATTCATCATGCTTTCTGCGTAAGAATCGCAGACCATCATCATAAAACATGGAAATTCTTTCATCCTCAAGTCCACATGCTACCTCGGGGAAAAACCGCCTGCATACATCGACAAACATCTTGTCTGTCTCAACCACATCAATATGCTCGACAGACGGATATTTGATGAGCTCCTTTGCCACGCCGCCGTCGCCACCACCTATTATAAGTATCCTTTTTGCATTCGGATGGACCGCCATCGGCACATGTGTGACCATCTCATCATATATAAACTCATCTGTGTCCGAAAAAACAATCTCGCCATCCAGCGCGACCATTTTGCCAAACTCATATGATTTAAACACATCTATTTTCTGATAATCACTCTGACCTGAAAAAAGCTGCTCCTGTATCCTTACATCCAGCTTGACATTGACAGTATGATATTGTGAAAACCACATTTGCATAGCTTTTCCTCCTGTTTACTGCTCCAATACCTTAAGATATTCTACCGCAGGGTCCTCTGTTCCCTGCATTGAACAGCCCTTTTCCTTTGCGTAGACAATGTATTGCGCAATCTCTTTTGTGATAAGCTCTCCCGGTGCAAGAATCGGGATTCCCGGTGGATAACACATGACAAACTCACCACTTACAGCGCCTACCGCGTCCATAATGCGCACTGATTTCTTCTGCGAATAAAACGCCTCCTGCGGCGATACCGCCACCTTTGGATTTATGTACTCTCCCGACAAAAGTCCGGTCTTGTCCTTGCTGTAAAGGCGCTTGATATCCTCCAACGCACCTACAAGCCTCTCTATATCCTGTATTCTGTCACCAATTGATATATACGCAAGTATATTACAGATATCTCCAAACTCTATCTGGATATCATACTCATCACGCAGCAGATCATATACCTCTATTCCGGCAAGCCCTATATCGAGCGTATAGATGGACAGCTTTGTCACATCATAATCATATATGCTCGTGCCATTTACAAGGTCACGCCCATACGCATAATAGCCGCCTATGGAATTAATCTCCTGCCTTGCATACTCCGACATCTGCGCCACCTTGGCAAAGGATTCCTCGCCTCTGAGTGCTAAATTTCTTCTTGATATATCAAGGCTTGACAATAGCAGATACGATGCGCTCGTGGTCTGGGTGAGGTTGATAATCTGCCTCACATAATCAGCATTCACATCCCTTCCGGTGAGCAGAATCGAGCTCTGTGTCAGGCTTCCTCCCGATTTATGCATCGATACCGCAGACATGTCTGCCCCGGCTGCCATTCCTGATATCGGAAGCCCCTTTCCAAAATAAAGATGTGTACCATGTGCCTCATCCGTGAGCACCTTGATTCCCTTCGAATGAGCCAGCGCAACTATCGACTTAAGGTCAGAACAGATTCCGTAATACGTCGGATTGTTTACAAGCACAGCCTTTGCATCCGGATTTTCCTCGATAGCCCTCGCCACCTGGTCAATCTCCATTCCAAGCGAAATACCAAGCTTTGCATTCGTCTGCGGATTGACATAAACCGGTATCGCTCCGCAGAGCACGAGTGCATTAAGAGCACTTTTATGAACATTTCTCGGAAGTATAATCTTGTCTCCTGCCTTGCAGGTGGACAAAATCATGGCCTGCACCGCAGAGGTGGTGCCTCCTACCATAAGAAAAGCATTTGCCGCTCCAAAGGCATCCGCCGCAAGCTCCTCCGCTTCTCTGATTACCGAAACCGGATGGCACAAATTGTCAAGCGGCTTCATTGAATTGACATCAAGCCCTACACACTTTTCTCCGAGCAGATGCACCAGCTCAGGATTTCCCCTGCCTCTCTTGTGTCCCGGCACGTCAAACGGCACCACTCTCTTCTTCTTAAACTCCTCAAGAGCCTCATAAATCGGCGCTCTTTCCTGTCTTTTGATATCCATTTACTACTCCTGTATTTAAAAAGGATGGTGCGTGCAAGCATCATCCTTTAGATTCGTCTTAACAACAGTAAAATCGTAACATATACTATGGAGTTATGCAAGAATTTACGTTTTATTTTTGCTAATAATAGTTACGCCATTGCAGGCTCCTTCTTCTTAATAATCGCCTCAACTTCATCAATTACCTTCAAGCAAAAGGAATATTCCTTATTTAGCAAATTCTTCGTTACTTATCACACTGTAATCTAAGCAGTACCTTCTACTCTGCCGGCCAGGATTTTCTGAGAGCCACATAGGAAATCAGAAAATTGGCAAACCAGCCGGCCGGTACAGCAAGCCAGACAAATGCAATACCGAAACGCGGCGCGCAGATTAAGGCAACCGAGAGGCGGATTGCCAGGTTTACCATATTTGCAGTGAGAAACGGACGCATGATGCCAAGTCCACGAAGCACACCATCGGTGGCCATCTTGATACCCATGAAAATGAAAAAGAAGCCAAGCCATCTCATATAATCTCCGGATACCTGATATGCCAGGGCCGTTCCGTCTTTACCCAGGAATAATGAGGAAATCTGAGTATGCAGTGTTTCAATTACTATAAAAGCAAGCACTGCAAAACACAGGTCTAACACCAGCGCAGCGTGATAGCCTTTTTTGATACGTTCTGTCTTCTTTGCTCCGAGATTCTGGGAAACAAACGGAGAAACTGCATTTCCAATGGATACAAATATCAGTGAAAATACATTCTCTACCCTCATCGTTGCCGAATATCCTGCAAGCGCCTGTGTACCGAATGGATTCACAACTGCCTGTACTATCATCATGCCAATTGACACCGTAGACTGCTGGAGAACCGAAGGCACAGCAATCCGAAGCATGGAATGAAGCTCATTCCTGTCAAACCATTCAAAGCGACTTTTATACCGGCGCATCCTGCTAAAGAAAATCAAAAGTGAAAACACTGCAGATATTCCCTGAGCAATTAGAGTTGCAAGTGCTGCACCGAACACTCCCAAGTCCAGGCCTGCCACCATCCAAAGATCCATAAATATATTTAACACAGAGGAAAATATCAAAAGCCCCAACGGAATCCTTGACTCGCCAATCGATGTAAACATCGTTGAAAGTATGTTGTACATAAACAAAAAGGGAAATCCCACAAAATAAACCCTAAGATACAGCACTGCCTCATCCAGTATATCTGCAGGTGTCTGTAGCAAGCTCATCATTGAATGTGAAAAGAAAAAGCCAAAGACACCCAGAAGTACGCTTAAAACCAGAAAACTAATCAGTGATGTTGATACTATTGTTTTCATTTTGCCGTAATCCCTGGCGCCGAAATAGCGGCTCACAAGTACACCGGCTCCTACACCGGCTCCCAGTGCTATACAAATGAACACATTCGTAAGCGCAGCACAGGCTCCAACTGCCGCAAGTGCAGAGGAGCCTACAAACTGGCCAACAATGATTGAATCAGCCATATTATATACTTGTTGAAAAAAGCTGCCCAAAATCATAGGCATTGCAAAAACAGTCAGCGCCTTTAACGGGGCATCTGTAATTAAATATTCATCTTTTGACATTATCTTATTTCTCCAATTAATTGTTACGGCAACGTTATACTCAGAACATATCAAACATTCACTGATAGATATCGGCATCAGGCTTAATCACCCCAACCATAGCTGAAATAACTTTGCATCGTCTTTATAAATATAATAAATCCGCTATACTTAGCTATAGTATAGCGGATTTATTGGTAAATTACAATTATTATTACCATCCGGTGACTTTATCCTTCAATAGCAATATGCTTTGTGGTCTCAACTTTCTTTTGCTCCTTCTTCGGAACTGAAAGTTTAAGAATACCATCCTCATACTTTGCCTTGATATCTTCCTGTTTCAGCTCATCACCTACATAGAAAGACCTGCTCATAGCACCGGAATAGCGCTCCTTGCGGATATACTTGCCATCCTTTTCTTCCTTGTCAAGTCCTTTAGCTGCGCTGATAGTTAAGTAACCATTCTCCAGCTTAGCCTCAATCTCATCCTTCTTGAATCCCGGAAGATCTATATCTACTTCGTAGCTATTGTCTGTTTCCTTGACATCAGTCTTCATAACGTTCTTTGCGTGTTTACCATAAAGCACCTTGTCAACATCAGGAAATGAAAAATCCATCCAATCATCGTTAAATAAGTTTTCTCCCAAAATACTAGGCATCAACATAAGTCATCTCTCCTTCTTAATCTATAAAATCTGTGTCAACCTGTTTCTTTGGAACCGGGATGTTTCAAGAACTCAAAGCCTTTGCTTTTTGTTCCTTTCCTTTGTTCTTGACTATGTTATACACCTATTATTAGCACTCGTCAATAGTGAGTGCTAATAATTTATAAAATGTTTATATTTTTCTTTATCCGGTACATGGAATAATAAGGTTCTGATGCGTTGACGCCAAAATCTATGTTGTTATCACGAACGGTCGGTACGATGCGGATAAGGAAAAAGCGGCTTCCGAGCAGCTTCAAAGTACTTACCATATGAAACTCCATTATTTTGCAATAAATAACACTCCGAGTGTGCCAGGCCCACAATGTGATGAAATCACACCACCTGCTCTTGTCTCTATTATTTCCTTAAAAATGCCAAGAGAGGCTATGTAATCTCTTACCTCTTCAACTGTCTTAGCATCACATTCCGAATGTGTAATAAATACCCGATCCGGTATTGCGTTTTTCAAGTCCTCTTCCAGATCTTTTGCATAATTCTTTATGACTTTACCGATCTTACCTCTATATTTCCTGCTTGCATCCATTTTTCCATCCTTTACAACGATCATGGGATGAAGTGCCAATGCTCCTCCTATAAGCGCAGAAACAGCATTGCATCTGCCACCTCTGTAAAGGTACACAAGTGTATCTACAACAAAGCTCGCTCTTACCTTCGGAATCAGTTCATCAATTCCGGTTTTTATCTCCTCACGGGATTTCCCATCTGCTGCCATAACTGCCGCCTCAACAACAAGCAGGCCTATTCCTGTGGACAGATTTCTTGAATCTATCACCGTAACTTTATCTTCTGCATCAAGTTCTTCTGCCGCCATTCTGATCACGTTGATTGATGTCGACATCTCACTTGATATGGAAAAGCATATGATTTCCCTGCCTTCATCAATATATGGCCGCATTACATTCATTGCTGTTTCTATAGATGGAGCTGAAGTCTTTGGTGTAGTCTTATTTTTATCAGCCCACTCATACAATGCGTGAATGTCTATCTGCGGTCCATCCTCCAGTTCTTCATCTCCTTTTACAATATGAAGCGGAATAATATCTATATCGTATCTTTCTAAAACTTCCTGTGACAGATCACATGTACTGTCTGATATAATTTTTATCATCTTTAATACCTCGTTTTCTGTTGAATCCTTCATCTAAGAGAACTGCACCAATCTGTATTATTTCACTGGTGTATTTATATATTTTTCTTAATGACAGCTATGGCTTCCGCATCCATGCTCACCACATGTATGTCCTTCCCCATTGTTGTTCTCATGGTTAGAACACTTCACATCCGGATTATAATCAAGCGCATCATTGATAAAAGCTTCTACTGCTTTATCCGCATCTCCTGAAACTCCACCAAAAAGCTTAATGCCCGCTGCCGCTAACGCAGTCTGAGCACCTCCACCCAAATCACCTGTCAATTTCTTCTTTCTGTTATCTTTATATGTAATGGTCAATTCATAACTGCAACCATCACAAACTCTGCATTCTTCTATTTCTGTCCACGGACGATAGAGCCATATTACATTCTGATAAAAATCCATAACCTTTTCGATTTCAATATGAACTACTTCTTTATCAAGAACTCTCCTGCTTGCTCTAGGATAAGCAAAATACTTAACTGTTCCATCCGGGAATACTTCAAATGCCCATTGGTCTTCCTCCATTGATTCAGGATCATAATATCCCCAATTAGACCAATAGCGAAATCTAATCTTTACTATATCTTCTACAAGGAAATTCTCTACACACCATTCTGTTTCACAATCCTTGCAGAATCGATCTGGTTGACCGCCACCGATAAAAACTTCACAGCCACCAAGCTTGATATTTCCTTTTTCAGCCTCTTTAAAAGCATCGTGCGTTGGATACCCATACATTATGGGAATTATATTATTCGATTTACATTTCGGACATACACATCCCATCAAATCCCTCCAATCAAAAAAGCATCCAGATCTATCCCGGATGCCAATAAAAGCCACACTATATGAATACGGGATTGTTCCTTGTTTACAATGTTTTACCTCTCAAAATGGTTACAAAACTACTAAATTATATTATATCACTCAACCCGTAATTTTACCAGTAAAAAAGCACCCAAGCATTTCTGCCTGAGTGCCGTCAAATCGATTATTCCATTATGCAACCCTTACAAGGCCACCCTGCTCCATTTTAATTTGAATAGAGCCAATCTCACCGAACTCTTCTTCACGATTCCATACATAAGCATATGGATATCCCTCTTTAAGTTCTCTTCTTACCTTCTTCAATCATTTTCTTCTGCATACGCATTACCTCCATTATGAGAGCAAGGCTGCAAGCCATAGCCTGCAGTCCTTACCGTTTTTAGTTTCTACATTCTTAAACCACTTTGAACATGGTCTGCTGCTCTTTAATTTTATGTATATGCTGACGCATTATTTTATTATTACACCATCTGAAATCTTGGTTAGAAAGCTCTCTAACTGAGTCTTTTTTCTTCCATAATACTCATATATGCTGGTCTGATGATTTTATCCGTGCAAATCATCTCTTCTATTCTGTGTGCACTCCAACCTACGATTCTAGCTACTGCAAACATGGCTGTATAAAGTTCTACCGGTATACCCAGCATATCGTAGACAAATCCACTGTAAAAATCTACATTGGGACTGACACCTTTATAGATATGTCTTTTATCTGCTATGATCTTTGGAGCAAGCATCTCTATGTTTTCATACAATTCAAGATCTTTTTGCCTTTTCTTTTCCTCTGCCAGTTGTTTTACATAATCTTTAAATACTCGCTCCCTCGGATCAGAAATAGAATATACTGCATGTCCCATTCCATAGATTAAGCCCTTTTGGTCAAATGCATCTTTATCAACAATCCTTCTTAAGTATGCTTCTATCTCATCCTTATCTGAATAATCCTTTATATGCGCCCTAATATCATCCATCATTTCCATTACCTTAATGTTGGCGCCTCCGTGTTTTGGTCCTTTTAGCGAACACATTGCTGCTGCCATCGTAGAATAAGTGTCAGACCCGGATGACGTAACGACTCTTGTGGTAAATGTAGAATTATTACCTCCTCCATGTTCCATATGCAAAATGAGTGCCGTATCTAAAACCTTTGCCTCTGTAAGGGTATATTTCCTGTCTGGTCGCAGAAGCATCAATAGATTTTCCGCGGTGGAAAGCTGTTTATCGGGATGATGAATATACATACTCTCATTTTTTTCATAATGATTGTAAGCATTATATCCATATACTGCCAACAATGGGAACTCACTGATGAGCTGGATGCACTGACGCAGCGAATTGCTGACACTTGGTTCTTTTACCTTTTTATCATAAGATGCCAGGGTAAGAATACTCCGGGTCATGGAATTCATGACATCCTCCGAAGGTGCTTTCATAATGACATCCCTTGTAAAATTGGTTGGCAATGTCCTACACTCTCCAATAATTCTATCGAAGTCTTCCTTCTCTCTTTCATCAGGCAGTTTTCCCATCAAAAGAAGATATGCTATTTTTTCAAATCCAAACTCATTTTGTCCTAAACAATGAATCAAATCTTCCACTCGATAGCCCCGGTACCACAATTCCCCATCGCAGGGAATCTTCTGATTATCAACAATTTTTGAAGACACTATTTTTGATATGTTGGTAAGTCCTGTAAGGACACCTTTCCCATTTTCATCTCTAAGCCCTTTGTTTACGCCATATTCTTCAAATAACCGCGGAGCAATGTTATCATTTTTCAGACAAACTGCTTCCAATTCTTCAAAATAATCATTCATCTGCTCCGTTGTCATCTCTATTCACCTCCAGATTCTCCACCTCACTGCTCATAATAGTTTCCAACTGCTTCATAAGCTGTAGTAACTGAATCAAATTATCCTTTCCAAACTTTTCGAACACCTTCCCGTAATACTTCTTAAGTGTTTCTTCCTGCGCCCTTAACAGGCTTCGTCCGCTTTCAGTAATTGTAACATAGGTGCCCTCACTGCCGTTACCGTCATGAGACCATAATACATATCCTACGTCTCGTAGCTTTTCTACCATTTTAGAAATCTGTCGCATCGTCATCTGAAGCTTGTCCGCTAAATCCTTCAGATAGACTCGTCCTGCATAAATGTCGGATGTCTCCTCCATTGCAATATATTGTAATGCAATGTATTCCGGGATACTCATTTTCATAAAGACATCTTTTCTATGCTCCCGGTTAAACAAGTGCCTTTGGTATATCAATTCGTTGGACAGCTTTATAATATCTGTATTTCCTAAAGTTTCTGCCATATTACTCCTCCTTTATTTAAAATAAGGGAAGCAACAGACTGTCACTTCCCTTCGTAAAAGAGAATGGATTATTTTAATAGCCCATTTCCGGTTGTGCCGGCATTGCAGGTGCTGTTTCCTTAATATTTGCCACAGCAGCTTCCGTTGTTAATAAGGTTGATGACACACTAATCGCATTGGAAAGTGCACTTCTTGTAACCTTGACAGGATCAATAATTCCTGCATCGACCATATTGACGTACTGTTCAGAAACTGCATCAAAGCCTATGCCCTCATCTGACTCCTTTACCTTATTGATGATGACAGCACCCTCTAAGCCTGCATTTTCAGCAATGGCACGAAGCGGAGCCTCTAATGCCTTGGCTACAATCTCTGCTCCTGTTCTCTCATCACCCTCCATGCTTGATATCATGTCATATACCGCCTTTTGTGCGTGAACATAAGCAGAGCCACCGCCACTAATGATACCCTCTGACACAGCAGCCCTAGTGGCATTTAATGCATCCTCTATACGATACTTAGCTTCCTTCATCTCTGTTTCAGTTGCGGCTCCAATCTTAATAACTGCAACACCACCGCCGAGCTTAGCCATCCGGTCTACCAGCTTATCCCTGTCGTACTCAGAAGCATCTGCAGCCTGTCTCTTAATCATTGCGATTCTTTCTTCAATGTCCTGTTTCTTGCCCTCGCCATCCACGATGGTTGTATGTTCCTTTGTTACTTTAACTGATTTAGTCTGTCCAAGCATATCAACTGTGATATCCTTTAATTGCATGCCAAGGTCATCGAGTACTGCCTGTCCCCCTGTCAGAATTGCAATATCCTTTAACATCTCCTTACGACCATCACCATACCCCGGTGCCTTTACAGCTACGACCTTGAGTGTGCCTCTCAACCTGTTTACGATTAGTGTTGTAAGTGCTTCACCCTCTACGTCATCTGCAATAATCAGCATTTCTCTTCCCTGCTGCATTACCTGCTCCAATATAGGAAGAATATCCTTTATATTAGATATCTTTTTGTCCGTAATCAAAATGTATGGATGATTCATATTAGCTATCATCTTTTCTTTATCATCACACATGTAAGCAGATAAATAACCGTTGTCAAACTGCATTCCCTCTACAACCTCTATCTCTGTCTGCATCGTCTTTGATTCTTCTATTGTGATGACGCCATTCTCTCCAACCTTTTCCATTGCATCGGCAATCATTGTTCCGACTTCATCATTACCTGCAGATATTGCAGCAACCTTTGCAATGTGATCTTTTCCGGTTACAGGCTTGCTCATTTTAACCAGTGCTTCAATAGTTGTATCTGCTGCTTTCTTCATTCCTTTTCGCAAAATAATTGGATTTGCACCTGCTGCTATATTTTTCATACCCTCGCCTACTAGAGCCTGTGCCAAAACAGTTGCCGTTGTCGTGCCGTCTCCTGCAATGTCATTCGTTTTGGTTGCGACCTCTTTCACAAGTTGTGCACCCATATTCTCATAAGGATCTTCCAGTTCAATCTCCTTTGCAATCGTAACACCATCGTTCGTAATCAAAGGAGTTCCGTAAGATTTATCCAATACAACGTTACGTCCCTTAGGTCCGATTGTCACCTTTACTGTATCTGCCAGCTTATCAACGCCTGCTTCCATCTTTTTTCTTGCATCGATATCAAACAAAATTTCCTTTGCCATGTTAATTCCTTCTTTCTACATATAAAATAACTGTATTTTTATTTTACTACTCCACAATTGCAATAATATCGGACTGATTTACGATGATATATTCCTCATCCTCCAACTTAACATCTGTACCGGAATACTGAGAATAAATCACACGGTCGCCTTCTTTTACCTGCATTTCTGTTTTCTTTCCATTCTTTTCACTTCCAGGTCCTACTGCAATGACAACAGCTGTCTGTGGCTTTTCTTTTGCACTATCCGGTAATATAATTCCGGACTGGGTTTTTTCTTCTGCTTCCTGCTGTTTTAAAACAACACGCTCTCCTAATGGTTTTAACTGCATAATCATTACCTCTTTCCTTTATTGTTAGCACTCTCTTGTATTGAGTGCTACTTATTTTGTAAAAAATATATGCTTCATATGAAGCATATATAAACAGTTTGTTTCCAAACTGTTTGTTTAAAAAGGATTATAGCACATAAAAAACCTATGTCAACCCATTTTTTCAAAAGAAATAAAAAAATTGCACACCGATTACTCGGTGTAACAATTCCTAGTCATTCTCCAACAATCTGTCTATATTATGACTAATCTGCTCAGACACCCGGTTAAATACCGCCAAAGAACTTTCATCAATTCCTTCCACCACCTTGGCGGTTAACTCTGCCCAGAGAATCTCCATTTCCTGACAAAGATGTTCCGACGCATCAGTCAGCTCATATATAACATATCTACGATCTTTATCATCTCTTTTGCATACAATGTATCCTTGTTTAACAAGATTCTCTAAAGTAGTAGACATATGACCTTTATTCATCTGCGTGTACCGACATATATCCGTCAATGTTGTTATATCATCATAATGAGATAGCAAATAAACAACTTCCAGTTCCAATCTGTTTAGGTTTGTCTTATTTTTTACATCAACCATAGCTTTTTCAAGAAGACGATTAAACTTTCCACCTCTCAAATTTTTTTCAATATTCATCAAAATTTCACTCCTATTTTGTTTTTACTCTTTTTACAAAATATCAAATTAATCCATCAAAATTTTTTTCATGGGGCATCTTATCGTTTATCATATCATATCGCCTACATTTTTTCCACATAAACCACCCCAGTATTTCACTGCCCGAGTTCCATCAAATCCTATTTCTATACTCTTACTTCAAATCCGTTCTTGAACATGAATCTTATATCGTCCTTGGATTTCACAATCACTTCCTGTACAAGACTGCTCCAAATCCCGGCATCGAACTCGCAGGTTAAGCCGTCCTGCTTCTCCAAAGTTCGAATGAACCCTTTGAACAATTCTCTCTTTATCTATTTCTTTATTATCTAATCTGTTAGTAATCTATCCAACAGCATCTGCCTATTATTTATAAACATTTCTGTTACCTGGTAACTCTCTGTATCCTCATATTCGCACAGATGTATGCGTCCATTATCAAAACAATAGATATCTGCATCTGGTATTCCTAACAAAATTGGCGAATGCGTAACTATAATAAACTGTGCTCCCTCTTTTGCACATCTGTATATTTGCATCAACAATGTAAGCTGTCTCTGCGGCGATAATGCAGCTTCCGGCTCGTCAAAAAGATACAAGCCATTTGGATTCATATTATTCTGTGCTAATGCGAGAAAACTCTCTCCATGTGATTTTTCATGATATTTAGCGGAAGGATGTGTAATATCTGCATATTCTTCTTCCTGCGTTGCAACATTATAAAAGCTTTCTGCCCTAAGAAAATATCCCCACTTTTCCTTCCGATAGCCTTTGACAATTCTTATCGCATCACACAACTCTGAATGTGTATCATGCGTAGAAAAAACATAATTCTTTGTTCCTCCCTCAGGATTAAAACCATGTGCTACGGCAAGTGCTTCCAACAAAGTTGATTTACCACTGCCATTTTCTCCAACAAAAAAGGTGATTGGTTTATTGAAATCAAGTTTTTCAACTTCCTTAAAAGCCCTGATTCCCTTCAGATAACTATCCTTATCAATTTTATCCCAATCAAATATTACTCCTTGTATGAATTGATCATTCACCTAATCACCTCCTTGTAAAAAACACTTTCTAATCCCCATCTTCTTGCCCTTTAGACAAGAATCATTCTTCACCTTCAGTTTGGTCAATTCAGATTTACCTATCTGTACTCAACGATTTCTTCGAATGGTTTCCTCGGTCTTTTGTCCGGAGCTTCGTCGGCAAAGCCAACCGCAACAATTCCTGTCAACTGGCTGTCTGTTCCGATAAAATCCATCAGCTCATTATAGGCAAAACAAGTATTTGCAATCCACAAAGTACCTAATCCATACCCTGTTGCTGTCAGAATCATATTTTCAATCGCTGCACCTATGGACAGCGAATCACATATTTCAACAATTCGCTTTTCATTTCCAAGGCTGCCTGTTTTTAGCAGATGGTGCAAGGGAAGCACTGTATATGATCTCTTCAATTAACTTTCTTTCGATCTCATCTGGCTTATATTTTCTTATACTTCTTCTATTCTCAATTTCTCGTATCATAGATTTCTCTCTCCCTTAGAGCCTTGCCCTCAAGGCTCATTTTCTCCTATGATTTCCAACCTATCCATCCCAACATGACATTTCAGGGAAAGCACCTCAACACCTGCGTCCTTTGCCTCTTGCAGTGCAATGCCAAATTCGGGATGTATTGCCGTATTCGGCCTGACTTCACTGATTTCCTCCATTTGAATCACAAATGCAATCAAGCATTTATATCCTTGTCCGCACGCAGCTGCAAGTTCCCGTAAATGCTTAACTCCTCTTTCCGTCGGGGCATCCGGAAAATATCCAACTCCGTCTATATCAAGGGTGCAGCCTTTAACTTCCATTAGATATTTTTGCTTTCCTTTTTCCATATAGAAATCCATCCGGCTGTTTCCAAAGGCATACTCTGGTTTAATACAATCATACCTCTGTTTGATCAGCCATTCTTTTACCACTTTATTCGGCGCCTGGGAATCAATGTTAACCCACATCCCATTCTTTTTAACCGCAATCAAATCATAACGTGTCTTTCGATTTGGATTCTTTTCTATGCAATCTTCCAAAATCACTTCCGCCCCTGGCAGCAGTAATTCACGACAACGGCCCGTATTCTTTACATGAACCAATTCTACCTCTTCCGCTCCGTCAATCTTTACCCGCGCAATAAAACGATTGGGACGTTCTATGAAAATTGCTTCCACTATCTTATCATATTTCATGTGCTGTTTCCTATTCTCTTATCATTCGATAAAATGTTCCGATACCAATTCCTGTTGTCAACTCATAAGCTTGTCCATCAATCCTAAATCCTGCTTTTGATAGCACTTTACCGCTCTGATATTCCATGTACGAATTTCCAGATACAACGGCTTGTTAGGATATAACTTTTTTGAAATCTCATAAGTAATCAAGAGCATTCGCTGACCATAATGTTTATTACACAAATCAGGATTTTTCAATTCTGTCAACAAAAATTGTTCTATACAAATTCTGCACCTACTTCATGTAACTTTTTAAAGTACTTATTCTTGTTTTTCTTATACATTGTTCCGATTGCAGCTTCATTCACGATTACTTTATATCCATTTTTTATAGCACCTAATGCTGTCAGTGCAACACAAGCCCCACCATCTACACCCACAACTTCAACATATTCAATATTGTGTTTTTTCAGCAATATATCAAGTCCAGAATTAGTAAATGCATTACCTTTATATTTTATGAATATATTATCAGATACTATATGCAATTCTTTAGCAAAATCAACATCTTCTGTTCCTTCATATGCATGAAATGGTGCAAACTTATTTATCAGATTCTTCTTCATTACATTTTTTATATAAATAACCAAGTTGTTTTCATTAGCATCAATAACCTTATTAACCTCATGAAGTAAATCACTATTATTATATTGAAAGAACCTTGCATGTTTTTCTCCAACACATACATTTTGCATGTCAATTACCAATAGTGCTTTTTCACAGTTCTTTACCTCCATAAAATTTACTTTATCCTGAGTATCAGACCACTGTTCTTTTGTAAGATAAGTAAAGTGCTCCGTTCTAAAATCTCCCATAAGTGCACAGGGTTTATTTTCTTCCGTATGATGATATTTGAATCCACATTTTTCCTGACAGCGTTTTGATTTTTCATTTCCGTCATAATATCCGCACCACATAGCACTACAACCCAAATCTAAAAAAGCATGCTTCTGTAAAGCTCGAACCGCTTCGGGAATCAAGCCCTGCCCCCAGTATGGAACACCTATCCAATATCCAATTTCTATTTCATCATCAGCTGCTTTTGTGTGCGACTGCGCTGGCGTAATCAATCCGATACTTCCAATTGCAACATTATCTTCTCTTAAACACACTGCATATGTTTCATCTGCTGCCAAAACACTTTTGATGATTTCTCTGCTATTCTCTACACTTGTATGTACTGGCCATCCTGCTATAGGCCCCACCTCTGGATTTTTTGCATATTTATATAAACTCTCTGCATCATCCTCTTTCCAGGGACGAAGTATTAATCTCTCAGTTTCTAATGTCATAACTTACTCCTTCATAGTAATTTTATTAAAGCCTTCTCTTGCAAACAATTCGTATGTTTGAAAGAGATGTTAATTCATACATCATTTCATAAATTGTGATTCTGTCATCCCTACAAATGCTAATCTGTCGAGTTCGTTACATAGATGAAATTTTACTAGCCCTCTCCATATAATTCCGTACGAATCAATCTCGCTGTTTCCATAAACTTTTCTGGATTTATTTCTTCTGCAAAAGCTTTATCCATTGTTTCAGCAATAATTCTTGCAATCTCCTCAACTGTGCAATTCTCTGAGATAACATCTGCAAACTTGTGTGAATAACTATCAAATTCATCATTTGGTGCACAACTAACAAGTAATCCGTAATAATCAAACTCATCAATATATTTTTTAATTACATCAAATTTATTCATTATAAGTCCTCTTCTAAAATTGGAAGTTAGTAACGCAAAAGAAAATATATGACATACGCCCAACTAAGTAATCCATGAAAAATCGCCCAGCCGACAGACTTCCACGTTGTATAACTAATAACCATAGCTAATGCACTTCCAAAAGTTATTCCTGATTTTACCGTTTTCTTGACAGTCGTTGATTTATTATCTTCCATTTATTCTCCGTATATTCCTATTTTCTTAATTCTGCAAGCTGGAAGTTATTACTTTCTGCATAGTGTGTTTCCCAAAATGGTAATTACCACGACATCAACCAAAATAATCCCCAATGCAATATATACAAAAAATGCAGGCAAAATATTTTCAAACAAGCACATAGTTAATGCAAGAATTGCTATAATAGACATTCCAATTCCCATTGTTCTGCATAACTTCTTTTCATCATATTTTTCCTTTTCTTCATTTGAAGCTGTATTATATCCAGAAATGAACCAGCTTCCATGTCCAGAAAGCAAAATAATAGAAAGCACAGCAAATATCGCAAAGACAATCCACACTATCCAATCAGAGCCTGTTGCTAAATCTGCTAATTTCATTTACGTACTCCTCCTTAAATTCCATTTTCTTAATTTTATAAACTTGAATTGATTAAAATGTTTATCCCCTTAAACTTTCCAATTCACTTAATGACAGTCCCTTAACTAAAACGCTATCTTTCTTTGAATCGAGAGCATATTTTTCAACATCATTTAACGCTGTAAAATAATCTGCATCTCCGATAATCGTATCTTTTGTTGTACTAACAAGTACTAATTTCCATTCAGATACAACTTTACCGTCTACTCTATATTCATTCTGCGGTGTTTTAGGTAAAACCGTTTCTGTTCCCTCTGTTAATGCGATTGCACCAAAAAGCGTACCGTCTGGTTTTCCGTAGAATTTAGGAGTAGCAGTATATGCGTTGCTCCAATCTACTGTTTCTTTTTTTCCTTTCAACTTATCAAATAGACCCATGATAATGCCTCCTTTATAACTTCCGATTTTGATGTCTCTATTATACCATAATGATACTATTATGAAAAAGGAAAAAGAGTTCACCCACGATGTGGGCATCAATCAAACATAGCCAATCCTTTACACGGGAAAGATACTGATGGACTACCGGTTTCTTATTTTCTTTATCATTTGTCTTTGTACATCTCATGCATCTATTATGATATTTTTTTCAAAATCTTTTTCTCTTTTGTCTTAGAAAAATCACTTAACCGATAGGATCGGATCCGTGACTTGACAATGATTGGAATTAACAAACCATTATTTACCAGCTTTGCACATCTATTAATAATCGTTTTGTTGGTTACACCAAGCATTTTGCTTACTTCAATTGGTGTAAACTCATATAATCGCTTTTTTAACAGAAAGGCTAAGAATTCCTTTTCTTTTGCATTTAAGTAGGACAGGCTTCCATCTAACTCATCGTTCTCGGATTCTTTTGATAATTCGTATACTTTTTTAGAATACAATACCATCATTCTTAAAAAATAATTGATCCAAATTTCCGGATGAGGAGGATTTTCTCGTCCGGAATAATACAATGCCGGTAATCCCATTTGCAGTGATGCATAATACTCATCTGGGTCATAGGCAAAATATTCTTCCAAAGAACCTATTCCATTAAAACCATATCCATAATAATCAAGGATATATCCTGACATTAATCTGGCGGTTCTGCCATTTCCATCTTCAAAAGGATGAATGGTAACCAATTGATAATGAACTATAGCAGCGATAATCAGCGGATGGTCATCTGTAGTATTTACATATTCAACAAGCTCTTCCAGTAAATCCGGAATATCAATGTACTCTGGCGGAATATATTCCGCTGCGCCTGTCTCGGAATCATATACTGCAAATAGCATCCCTGGTGGCATAGGGCCTCTTAGGCCTATCTTTTCTTTTGAAGCACCTTTTTCAACCATTGCCTGCACTTCTAAAATCATTTCTTTTGAAAAACGTTCCTTCTTTTTCAGCTTTTCTTCTAAAACATTTAAGGCCAAAAAGTAATTTCGCACTTCCTGTTCCGGCTTTAAAAAATGTTTGTGCGGATCACTATCAATAGCTTCATTTGCCTGTTTTTCAGTCAATGGATTTCCTTCAATCTTATTAGAAGCATAGGAGCTTTTTTTCTTGGAGTTTTTTCTTAGCCTGTTTTTTGTAACAGGTGGCATTTCTATCGAACTAAGTGAAAAACGTTTTTCGTCTATTTCCGATATTCTTTTTAAAATTTCATTTGTCAGAGTAACTTTAATCACATGTTCCACCTCCATTTCATCCATATATTATAACGTTTTGCGAATTGTTTTTCCACTAAAATTACACTATTTTTTCACTATTTTTCATTACTTCATCGTCTTCGCCACGCTACTGTGCCTGAATCAGCCGTCCGTTAATCCCATTTTGAGAAAATATAATAATGATAATTTCTGCTTTTTCCAAAAACCGATGCATAATCTCAAAAATAAGCCCCATATAATCTGACAGTTGCTTCTTTACTGAGTGCGCTTTATCCTTTTCATAAAGTTCTCCTTTACAAATTGCGATTCTAATGTCTCTATTATACCATAATGATACTATTATAAAAAAGGAAAAAGAGCTCCTTCGAGCTCTTTTGAGTCAGTTCTGCAAACTGGAATTTTGCGCGTAGCAATGAGCCATGCGCAGATGAACCGAATTGGCTGACGGAAGCTTGCTCACAGGCAGACATATTCGAGTTCAGATGCATACGGCGAACGCCGCAACAACGAACAAGCGCAAGCTTGTGAGTGTCGGCATGGCGATACACCTACTAACTTGAAGTTATTGTTCTCTTTATTGTAAAAAAACAACCATTTCTGACAAAATTTTTCTAAAAATAAAACAAATCTTCAAATTTCTTTTCCAAAGCAACACACAATAATAATGCTAGCTTTGCAGTAGGATTAAATTGCCCCGTCTCAATCGAACTAATTGTATTACGAGATACACCTACCAAATCAGCCAAGGCAGCCTGTGATAATTTTTTTTCAGTGCGAACTTCTTTAATATTATTTTTCAATTCAAGTGAATCATTCATAATTAGTGCCCCATGCAAAATCTAACAATTGCCATAATCATTATTGCAAACATAATAACTGATATAATCAAATGTTCTATATTTCTTGTCTTAATAAATCGATATGTCATTGCTGCACACACCGAACCACTAACAGTTGCACATAAATCCATCATAGGTAAACCTTGTTCTGATCGAATAAATGAAAATACAGATGCCATAATCACCATAACAATATATGACCACGTCATAGACTTATCTTTTACTTGAAGTTCTCTTTCATCCAAATTTTCATCCTGTGCTCTTTTTAAAATTTCTTTTCTTTCCATAATCCAATCTCCTTTGCCAAGTTTTATTTGCAATCCAAGCATAACATTGCCAAGTACACTTGTCAAGTTCTTTGCCAAGTTTTATTTTAACAAAAGCGAATAATTATAAGGGATTATCCATTAGACATACTTTTGTAAAAAGGGAGTTACATTTTAATACTTGGTTTGAAAACTGATGGAATAATAACACGATACTGTGATAGAATAAGGAAAACGGTTGAACTAACTATTGCTGAGTGAGTAACAGCAAAAATAAGCATGACTGGAAAGCACGTAAACAGAATTAAGAGAGGATACAGATTATGGAAGATTCTTACGTATTACAGCTATTAAAACCAAAGTTTAAAGATTTTCATTTGTGTTTCTGCGGATTTGCAGAATGCAAGCCATTACATAGCTATGGACCGGCCGCAAGACCCAATTATATTTTGCATTATGTAATGAAGGGCAAAGGTATCTATCAGGTAGGTGAAACGAAGTATCAGCTGAAAGAAGGACAGGCCTTTCTGATTGAACCGGAAAGCCTTACCTTTTATCAGGCAGATAAAACGGACCCATGGTCTTACCTTTGGGTAGGATTTGGTGGTACGGAGGCACAAAGATTTGTCAGAGATCTCGGACTGAACAGTCGTCAGCTTACATGCGAGTGTGAATATGGAGAAGAACTGAAAGAAATTGTATTTGAAATGCTTCATCATACGCGTTCAACTGCAGAAAATCTTTACTATCTCCAGGGGAAGCTCTATCAGTTTTTCTCAGTACTGGCTCGTGGGATTGAAATTCAGCAATATTCGAATGATACAAAAGAAAGCATACATGTACAGGAAGCAATTGCCTATATAAAGAATTACTATTCACAGAAAATCACAGTGGAAGATATAGCAAATTATTTGGCACTAAATCGAAGCTATTTATATACAATATTTATGAACAGTCTTGGAATCTCTCCGAAAAATTTTTTGACGGAATTTCGAATTTCCAGAGGAAAGGAGCAGCTCGCACTTACAAATCTGTCTGTGGAGGAAATTGCAGTTTCCTGCGGCTATCGTAATTCCCTTGCTTTCGGTAAAGTATTCAAGCAGAAAGTGGGAATAACGCCGACCCAATATCGTAATGACAACAGAAAGGATGCCCGAGAACGATTGATCCGTGCACAAAATGAACTGAAAGAATACAAGAAGCATAAAACAATTTATGTAGGAAACATCGAAAAAGAATAGATAAAATGTTAAAAAAGCATCTGATACCTAACATTTGAGATATAAATCTTAACAAAAAGGTATAACGGATGCTTTTTTTGTACGCTATACTTGTATCAACAAACATAAGGAACAAGTGCACAGGTTTCTTCACTTAAACAACAAATAAACAAATGAGTGTTAGAGGAGGAGAATCATGGAGAATCAAAATGAAACTCAGAAAAATCCGCAATATAAATATGCGTCTACAAGAGAAAAATTATGTTTTGGAATTGGAGCAATCGGTAAAGATGCAATTTGCAATTTAGTAGGAGCATTTTTAATGCTTTATTTTACAGATACATTGTATCTGGCACCGGCATTTGTCGGCATACTGTTTTTTGTAGCAAGAATATGGGATGCGATCAATGACCCGATGATGGGAATGGTTGTTGACAATACACATACACGTTTTGGTAAATTCAGAATCTGGCTTGTAATCGGAACACTGGTAAATTCAGTTGTATTTGTTTTGTTATTCCACAGTTTTAACCTGTCAGGAACAGCATTGTACGTATATGTATCCGTTATGTACATCTTATATGGAATGACTTATACAATCATGGATGTCCCTTACTGGTCATGGCTTCCGAACTTGACAAATGATCCTCACGAACGTGAGAAAGTATCCGTAATTCCAAGATTTTTCGCAAGTCTTGCAGGATTTTCAGTAGCAACATTTGGACTTTACATTATCAATTACCTGAACAAAGTTGCAGGCGAGAGCAATCTCTACGCAGAAAAAGGATATACACTTTTCGCAATCATTATCGCAGTTATTTTCATCGCTACAATCGGTATTACTGTATTTAATGTAAAAGAGGAATCAACATTAGGGGTATCATCGGAAAAGACAAGTCTGAAACAGGCATTTCAAGTAATTGTGAAAAATGATCAGCTACTTGCATTTATCGGACTACTTTTGACATTTAACCTTTGTACACAGCTTGCAAAAAGCTTTGCTGTATATTATTTCAAATGTGTATGCCATGATGAATATCTGTATTCTATTTTTGGATTTGCGATTATTGCTGAGATGGCAGGACTTTTATTCTTCCCGAAAATCGCAGAAAAAATTAGCCGTGAAAAAGTATACGCATTTGCATGCGGACTTCCGATTGTTGGATTTGTACTGCTCGGTGCAGCAGGATATGTAGCACCACAGAACAAAGTGTTAGTTATTGTATGTTGTGCACTTCTTTTCTTTGGATCAGGTCTTTCACTTGGAGTAACAACATGCTGTATGGCAGATGTTATCGACTATGGAGAAGTGAAATTTGGTGTACGAAATGAAAGTGTAACATGCTCTGCACAGACATTCCTTATGAAGGCAGCTATGGCAGCAGCAGGTGGATTAACAGGAATTGGTCTTCAGATTGTAGGATACAACGCAAAAGCGGTAACGCAGAGCGCAGCAACCGTAATGGGTATTCGCGTGTTAATGATAGTAATTCCAATCATTCTTGCATTTGCCAGCTTTGGTATTTACAAAAAATACTACACTTTAAAAGGTGAGAAGATGGAAGAAATCACAAGAAAAGTAAATGAAATGCATGCGAAAAAGCAGACAGCTTAAGAGACAACAATTCAATTGTAAAAGAGGTAGTATATGAGACAGATTATTTTTCACAAGGAAACGAAAACTTTCCATTTATACAATGAAAAAATCAGTTATATCTTATGTGTATTAGAAAATGAACATCTGGGACAATTATATTTTGGAAAACGTCTTCATGATAAAGCAGATTTTTCTTATCTGGTTGAAAAATGTGGACGCCCAATGACATCATATATATTTGAATGGGATCGTACTTTTTCATTGGAACATATCCGACAGGAATATCCTGTTTACGGTACGACAGACTACAGACACCCGGCAATTGAATTGTTGCAAGAAAATGGCAGCAGGATCAGTGAGTTCCAATATGACAGCTATGAGATTATTGCCGGAAAACCGAAACTCTCCGGATTGCCGGCAACTTACACAGAGTCCGAGGAGGAAGCGCAGACATTGCGCATCTTCCTTAAAGACGCTTTGACTGGTGCAAAACTGGCGCTTTTATATACGATTTTTGATGAATATAGTGCAATTGCAAGAAGTGCTTATATTGAAAATGATGGTGAGAAAAATCTGCATGTATTAAATATGATGAGCTTAAGCCTGGATCTTCCGGATAAGGATTATGAATGGATGCAGTTGTCCGGTGCGTGGTCCAGAGAGCGCTATATAAAGAATCGAACATTGGAGCAAGGCATAACAGCTATCGACAGCATGCGTGGAAATTCTTCTCACGAACATAATCCGTTCCTTGCTTTAAAACGTCACAACACAGATGAAAATGCAGGAGAAGCAATCGGAATAAGCCTTGTATACAGTGGAAATTTCCGTATGCAGGCAGAGGTAGATACACATGATGTGACACGAATTACAGCCGGGATCAATCCGGAAGGATTCGATTGGAAATTAGAACCGGGAGAAAGCTTTCAGACACCGGAAGCAGTTCTGGTTTACAGTGAAAATGGATTAAATGGCATGAGTCAGACGTTCCAGAAGCTGTATGCTAAGAGACTCGCAAGAGGGTACTGGCGTGATAAGGCAAGACCGATTTTAAATAACAACTGGGAAGCAACTTATTTTGACTTTACAGAAGATCGCCTTGTAGAGATTGCAAGGAAAGCAAAAGAATGTGGAGTAGAACTGTTTGTCTTAGATGACGGATGGTTTGGCGCAAGAAGAAATGACAGAGCCGGTCTTGGTGATTGGGTGGCAAATAAAGAGCTTCTGCCAAATGGTATCAAGGGCCTGTCAGAAAGAATTGAAGCACTGGGATTAAAATTCGGTCTTTGGTTTGAGCCGGAGATGGTAAATAAAGACTCTGATCTTTATCGAGCACATCCAGACTGGATCTTACAGACACCGGGAAGAAATACATCACACGGCAGATACCAGTATGTACTCGATTTTTCAAGAAAAGAAGTAGTAGATCATATTTACGGAATGATGGCAAAGTTATTATCGGAGTCGAAAATCTCATATATTAAATGGGATATGAACCGAAGCATTACAGAATGCTACAGCAGCAAACTTCCTTCAGACAGACAGGGAGAAGTGTTCCATCGTTATATTTTAGGTGTATATGATCTGTATGAACGTTTGACAAATGAGTTTCCAGAAGTATTATTCGAATCCTGCGCCAGCGGTGGCGGAAGATTTGACCCTGGAATGCTGTATTATGCACCACAGGGATGGACAAGTGATGATTCAGATGCAATTGAGCGTCTGAAGATTCAGTATGGAACTTCTATGTGTTATCCGCTCAGCAGTATGGGAAGCCATGTGTCTGTTGTCCCGAATCACCAGGTATTTCGCAATACCCCATTACATACAAGAGCGAATGTAGCATACTTTGGAACTTTTGGATACGAACTGGATCTCAACAAATTGACAGAAGAAGAGATCAAAGAAGTAAAAGAACAGATCACATTTATGAAAGAATACCGGGAAGTGTTACAGTTTGGAACATTTTATCGTCTGAAAAGTCCATTCGAAGGAAATGAGACGGTATGGATGGTGACAAATGAAGACCGCACGCTTGCAATCGTAGGCTACTATCGTGTTTTAAATGGAGTGAATCAGCCGTATAGCCGTGTCAGATTACAGGGATTGAACCCGGATATGATTTATGAAAATGTATGGAACCATACAGAAAATTACGGAGACGAATTGATGAATTATGGATTGATCACATCCGATGTGACAGCTGGTGAAGTGCCAGGGAATGTGACTCCTTGTACCGATTTTGAATCTAGAATATATATGCTGAAAGGCAAAAAAGTTCAGGAGGTAAGATAGAAAATGACGAAGACAAAAAGAATCATCGGAATGGTACTGGGAATATTGTTCATAGGATTATGTGTATCTTTCTTACGACTTTCACAATTTGGTGTGGATCCATTCAGTGCAATGAATCTTGGAATCAGTGGGTTTATCGGATGGAGCTTTGGAACGTGGCAGCTGCTTGTCAATGCGATCATTCTTGTAGTTGTATTCTTTCAGGCAAGATCCTGCATTGGTGCGGGTACCATTATCAATATGGTATTTGTCGGATATATTGCAGATTTTATTTGTTATGTAGCGAATGATGTAGTGCAGATTCAGATGAATCTGCCACTGCGTATCATTGCACTGCTACTTGCTCAGCTGATGGCATCTATGGGAGTGGCATTATATATGGTCGCAAATATGGGAATCGCTCCATATGACAGCGTCGCAATTATAATCGAGAAACTGACACATCAGAAAATTCCATTCCATAAAGCAAGGGTTCTTTCAGATGTTGTTGTTGTGATTATCGGAATCATATTTGCCATTGCATCTGGGGCAGGTATCTGGTCGGTAGTAGGGATTGGTACAATTATAAATGCCTGCTTCAATGGTCCATTGATTCAATTTTTTAAAACAAAACTGGAGAGATTTTTCTTGTAAAATCTAAGGATTACAATTCTTCAAGGCTCATTTCCATAACGGATACGGGCCTTTCTTTTCCTTTATGAATGGGCAGCCAGTGTTGCCAGCTTCTGCATAATTGCACTTACATCCTGCATTACATTCAAATTTTCTTTCTCTGCCTGCATCGTCTCGCCTGCGTGCGCCGATACCTGCTGGGAAATCGCTGAGATTGTCTGAATGGAATCTATAATTTCCTTATTTGCATTCTGCAACTCGGAAATGCTTCTTGAAAGAGTATCTGCATTTTTCTGAATTGCCCGCGTATTGTCCTCGATACTTTCAAAGCTTTCTTCTGCATTTGATGCACCAGTCTTCTCTTCGTTAATTCCATTTATCATATTGGAGACAACACCGACCACCTCCATGATTGCATTGGACACGTTGCTGATCAACTCTGTAATATGTACGGTTGCTTCTTTGGTTCTCGTTGCCATACCGGAAATTTCTGTTGCAACGACAGAAAATCCCCTTCCTGCCTCTCCGGCACGGGCTGCTTCAATGCTCGCATTCAATGCAAGAAGACTTGTTTGGTTCGTAATTCCTCCAATCAGTTCTACAATGGAATTCATTTCATCCATATACTTGTTCAGATTTTCCAGTTTTTCTGTAACCTCGGTTCCATTATCAACAGAAGCTTCAACTTCCGATGCCAGGTGCTCGATATCCTGTTTGCCTTCCGCTAACGCTTTCAGAGTAAGCGTCATGCTGTTTCCGATTTCTTCCACAGCGACTGCAACTTCATCCACCTTATCCTGAATTGCATGTGTCTGTTCCAACTGATTCTGCACATGTTCTGCGGTATCAGTAGCACCTGCAGATACTTCCTGCATTGCCTCAGTCGTTGTCTTAGATGCCGCTGTCAGCTTTTCGAAACGTACATTGATATCTGCAATATTGCCGGAAAGCTGCTGATCAAGTTTCTCATTTCTTTCCAGAAGATTTTCAGCCTCTGCTTTTGCCTGCGCCACTTCTGTAAATCTCTTTCTTGTGTTTTCGCGAATCACTTTTGTAGTCAAAACAGAATTCGCTCCAACCATGATCATAACAACAATCTGTACAACTGCTGCTTCGATTCCATGATACCCAAAACCGCCTTTTGTCGCACCGATCACAACAACAATGATACTCTCTAATATGGTACCTGTATTAATCAGAAGAAGATAACGTGTGTCACTGTAAATGGTGACAACAAAAATCATCGGAATTACAAATACATAAATCAGATTTGTCGGTGAGGTAAAAAGACATATTGTGTAAAACACTGCAAATCCATAGGAAACCAGATGTTTGATCATCGCATGTTCCGTATTACCTTTCCAACAAATCACCTCGCCAATCAAAGGTATGACACCAACGACCGTAGCGATTGTCATATATACCGGAGACAGTTGTCCTCTTACGCTTTCCCATATCATAAAAAACACCATAACCATTACCGTACTGATATGTGACAGCATCGCAATGCGATTCGACCGCGTAAATTCCGAAATTTCTTTTGTTTCCACCATCATAATTCCTCCTAGAAAAGTTTTTCCTACTTATATGACTATTCTTCTAATTTTTAAAATATCATAAATATCCACACGCTTCAAGAAAATCTTTTTATTTTATATAATTTTAGATTACTTTAGTAAATGGCGCCATATGTCAGAATTACCATTAATCAGATAATTTCTGTAATAAATATGTCAGATTTTTATATATTCATCGTCATATATGGGGGAATGCATATAATTCCATCTTTTACAATTAAATTTCTTGGATGAATAATATAACTTTCCCCTATGCGCTCCTTGTATTTTTCTCTGAAATTATTTAATGAGGTTGTTTTATATTGCTTTCCAGACTTTACTTCAATCGGAAACATCTTATATTTTAATCTGCTATTATTCGAAATAATAAAATCAATTTCCATATCATTTCGGTGCTTATTTTCATTATAGTGTGTATAAAAATATAACTTATGTCCATTCGCCACCAGCATCTGAGCTATTGCATTTTCATAAAGCATTCCTTCACTAATCTGTAATTTGCCTGCCAATATCTGTTTATATACTTCATCTTCAAGTAATTCATTCTCATCAAATGCATGGCTTACCAAAAGTCCAGTATCACCCATATAACACTTTACATAGCTTCTTGTCTCATTCAATGATAAGCCAACATTCGGATCATTACACAAAAAGCACTCATTGGATATCATAGAATCCGACAGCCAGAAAAAAGTTTCCTCATACTGGTCTGCATAACTACCATCTTGTAGCTTTTTGAATACAACTCTTTTTTCATGCTGTGAAAGAAATCCCGGAATCTGGTCATAGATTGCAAGAACTTTGCTTCTATATCTCATATCTATCTTCATAATATCTTCCCGATACACTTTAAGAATGTCCCTTTTTTCTTTATCCGCTTCTGTAAAATCTTTTTTACTTTCAATAAATGCCACTACAGGCATAGGCATCCCACCAACAAGCATATACTGATGAAACAAAAGCATTGCCTGATTATGCATACTTCTTTCCAAAGGTTCCCTTTTTTCAAAGCATTTTTTTATATATTTTTCTTTTTAATATCATGGCTCCTCCAGATTATGCGCATATATGTTAGTTCTATTTTTTATGATTATACGCACATTGTAATTTATTTTTTGATTATACGCAAGTATTATAACCCTATTTTTTATGATTATACGCATATTCTATAAAGTCATATGTTCATACTTTTCCTCATTTCAAATCATAAATCTTACCTGATTATATCGGGAAAAGCATTTTATATTATATACTGTGTTATTAATTTTCTGGAATTTGCGACGATTATATAGTACTGATTCTAAACGGATTTTGAATTTATTTGGATAGTGATTAAAGGATGGAAATTCCAGCTCTACAAGCAGTCTTTACATTGACATCAGCAACATATGCATGGTATGGTATAAATAATAAGGTAGAGAGGCAACTATCACGAAGAGCAGTCCTTCATCTCTATTGATTCAAAGAACACAGAAAAGAGAAGAGTAATTTTTGATATGAAAAAGAGTCTGAGAATGACAGAGGGAAGTATCTCCCAAAAGATCATTTTTTTTGCAATTCCATTGTTTCTGGGAAATCTGTTCCAGCAATTGTATAATACTGCTGATTCCCTGATCGTAGGAAATTTTCTAGGAAGTAATGCACTGGCGGCAGTCAGTTCATCTGGAAATCTGATTTTTCTGATGATAGGTTTTATTAACGGCATTGCCATGGGTGCAGGTGTTGTTATTGCACGATATTACGGAGCCAAAAAAAGAGACTGCCTGCAAAAGGCAATCCATACAACGGTTGCATTTGGACTTGTGGCCGGTGCTGTGCTGACAGTTTTGGGAATGTTTCTGGCACCAAAGATCCTGGTATTGATGGGAACTCCTGCGGACGTGCTCCCGGAATCTATTGTGTATTTCCGTACATATTTTGCAGGGTCTATGGGTGTTGTCATGTACAATATCTTTGTTGGAGTTCTGCAGTCGGTCGGTGATGGACGCCATCCACTGATATATCTGATTATTTCTTCCTGTGTCAATGTCGTTCTGGATATTTTCTTTATCGCAGGTCTTGGCATGGGAGTCGGATCAGCAGCACTTGCAACCGCAATTTCACAGTTTGTCAGTGCACTGCTCTGTATGGTTCATCTGCTGCGTGTGGAAGAAGAATACCGTCTGGAATTGCGAGAGATTCGTTTTGACAGTTCTATGCTGAAGCAGATCATCCAGAATGGTGTACCATCCGGTTTTCAGAATTCAGTGATCGCGATCGCGAACGTCTTTGTACAGTCAAATATAAATGCATTTGGAAAAATGGCGATGGCAGGATGTGGCTCCTACTCCAAGATAGAGGGATTCGCCTTTTTGCCGGTGACCTGTTTTACAATGGCTCTGACAACCTTTGTCAGTCAGAATCTGGGTGCAAAACAGTATGACCGGGCGAAAAAGGGAGCAAGATTTGGAGTTTTCTGCTCGATTACTATTGCAGAGTTGATCGGTATTATCATATATGTGGCAGCACCGGTACTGATCACAGCGTTTAACAGAGATCCCGATGTTGTACATTATGGAGTCATGCAGTCCAGAACAATTGCTTTATTTTATTGTCTGCTGGCGTTTTCTCATTGCATCGCAGCAGTACTTCGTGGATCAGGTAACGCATCCGTTCCGATGATTGTTATGCTCTGTGACTGGTGTCTGTTTCGCGTAAGCTACATTACTGTGGCAGTTCGTATTCTCCCGGATATACGAGTGATTTTCTGGGCATACCCATTGACTTGGGGTATCAGCTCCGTGATTTTTCTGTATCTGTTCTTACGTGGAAAATGGGTTTATGGATTCGAGACTCAGCTGTTGTAGTATTCTCAACTACGTTGTCGAGGTTGTTGATTGTGTGCTCAAGACGGTTCTGAACAGCACCGAGTGATGAACGCTGTGAAGATACTTTTGAGATTGCCTCTGAAATACGATCGATTGCAGCTGTTGCATCATCCTCTGTATCAACCTTGAGATTTTTAACACCAATTCCGGCTGCACTCATAGAATCAATCTTTACAGCTATTTTATTGTCGGTTGCAGAATCTGCTCCTACATGAAGATTGAATGATAACTTTCCATTAACATCAAACTGCTGCAAATATCCATTTCCATCTGTCTTCTTTGCAGTATCCACGGCAACTTTAACATTCTTTTCAGCATCGTTTCCTGCTAGTCCAGCATCACTTGTAAAGTAACCATTTGTTGCGTCTTTTTCTGACGTTCTTTCTCATTCCAGATGATTTGCTTGATTTGTTTCTTTGCTTCACTGGAAAACTCAGGTTCGGGATAATATGTATCTTTTCGCTTCGCTGGGTCCGGTTCGTTGTTGGATCTTGCGATATTCAGTTCTTTGGGAGCATCTATCAGTAATCGACAGTGCTTTCCTGTTCCACCCGCGAACACGATTCGGATATCGTCTCCGATATTTACATATTGCCCTTCCTTTAATGATAATTTGAGCATTTTCTACCTCCATGCACTAGGGAATAGCTTTGTCCATGCTTTTCCGAATTATGTAACATTTTATAGTAAAATGTTACATTTTTTGCTTTTTATAATTACTATTATTTTGTTGTGGATTTTGGATATTCCAGGGGAAGAATCTGTCATGCGGCATTATCTGGGTATTGAGCAGGATGAACGTGATGAGATTTATATGAATCTTGAACTATAAAAAATGATTAAAAACAAACAGCCAGTGTTTCTCTATTTCAGAAACACTGGCTGTTCTGTTAGTCCGTTGTAAAACTCTATAACCGCTGCAATATCCTTCTATCCGGATGCCCCTTTGATACCCGCCAATCAGCTTTTAATCCAACAGCATCTGCTCCAGCTTTTTCTTTCCGGTCTCATAGTCTTTAAACACAATTCCCTCCATACCAAGCCTTCTGCCACCTTCGATATTCTCCGGTCTGTCATCTATGAACACGCATTCTTTCGGATTCAGATTGTATTTATCAAACAGGCACTGATAGATACCGGCATCAGGCTTTATCATCCCAACCATAGCTGAAATGACTTTGCCGTCAACAAGTGACACAAAACTAAGTTCACTGTGCGTATGAAGCTCGAAGTAGTCCTTTGGATAATTCGATAATAAATACACTTTATAGCCTCTGCTCTTTAACTCCTCAATCCAGTCTGCTGCATAGTCGAATGCCTTTACGACAAAAGCCTTTCCCTCTTTGAAAAATCTCCTGATATCCGCCTCATACTGTGGAGCCACCTTAACCATCTCATCAATTATCTCGTTCTCAGGAATTACACCACGGTCCAGCTCAACCCAGACAGGGTTTTCATATGTTGCATGGGCTAAAGCTGCTATTTTATTTTCTTCAATGCCAATCTCACGCATTGCCTCGTCCGGCTGGAATCTGACAAGCACGTTTCCTATGTCAAATACTATGTTTTTAATCATTTATTTTTTCTCCTACAACCCTGCATCTCTTCCTGCAAAAAGCAATGCCATATGCTAAAATATCGCACCTGCCCTCATCGCGCAGAGCCTCATCATATCTCTTCTCCTTAATCTGCGTCATAGCCGCCTCACACGCTGCATCAAGGTTTTTCATCTCTTTTGCATATTTCACTTCAATAACGATGCCTGCATCCGGATCCTCTGGCTTGATTAAAATATCACTGAAACCGTCTCCCGACTCACGATTTGACTTAATAAGCCAGCCCGGATTGCTTCCGCGAAGCAGGCCGAGGAGCAGACCGTGATAGAAGTTCTCTTTCATATCATCAGAAGCCTTGGTATCAAGTATACTTATCATGCGGCTCATCACGATGTTAAGCTGTCTTGCAATCTGCTTCTCATCTTTATCGAGGATAGCTCTAGATAAAAGCTTCATGGTATCATCATTTTTTGCAACAACAGCCTTGAACCACTCCTGAATCTGGAGAACAAACACTTCACGCACCTCTTTATTTGGAATCACCAGCTTGTAGGCATAGCTCTCGCTGTCAGGCAGCCTGACCTCACCCGCCGTAGTCAGGTAGCCTGTTGTAAAAAGTACGCTCCACAGATTGTCTATAGTATTGTCAATCTCATCATAGGTCAGATCCAGTCGGAGCTGTTTCTCCACAAATCCACCTGCCACGAGCTTTTCTATCTCATCTCTCGTGGTCTGGTCTGCCTTGTCCACAAAGCGCTTCACCATGTCATTGCCACTGCTGTTAATCCAGAATGCACTTGGCCTGGCTGATGGGTCAAAAACCAGCTTCTTGGCAAAATTGATTACATCCCAAGGACAATAAATATCGGTATTACCAAAATGATAGCCGTCATACCACTCCTTTACATCAAGGTAACGCTCAGCCCTGTCATAATCCGTAAGTAGCTTCCTGACCTCATCATCAGTAAAACCAAACTGCTCATCATGGGCGATATCTACAATGGAATTGATTTCAAAATTGTTGAGACCTGTAAAAATACTCTCCTTGGATACACGAAGACATCCTGTGAGTACGGCAAACTGCAGAAACTCATTAGTTTTGAGCGCCTGTCCAAAGAGTCCTCTGATGAGTGAAACCATCTCTTTATAGTAACCATTCTGGAATGCCTTATCCAGAGGGACGTCGTACTCATCTATAAGGATAACTGCCTTCTGACCATAGTGTATAAACAATAACTGCGACAGACTCTGCAGACTTGATACAAGAAGCTGCTCATCCATCGTATATTTGCCATCACACAGCGAAATGATAGCCCTATACCTGTCCTTATCGTTTTCTGAAAGAGCCTCACTATGCTCCAGAAACTTAAATTTTTCTGCTTCCCTCCCAATGAGCTCAGTAATCATATATCTTGCATCATCAAATGAACGTCCCTCAGCACTCTTAAGTGACAGAAAAATAACCGGGTACTTTCCCATATATTTGTCACAAAGCTCTTTGTTGCTTGAAATATATAAGCCATCAAACAATGACTCATCCGCACCGGTTTCAAAAAAGGCTTTAAGCATACTCATGTTCAGAGTTTTTCCGAAACGGCGCGGCCTCGTAAAAAGAGTGACCTCTCCACCGGTTTCAACCAATTGCTCTATAAGCTTTGTCTTGTCAATATAATAAAATTTGTTTCTTCTGATTTTTTCAAAACTATCAATTCCTACCGGCAGTTTTAAAGTGCTTGCCATATGAACCTCCACAAAACGTATCAATCCGCTATACTTAGCTATAGTATAGCGGATTGATGGGTAAAATACAATTAGTATCTATATCCTATTCACTTTTTGCATTATCTCTATGCTCTTTCAATAAATGTTTACTTTGTATACCGAAAACGTTACCATTTGCATAAAAACGACTAATTTTTGTAAATTTTTACCTATAATATAAAATTTTTCTAATATTTTTATAGCTATTATTCTTCACTTTTATTTCAAAAAAATCCTTAAACCAGCATAAGCAGTGTTCCCGCAATAATAAGGATAAGTCCCACAAAGGATTTCATCGTCAGCTTTTCCTTAAATACTATGTATGAAAATACGATAGTCACAACTATGCTCAGCTTGTCTATCGGCACCACTACGCTTGCCAGGCCGTCCTGCAGCGCCTTATAGTAGCAAAGCCATGAGCCACCTGTAGCCAGCCCCGAAAAACAGATAAAAAACAGTTCCTTTTTCTCTATCTGCTTTAGCGTATTCTGTTTTCCTGTGACAAACACTACAATCCATGCCATTATAAACACAACAATGGTCCTTATTGCCGTACCGAGGTTTGAATTGATTTGTTCCATACCCATTTTTCCAAGTATCGATGTAAAACTTGCAAAAACAGCCGACAGCACCGCATAAAACAGATAACTATGAGACCTCTGTGACTTGTCCCGGTTTTCCCCGGAATTTTCTTTTTTGGTAATCATCATATATGTGCCGATTGCAATAAACACAACACATACAAACTTAACAGGTCTGATTTCTTCCTTGAAAAAAATAAACGCCAGTATGATAGTCAAAATCGTGCCGGACTTATCAATCGGCACAACCTTATTTACATCACCAATCTGAAGTGCCCTGAAATAGCATAGCCATGAAGCTCCCGTGGCAGCACCTGACATCACCAGAAGTACCCATGTCTTTACAGATACATCTGTTATCTGCCCCTGTGCTCCCACCACAAATACCAAAATCCATGAAAAAATTAAAACTACTATTGTCCTGATTGCAGTTGCTACATTTGAATCAGTTTTTTTGATTCCACACTTTGCAAGAATTGACGTAAGTCCTGCAAAAAGTGCAGAGCCGAAGGCATATATTACCCACATTTATTTCATCTCCCAACTCTGTTATTATTTAGTATTTTATAACTATTCACAATCACTCCATATATAAGCAAAATTATATGCCATTTGTACTGCTTTTTCAATTTTCAACTGATAAAATAGACAGCCGCGTAAACGCGGCTGCCTCTGAGGATAAATTTTACTAACAGGTTAGTAAATTGCGTATTATGGCATTCCAATGATGGTTGGGTAATCATTGCCCTCCTTGATTTCCCATACTGTCTGACCTTCAACTCTGTTTGTCCAAACATTGAGCTTTTCTAACAACGTCTTACCTCTTGTATCTGCTTCACAATTATCGTTCATTGCTTCATTAGGACCATTGAATGATGCTGTCTTCTGACTTTTAATACCATATTTACCACCATTTTTACCATATGCTCCTTTTGAACCTGCACATCCTGACAGATAATAGCACTGATCCATTGTTGTGCCTTCATCTCTCTTAAAAATACCATGACTTTCTGTAAAGCCAAGGATTGCTCCTCTTTGTGAATCTCCTCCTGTTGTATATACTGTACCTGTATTGTAGCAATTGTATATTATGTCCTTATGATCTGCGTGACCTACAATTCCTCCGCACTGTGAATTTCCCTTGCCATAAACTAAACCAAAGTTTACACAGTTCTGAGTCCTTGTGCAATCGCTCCATCCTACAATTCCTCCTACATAGTTATTGGCAACCACTCTTCCGAAATTCTCTGCTCTGTATATTCCTCCCCATACGCTGTATCCGGCAATTCCACCAATATGATTATTTCCATCAACTACCGCATGGCTTACACAATTGCTTACAGTTGCATTATCAAGCTTACCAACTATTCCACCAACATGGCTTCCATTGCCAAAGTAAGAATTGTCAACATAAATATTATAAATACCCGCTTTATATGCATAACCAACAAGTCCCTCATAACTCATGCCTGATGATACAAGTCCTGTCAATTTATGATAATTTCCATTTATCGTACCTCTAAAACTGCCCCAGGCGCCAATTGGTATCCATAGGTATTCAGACATATCTATATCTGCATCAATGATAATTGTCTTTCCTGACATATTATTCCCATCGCAAACAATTTTTGACACTCCTGCTAACTGAGCTGCTGTATTTATTGTAAATGTTGTATCTTCGCTATTATACCAGCTTTCGTCTGCATGTTTGTCCCATGTTTCTGATGGTATAGCTTTTGTTGTGGTATTTTCTATATATGTCGCATTTGTCAGATCATTGTAGTTCTCATCATTTGTTATATTAACATAAACCGTATAATCTGTTTGTGGAGACAGCTTGTCAATCACATCTGAGTCCGTACCGCTTACACAAACATACGACTCTCCTCCGCCGGTATTATTTACAACATAACTTACTAAAGCATTATCATCCAAATCATCAATCTTTGATTTGTCAATCTTTAAATATGTGTATCCGGCATCCACAACCTCACCGTCTGCTTCAATCGTTCTGTCAGCCTTATTGATGGTCATAACTGCATCATAGGTCTGCTCGAACTTAGCATAGGTATTGTCACCCTTTCGTGCCACTGTCACGTTGTATGTGCCGGCCTTTAATGGTTTTTCTACATAATCCGAATCACCCTGACGCATAAACTTAAATGTGAAATCATCGGCTGTAAGCTTACTTTCCTCTGGCAGCTTGTCTGCATTAAAGGTATATTCAACTTCCCTCTGAACACCCTTTTCATATGTGAATGTCTCAGCCTCTCCGAAGTCAAATACATCCTTGCTGATATCCACAAGCTTCTCCCAGTGTGCGTACAATGTCTGGTTTGCGGTGATCTTTACAACTGTATCGGCAGTAATCTCATCGCCACCATCAGCCGCTGTGAACCAGCCTCTGAAGCCATAGCCGGTCTTTTCAGGTGTTGGAAGCTCACCATAGGTCTTGTCGAATGTAAGCTTCTTTGTCTGCTTATCAGCTTCTAGCTCGTTACCACCATTTACCTTAAAGGTTACAGTGTACTCATTTGCTGTCCACTTTGCATACAGCTTTGTGGTACCTGATGGCATCTTTCTCTCTGTAAATTCTTTCTTGAATGTGCCATTGTCTGTAAACCATCCGCCAAATGTGTATCCATCCCTTGTCGGTGTAGGGAGTTTTCCTACCAGACTTCCCTCAACCTTCTTTACAGGAGCCACTGAACTACCACCGTTGCAGTCAAACTCGATAGTTGCTTCCGGTCCCACGAGCTCTCCACATACAACCTGATATGTTGTATCTGCATCTGCGCGTCCAAACTCAGGTGAAATATCCTTGATTGCCATGCCCTCGTCTGATACGATTGTCTCTACCTCTGTAAGATCAGGTGTTGTACCCTTCTCTATTGTCTGAGATAAATCGTCATGCTTAATTCCCGTAAATACAAAGGTTATCTTTGCACTGTTGTCCACATAGTTTGCTGTTGCGCTAACTCCATCCTTGAGTGTTGCAGCCATTGCTGAATTAATCTTTGCTGTGAGGTCGAATGTGCTGCCTCCGACTACAGTTGCCTTTGTTGTCAGCTTTGCAAACTTTGTATATTTATTATTTATCTTATCACAGGTCTTTGTATCTGCCAGATCTGAGAAATCAAATGTCTCTCCGAATCTTGCATAGTAATCCCTGCTCTCTGTTGTGCCATCCTCCTTCTGGATTCCGTTAACAGTTACCTTATACTTTTTATAATTTACGTTATAATCAAATACCTTGTTGTCAATTAGTGTCTGGCCCTTTGTCTGGACATCTCCATAGCCTGTTCCGACCTCGTACTTGTCATCATTCCAGCCTATAAGTGCCTTTATTTCGTCATCTGTCGGAAGGTCAAAGCTCTTGTTCTTTATGAGCTTTTTGCTCCATACTGTCTGATAGCCGTCGACATCGTTACCCACTCTGACAGAGGCTGTATAGTATTCGCTGAGCTCTGCTGTTGAGAGATTGGTCCATACGAGTGGCACTGTTACAGTCATATCATACTGAGAAAATGCCAGCTTGTTGCCCAAATATGTGATTATCATATCACATTCCATGTATCTCTCGCCCTCAGGCACCTCAACACTAATCTTTCCTGTAGCTTCATCGAACTTAAAGTGGGAGTTTGAAAGCGTTACGTTGTACTTATCATATGATACAGTATTGTTTCCTGTTCGTACAGGCTCCTTTCCCTGAATACCTGTATTTAAATCCATATATGAAAGTGCAAATACCGTGTCAGGTGCTTTCATGCTAATTCCGTTTGTACTGTTGCCGTCCTCATCCTTTACTATTACCTTCTCATCAGGTTCAGGTGAATATGCATTATTATAATAATAACGTGCCCTTCCTGCTGTCAGCAGAGGTATCTCTGAATTTATAAAATCATAGCTGTATGAAAACAAATTTCCCAGTGCGTTTGCATCAAATCCAAGGCTGAAATACAGTCCAAACTCCATAAAGAGTGCTCCTGCCATTCTCTCAGATGTGCTTGCATATGCTGTATTTTTCGGTCTCATCTTCTCATATTCATATACGAAGAAGCCGTACAGCTTCACATATGGTCCCATCTCTGCACTTATGCCTACTGATGCGAGCTTTCCACTTCCGATTGCCACATAAAGCCTTGCATTGACGCCTGTCTTTACTCCAATTCTTCCCATGCAGTAGAACTGGAACCTGAATCTCTCATCAATAAGATCCATAGAAGAGTTTCCTGCCTCAGGTCTAAACAGTCCAATCTTGAACCAGAAGGTGTATCTCTTACCAACCTCATACTCCAGGTTAGAGCCAATCGCAATACTCATATCAGTGCGTACAATAAAGTTGGTCTCTACACCGATTACAAGTCCGTAGAAATTGACCTTTGCAGATGCTATCTCCTTGTTTACAAGCTCTATCCAGCTTGTATCCTGCTGTACTGTATCTGAGTATCTGTCCATGAGTGCCTGCATTGACTCAAGATACTCTGTATATGCCTCTGTCTCATTTGTCATGTTCATCATGTCAAGAAGATCGGCTGCAATATTTGACTTGTCAAGGTTATTTCCCATCTCAGCCCAGGCTTCTTTGGTGGTTATGTCATTTTCCTCAACAAATGTCCAGAGATTGTTCAAATCCTCCCTGTAGCCGTCAAGCTGCTCCTTCTTCTCAGAAGCCTCATCTATTTTCTCCTGAAGCTCCTCTATCTTTGTCATGACATCGCCGACTGTCTTTAGACCGTTTGCTATCTTGTCAGCACCCTTTAAGCCTTCTACAAGCTTATCGTCATTTATGAGGTCCTTAATCTTTTCCCAGGTGCTCTTTTCCTCAGGCTCAACTGTGTAAATCTGTGCATTAAATGAGAATGCAGAATAGCTCTTTATATCTACCGTTGAGTTTACCTGTACACCTATCGGCACCGGTATAAACAGTATCTTCTTTGTTACGATACTTCCTCTTACTCCCGGCTGTATTACTACCTCCTGAACAAATGTTGCGCTTAATGGTACATTTACACTACCGCCGTCTGATGTCTCTGCAGCAAAATCTGCTTTTACATTAACCGCAAGCTGTACACCATTATTGTAATGGAGCTGGTCACCCTTTGTGATAAGCTCTACAGAAAGGTTAACCTTATCTGAAAGCTCAAACTTGCCTGCTATATTGTATTTTGCAAGTGCAAGAGGTGTGATTTCTTCACCGTTTTCATCAGTAACCTCAGCATCCTCAAGTCCACATGTGGCAAGCGCTTCCTCACCTGAAGCCTCATCAACTACCGCTGCCTTATCAAGCATATCGCTGAGTGCAGTTGCAGCGCCTGCTGTGAAATCACTCTGCTGTAACTGATAAAGTACAGTGTCCTCTATCTCTTTCTTTTCCTGGTCTGTGATATAATCATCACCTGAAAGGTCAACATCAGCATTCAGATCCATACTGTCAAGAATTGCCTGGCGTGTTGTCTTTTCATATGTAATCTCATGAGTCTCACTGTTGTAATCCGTAATCTTTGCATAGTATGCTGCATCCTCTGATGTGAGAGCATCCTGTGACTCATAAAGTGTGATGAAATCTCCCTTTCCTGCCTTTTCAAGGGCATTTGCCTTTGTACCGTCAGCTTCACCGAGCATTGTCTTATACATATCTGCATCAAGCTCGTCAAGACTTACTGTTCCCTTATCTGCTGTCGGCTTTGCCGCTACCTTTATTGGGAAGTTGTCAGGTACCTCGTACATCTTTGACTGGTCTTCATCCTCTAATGGAACGAATGTAACCTTTTTACCATCAACATTTGAAACCTTTACATATACCGCCGGATCTAAAAGAGCTTTTCCGTCATCGCCCTTTCTCTCTCTTGGGTCCTTTCCCACATATACACAGATAATATCATCCTGTGACAGCTTGTTTGCGTTATCATATTCAAACGTTCCACTGTCCTTATCTGACATTCCTGATACAATATCGTCTGAAAGCTCAGTATATTTTCCATACTTTGTTCCGCTTATATTGTAGTCAATATTGTCTGTGTCCTTGACATATTTGATATCTTCAGACATCTCAAGGTTTTCAACCTTCTCCATCTTTATAGAGAATGCCGCTGTTCTTATTGTTGCATCTTTTCCGTCAAATACCCAGCCGTCTGCAAGATTCAGTTCATATGAACAGCCCTTGTTAAATCCATCCGGTGCCTTAACTGTGTATACACCATCATTATCTGCATCCGCAATATCAAGCTTAACCGCTGCAGAACCATCCTTTACAGTAAGCACGGCTGCACTCTCAGGTGCATTTTCCCCTGATACGCGCTTAATGTTAAAGGTTACATCAGGTTCAGCATCCATCTGTGTAAATGATGTTATGTTGAGTGCTTCTGTACTCTCAAGCTCCTGATACTTGGCATACACATTCATACTCTCAGTCACAGGATCCTCTGCATAGAATGGCTGTGTACATGCACTGTCCTTATAGTATCCAAGCAGCGTAGCATTTTCCTTAGAGGATTTGGCTACTGACGGAACCTCTCCCAGAGGAGAGCCCTTCTCTGCCTGGAGGGAATCGATTAACCTTTCTCCGTCGTAGAAGTTTACTGTCAATACATCCGGTCCAAGTTGTATATCATATTCTGCAATATATTTCTTAATAAAGAGCAAATCAATAAAATCTACTGTACCATCAGCATTTACATCTGCATTTTCCGGAACATAATTCTTCGGTTCAATTTCCGCAATATACTTTTTTAACGTGAGAACATCGATGAAATCTATCTCTCCGTCTCCGTTTACATCACCATATTTTCTCTCGCTCGTCTTTGCCGTTGCCGTCATAGGAATTGACGTGAAAAGCATGGCACCGACAAGCAGCATGCTTATTATTCGTTTTTTCATACGCTTCTCCTTTTATCATCTGCCGGTTTTCTTCATAACAAAGAAATAAAGTCCGGCGCCAATTGCTCCTATTACTGCTATAACCACAACGACAGCCGCTGCCTTTGGCACACCGCTTGATTTTTTGACCTCTTCTTTTTTAGTATCCTTCATGGTATCTTTCTTTTCCGTCTGCTCTGTTGTCTCAGTAATTTCTGTCTCACTTTCAGTTTCTGTGACAAGCTCTGTCTCTGAAGCCTTTTCAGTAGCTTTTTCTGTAGCTTTTTCAGATGTCTTTGCTACTTCTGCAGTGTTCTCTTTTGTTTTCTTACTCTTTGTTTTTTTGCTATCAGAGGTTTTCTTCTCTGTCTTCTTTTCTGTATTCTTTGCCGTAGCTGTTGTATTGTTGTCCGGTTTTTTCACTTCTGTTTTCTCATCTGATTTTGGTGAATCAGACTTTGAAGGAAGCTTTTCAATCTTGATTCCTGAAGCTATCAGCTTTCCACAATCCTTACAATATGTATCTCCTGTGTAGCCTTCAGTTGTGGTTGTTGCATCAACCTTGTTTTTTATCTCTGTATTTTTGTGACCTGTAGCCGGAATTTTGTTTTTCTCAAATACCTCACCACACTTTGTACATACAACCTTTGTTTCCCCTTCTGTCTCGCAGGTTGCTGCTATTGTCTGTGTCTTTTTATTATGTATGCATTTTTCAACAGTCACTTTTCCGCTTCCACCGGATACATCTATCTTGCCACCATCAACGTTCTGCGCTTTTTCTAATTTAACAAAAACATTACATGAAGCCGCATCAGCGCCATCCAATACCTTAAATTCAAGTATAAAAAGTATGCCGTTTCCAGTCACATTATTAAAATCGCTTGAATTTGCAACATATACCCCCTTTGCCTCGTTGCAAATTGCCTCACTTACCGGAAATACATTTCCATTAGACATTGACTTAAGCTGCAGCGCACTGCTGTCATACTCGGTCTTTACCTTTATTCCATATATTCCCGGATTATTGGACAATGACACATTGACCGTTACCGTTCCTCCTTTTTCTGCGGAAACAGACGATACACTTAATGCCGCACCCGCTGCCTGTACCCGTGTTTTTCCGCCTGCAATCGTCATGATCAGCACAAAAATCATCCCGATTACAGCAATGATTCTTATTCTTTCACAAGTTTTTCTCTCCTGCATGCTTTATCCTCCTAAAAATTATATATTAATGTTATTTATAGTACCAATTATACAGGATTTTCTTATACTTTTTAGTACTCTGGTGTGAAATGTAACTTTTTAGGCGCGAATTGCAAAAAGACCTGTTTACGCTTTTTCAAAAACAATATATAATGTCTATATTAATGTTAAAGAGGTTTTTATATGTTTGAAATAATTATATGTGATGATGACAGTGCATGCCTGGAACAGACCAATCAGCTTGTTAATGACTGGATAGAAACAGCATCTGTTCCCGTCACCGTAAAAACTATAGACAATGGTGATATGCTGCTTAATTACTGCAATAAATACAACCCTGATATGATTCTTTTGGATATAATGATGCCTTTATTAAACGGCATGGATGCAGCGAGAGAAATACGTGAGCATAATTTGACCTCCAAAATTATTTTCCTGACGTCATCCCCTGAATTTGCCATCGAATCCTATGATGTAGATGCCAGCGGTTACCTGCTTAAGCCTGTAGACAGATACAAGCTATATAAGCTTTTAAACAAATGTCTTTCTGAGATTTCACGACCTGCGGATTCAATAACAATCCACTCAGCCTTTGGATATCAGAATATATATTTACACAACATCGAATATCTTGAAGCCCAGAATAAAAAAGTCATCATTTTTTTATCCAATGGTGATAAAACTGAAGCTATTGGCGCACTTTCTTATTATGAGAAGAGTCTTACATTGGAAAAAGGATTTTTCAAATGCCATCGTAGCTATATTGTCTATATACCTGCTGTGGATCATTTCTCCGGTACAGAGCTCGTAACCAAATCAGGTACACGGATTCCTATTGCAAGAGGTCTTGGCAGGACTTTTCAGGATACATATTTTTCATATATGTTTCGCGAATAGTTAGTCCGCCATCTTTCAGCCATTGTTTCGAATTGTTGATTTTATTTTACTGCTAACCGGAATGATTTTTATAAGGGGTTTATATGATTAATTATATTACAGAAATAATTAGACACATTCTTACTCTATACTTTGGAGTTTTTGTCACAACTGCCATTATAGGAATTAAAAATAACAAAAAGAATTTTCGGATAGTTAACTGCTTTTGCATACTGGATCTGCTTCTACACATGATTTGCTCTATGTTAAAGAGTTCTTCCCATGTTTTAAACGCCTATCCGCTGCTGACACATCTGCCATTACTTCTTTTGCTGATATTCATATTCAAAAGGAGTCTTTTAAAATCGCTGCTTGCAGTCACAACAGCATATCTGTGCTGTCAGATTAACAACTGGATTTCAATCATCCCTGAATCACTCGGCTGTGCTCAATGGATTATAGACCTGACATATATTGCAGGCATTTTCGTTACTTACCATGTTGTTTACCGATATATTGCATCTGCCCTGTCAAATGTTTTCTCAAAACCGGATATAGAGCTTATACCATTTTGTATAATGCCGTTTTTCTATTATATTTTTGACTATGCTACTACTGTTTATACAAGTCTTCTTTATGACGGAAACCGTCTTGTATCAGAGTTTTTTCCTTTTGTAATGAGCATATGTTATCTCGTGTTCTGTATCGTCTACTGCAGACAGTTTGAGCGTCAACAGCAGATTTCAACGCAGAATTATTTCATGCAGATTAAACAGGCACAGTTTCAAAAGGAAATAGAAAGCATGCAGCGAAACGAAAAAAATGTATCCCTGCTCAGGCATGATATGCGTCATTTCTTGAATAATATAGCTGCATTTATAGAAAACGGTGAAGATGATAAGGCCTTGGACTATATCAGAAGTGTTGTAAAAACCTCTGAAAAAACTGTCAATAAACGCTACTGTTCAAATGACATTATAAATATTATTCTTCTGTCGAATGCTGATAGCTTTGCTGCAAATAACATTGACTTTAAATACTCCATATCAGCTCCTACAAAGCTTGATATATCAGATATTGACATGACATCAATACTACAGAATGCTTTAGAAAATGCCCAGCATGCTGTTATGGCACTTGAACCTGACAAGAGGTTCATCAGTCTTTCAATTTCAAAAAAGAATGATAAGCTTCTAATATCGGTAGAAAATCCATATGCATTCAGGCCAAAAATGATAAATGGTATGCCTGTTGCCACTGAAACAGGTCATGGTCTTGGAACCAAAAGTATACAAAAAACTGTTGAGCAGCTTCACGGCAACTGCCAGTTTTCTGTTACTGATAATCTGTTTTTATTGAGGATTATTTTATAATTTTTTATAAGATAATCCTCTTGTTTTTAAAAATTATCTTTTTGTTAATTTGCTTATTCTATTCGATTTATTCTATGATAATTTTTTCTTTTGTTTTCTATGGTTATGATTTCCAGCTTGAGTATCATTGTTAATTATGATACTCTATAGACAGAAAATACTAACTGTTACTATTTTGACATTGACATTAAAGAACAGTTAAAAACTTTTTATTCAGAGGTATTCCCATGGCAGGCTCTTATAAAGGCAAAATAAATCAAACAGATAGCTCTTTAACCTATGAAGCACTTAAAGGCTACCGACACTTAAACCTTAAGTTAGCTTCCTCAGATAACAGCGCTGAGGATTTAAAACAAAATCCAGATTTCCTTTTCTTTCAGGACATACTCTCAAGTCTGGGAATTGATATGCAGGTTTCATCTGATAACTGTCTTTCACTTAACATGAACCCTGATGTATTTAACGTTAAGGCCAAAAGAAATGCCGGAGCAAAACGAAAGCTGGTTTATCAGGAAAATAATGATTCTCCTTATTCCTTCAATCAATATAGATTCTCGGATATAGTGTATATGCTTCAGGAAAGCTCCGATACTGACATAATGGAAGCTCTTAATATGAAACGCGCTACATATTATCGTCATAAGAACCGCCTCATGAACAGTACCTATTACAATAAACTCGATAAAGCCCGATTATCAGATGTGAGTTACCTGAAGTCTGTTCCGGGAGATTTTTCATTTTAGTATATCAGTTTTTATATAACAATTCCTTTTACATTTTATATAACTTTTTGTATTCATTTTTATATTTTATTATTTATTATTTAATATAAATTCTATTATATGTTTTATTATAATATTTTTTATTATATTTATCATCATATTTTATTATATATATTTATTCAAATGTTTTATTGTATGTTACATTTTACCTTTTGTTTTACTTTTATTTTTGTATTTTATGTTATAAGTTCTTACACTTTCTATTTTACTTAATCTTTTATTTTCTACAATACAAATCATTATACTATTTATTAGATTATTTTTTATATTAAATATAACATGTATTATCATATATAATATTATATATATTATTACAGTTATATTTTTATATTATATACTATCTTTTTTCATCTATTTTATTATATATAATATATATTGTTTTATATAACGTTATATTTTTTATATTATTGTATATAATATACATTATTATGTAGATTATTTTGTATGCTATTTTATTTATTGTTTTATCTACTATTTTGTCTACTATTTTATTTATTATTTTATCTATTATTATAT